>CAKKQX010000001.1 GCA_919902235.1 Burkholderiales bacterium
ATCGGCCCCGCGCTCGGCCAGCGCGGCCTCAACATCATGGAATTCTGCAAGGCGTTCAACGCCGCCACGCAGAAAATGGAACCCGGACTGCCGGTGCCGGTCGTAATCACCGCGTATCAGGACAAAAGCTTCACCTTCATCATGAAGACGCCGCCCGCAACGGTGCTCATCAAGAAGGCGGCGAAACTTGATAAAGGCAGCCCGCGTCCGCATACCGACAAGGTCGGCAAAATCACGCGGGCACAGGCCGAAGAAATTGCCAAGATGAAAATGCCCGATCTCACCGCGGCCGATCTGGAAGCGGGGGTGCGCACCATCGCCGGCAGCGCCCGCAGCATGGGCGTCGAAGTGGAGGGGCTGTAAATGACACACGTATCCAAGCGTTACAAAGCGGTGCGCGCCAAGACTGACCGTGCCCGGCTGTATCCGGTGCAGGAAGCGCTCAAGCTTATCAAGGAAGGCGCTACCGCCAAGTTCAACGAGTCGATCGACGTATCGATCAATCTCGGCATCGACGCCAAGAAATCGGATCAGGCGGTGCGCGGTTCCATCGTGCTGCCGCAGGGTACCGGCAAATCGATGCGCGTCGCGGTTTTTGCGCAGGGCGACAAGGCCCAGCAGGCAAGGGACGCCGGTGCCGACATCGTCGGCATGGACGATCTGGCCAACGAGGTCAAGGCCGGCAAAATGGATTTCGACGTGGTCATCGCCACGCCGGACGCGATGCGCGTAGTCGGCCAGCTCGGCCAGATTCTCGGCCCGCGCGGCCTGATGCCGAACCCCAAGGTGGGAACGGTTGCGCAGGATGTGACGCAGGCCGTCAAGAACGCCAAGGCGGGCCAGGTGCAGTACCGCACCGACAAGGCCGGTATCGTGCAATGCACGATCGGCCGCGCGTCGTTCACGGTCGAGGCGCTGGAACAGAATCTGAAGGCGCTGGTCGACGCGGTCAGCAAGTCCAAGCCGGCGAACTCGAAAGGGATTTTTCTCAGGAAGCTGAGCCTATCGAGCACGATGGGGGCGGGTGTCCGCATCGACCAGGCCAGTTTGTCGCAGTAGTTGGAATGCAAAGCCCCTCGCCAGTGGCGGGGGTAGAACTTTGGGCCGCCGTCGGGGCATCGTCGGCGGGTTGTCAAAGACCGTAGGGGTCGGGTGGTGAGGCGCGGAGATTCGGGCACGGGGCGTGCAGCCCTGCGCAAGTTCCGAGCGATGACCCACAAGGCTTAATTGTGACGGCGTAAGGGATGGCACGGTTTATCCCTTCCGCCTCGCGCTCTACGCAGACGGTGCACCCGGAAACAGGTCAAACATGTACCTATGTCTGACTCCTGGAGCTAAGGTCGCCGTGGTCGGTTTCGAGCTGTCGCAATCGCGGCGGCGAGGAACTGGTTTAATCGAAAGGAGGTAGACCTTGGGTCTTAATCTGGAGCAGAAGCAAGCGGTAGTGGCCGAAGTCAGCGCCCAAGTGGCGCAGGCGCAAGCCATTGTTTTGGCAGAGTACCGCAGCATGCAGGTGGGCGACATGACCGAATTGCGCAGGAAAGCGCGCAACTCGGGCGTTTACCTTCGCGTCCTGAAAAACACTCTGGCGCGCCGCGCGGTCGCCGATACCCCGTTCGCGGGACTGTCCGAGAAAATGGTCGGTCCTCTCGCTTACGGTATTTCGAGCGATCCGGTTGCGGTTGCCAAGGTGCTGCACGAGTTTGCCAAAGGCAACGACAAGTTCGTAATCAAGGCCGGCGCCATGCCGAACGTGATGATGTCGCCCCGGGAAGTCGGCGATCTCGCCAGGCTGCCGAGTCGCGACGAACTTATCGCAATGCTGATGGGAACCATGCAAGCGCCGATCGCCAAATTCGTCCGTACCCTCAACGAGGTGCCGGGCAGGTTCGTGCGAACGGTTGCCGCCGTGCATGATCAGAAGCAAAAACAGGCTGCGTGACTGAAAAATACTGTTTACTTTTTCGACTTAGGAAATAGGAGTTAGACATGGCAGTAGCTAAAGCTGAAATCCTCGATGCCATCGCCGGAATGACGGTGCTCGAGTTGTCGCAATTGATCAAGGATATGGAAGAGAAATTCGGGGTCTCCGCTGCCGCTGCCGCGGTCGCGGTTGCCGCGCCTGCCGCTGGCGGCGCTGCAGCCGCAGCGGAAGAGCAGACCGAGTTCACCGTGGTCCTGACCAATGCCGGTCCCAACAAGGTCAACGCCATCAAAGTGGTGCGTGCGGTGACCGGCCTCGGTCTCAAGGAAGCCAAGGATCTGGTGGACGGCGCACCCAAGCCGGTCAAGGAAGGCATTTCCAAGGCCGACGCGCAAGCCCTCGCCAAACAGCTTACCGAAGCTGGCGCGACGGCGGAAATAAAGTAATTGCGGCACGGTGATATGGCTGGCGGGCGACCGCCAGCCTTTCCCTTTTCTGAGAAGGTTGCAGATTGCAGTGCATCCCGCGGGAAAACCGTCGGGTGTACTGCTGCCTGTTACTTTCAGTCTCTAACTCTTTCGTGGAGTTGATATGGCGTACTCTTTCACCGAAAAAAAGCGCATCCGCAAAAGTTTTGCCAAGCGTAGCAGCGTGCTGCCCGTGCCGTTTTTGCTGGCCACGCAGCTTGATTCTTTTGCTGCATTCCTGCAGGAGTACGTGCCTGGGGAAAACCGCAAGAGCGAGGGCCTGCAGGCTGCATTTAAAAGCATTTTCCCGATCGAGAGCCATTCGAAGAACGCGCGCCTTGAGTTCGTGAGCTACGCGCTCGGCGAACCGCCGTTCGACGTCAAGGAATGCCAGCAGCGCGGGCTGACCTACGCTGCGCCGCTACGCGCCAAAGTGCGCCTCACCATCATGGACAAGGAAGCGTCCAAGCCGACGGTGAAGGAGGTCA
>CAKKQX010000002.1 GCA_919902235.1 Burkholderiales bacterium
GGATTGAACATGGATGTAAGCGTTTCCAGCAGATCGTTGCCGACGCGAGAGGTTATTTCAAACGCAGTAAGGATCGCCGCGAGGAACAGGCCGGCGGCGTAGCCCTGCAACAGGACTTTCACTGAAAACCAGCCGCGCTCCAGCAGCACACCGCTTTTAACGCCTTCGTAAAACGCGATGAAGGTTTCGCTGAATTTTGGGAACAGCAGCGGACTGTTGAGCATGGTGGCATAAACCTGCCAGATGACGGCCAGGATCAGCAGCAGGGTGCATTTGCGGACGGCGGCATTGTTGCAGACCTTCTCCCAGGTCGTGAGCGGCTTCTCGATCACGCCGAAGGCGCTCGCCTCCACCTCGCGCACGAATTCGGCGCGCTGAACCGGGTCATGGTTAGCCATGAGTCGCAGCCTCCTCTTCGATCTGGTCGGCGAACAACATGTCGTGAATGCGGTCGGAGAGCTTTCTGCCACCGGCGTCCATGTTGTCCCGTCCATCGCTGTTCAGTTCCCCCTTTACCTGTCCGGGGTGCGGACTCATCAGCATAATGCGGTTGCCGACCCGCACCGCCTCCGGGATCGAGTGGGTGACAAACAGCACGGTGAAATGTGTTTCTTCCCATAACTGCAGCAGTTCTTCCTGCATTTTGCGGCGTGTCAGCGCGTCGAGCGCCGCGAACGGCTCGTCCATAAGCAGGATGTCCGGCTCCATTGCCATGCCGCGCGCGATCGCCACCCGCTGTTTCATGCCACCGGAAAGCGTGTGCGGGTAGCTGTCGGCGAATTTGGCGAGGTTGACCTTCTCGATATAATGCATTGCACGGTCTTCGGCAATTTTGCCGGACAGTCTGCCGCTGGCGGTCAATGCGAACATCACATTGTGTTTCACCGTCTTCCAGGGCAGCAGCTGGTCGAATTCCTGGAATACCATGACACGGTCGGCACCGGGCTTTCTGATTTCCTCGCTATTGAGCTTCATGGTGCCCTCGACCGGCTTCAGATATCCCCCCACTGCCTTGAGCAAGGTCGACTTGCCGCAACCCGAAGGCCCGAGAATGACGAATCGGTCGGACCTCAAAACGTCAAAATCCACCCGGTAAGTCGCCGTCACCAGGTGATCCTTGGTTTTATACTGCAGCGTGAGCCCCCTTACTTCGAGCAGGGGCCGCGCCGCAGGATTCGCAGAAACATCATCCGCCACCGTATCAGCTCCCCGGCAGGTTATGCACTTCGGGGAAGTAAAGGTCTTTCCACGACGTTGCTTTCGGCTTGACAGTGCCGACTTTGTTCATAAATTCGTAAAACTTCATGGTGTTTTCCGGCGTCATCGTGATCCGGATTTCGGGATCGTTGAGCATTTTCTCTATGGTGTCGACGCCGCTTTTGTCGCCGGATTCCTTGACGTAAATCTCCGCCGCGTTGCGCTTGTTGGCGTTGATGAGATCAACCGCTTCCTTCCAGGCACCGACGAAAGCCTGGAACGTTTTTGGGTTCTCGTCACGGAACTTGCCGGTTGCCCAGGCCACGAGGAAAGTGGCGGGACCACCGGTCACGTCGTAAGAATTGATTACGCGATGCACGCCGGGTTTGGCCAGCGCCTGGTACTGGAAAGGCGGGGAGGAGAAATAGGCGGTGATTTCCTGGCCCGACAGGAAGGCGATCAGCCCGTCGGGATGAGACAGGTTGCGGTAGAGCGTGCTGAACTTGTTGTAGTTGGCGTCGCCGAATTCCCTGGCAGCCGCCATCTGCAGCACCAGAGTCTGTATGGACTGGCCGGCGCCTGCCATGGAAATGCGGTCGTTTTCCGTGAAATCCCTGATCGTCTTCACCTTGGGATTGTTGGTGACGAGATACATGGGCATGGAAGATAGCGCAGCCACGGCCTTGACGTTGAGGTTGCCGTGGGTGCGGCCCCACAGGATGAGAAAGGGCGCAACGCCGCCGGAGGCGACGTGCAGACTGCCGGAAAGCAGAGCGTCGTTCATGGGCTGCCCGGAGGCTAGGCGCGACCAGGCAACCTTGGTATTGAGGCCTGCGGTTTTAAGATGTTTTTCGATCAACTGGTTCTGTTTCATGATGGCGAGCGGCAGATAGCCGATGCCGTATTGCAGCGCGACCCTGAACTCGTCGACCTCGGCCGCTGCCTTTGGGGCGGGTACGCCCAGGCCGACCGCCAGCATCAGCAGCGCGGCGAACATCAGTTTTCTTTTCATGATGACTCCTCCTTTGTGGTTGTATTACCGTATTTAACCAGTTTACTTCAGGGACGCACTCCACACTTGAATTTGGGGCCGAGGCTGGTTTTGAGCCGGGACTGTGCGGCGTTGAGGAAGCGGCACAGATAATGCCGCGTGTCGCGCGGATCGATCACGTCTTCCACCGCGAAGGCCTCGGCGGTGAGCAGCGGCGAGGCGTACCGGCGCAGTTCTTCCTCGATTTCCTGCTGGCGCCGGAGCGGATCGGGCGCCGACTGGATTTCGCGGCGGTAGGCGGCCGCCACGCCGCCCTCGACCGGCAGCGAGCCCCATTCCGCCGACGGCCAGGCGAGCTTGAGATCGACGCCGTTCTTGTCGGTGGTGCCCATGCCGGCCATGCCATAGCACTTGCGTATCACCACCGTCATCACCGGCACCGTGACCTGCAGTCCCACATACACCGTGCGCATGCCCTCGCGCAGCGTCGCGGCGGCTTCGGCCGCGGTGCCGACCATGAAGCCCGGCACGTCGACGAGATAAACGAGCGGGATGTGGAAGGTATCGCACATCTCGATGAAGTGGGTCTGTTTCCTGGCTGCTTTCACGTCCATCGCGCCGCCCAGCACCATGGGATGGTTGGCGACCACGCCGACCGGCTTGCCGTCCATGCGCGCGAGACAGGTGATCACCGACTTGCCGAACGTCGGCTGGATTTCGAAAATAGAGCCGTGATCGACAATGAGCGAAATCAGTTTGCGCATGTTGTACGGCTGGCGCCGCTCGCGCGGCACGATGGACAGCAGCGCTTCCTCGCGGCGATCGACGGGGTCATCGCACGTCACCTGCGGCGGCAGTTCCCACACGTTTTGCGGCATGTAGGACAGGAATTGCCGGATTGCATCGAAGCAGGCCGCCTCGCTGTCCACCACGTTGTCCACCGTGCCCGCGGCATCCACCGCGAGCTGCGGGCCGCCCAGTGCTTCCTTGGTGACTTTTTCGCCGAGCGAGCGCTCGACCACGGGCGGTCCGGCGGCGAAAATCTGGCTGCTGCCTTTGACCATCACCGACCAGTGCGAGAGGATCGCGCGTCCGGCCGGACCGCCGGCGGCGGTGCCCATGACCGCGCTGACGACAGGCACGACGCCGAGCAGTTCCACCGAACGTTCGAAACCGTGGATGCCGGGAAACACCGAGTAGCCGCGCTTCTTGGCGGAGGCCACGGTGCCGCCGGCGCCGTCGATCAGGTTGATAAGCGGAATGCGGTACTGGAAGGCAAGGTCCTCGACAAACCCGCCCTGGCCGCCCTTGCGTCGCTGGCTGCCCCAGCTGGTGCCGCCGCGTACGGTGAAATCCTCGCCGCCGATGGCGACCGGGCGGCCGCCTATGGCGCCCAGCCCCATTACATAAGGCGCGGGCACCACCTTGACGAGCTGGCCATTGTCGCGCGTCGCATTGCCGGTGAGCTTGCCCACTTCCTGGAAAGAACCGGTGTCGAGCACGCCGGCGATGCGCTCGCGCACCGTGAGCCGGCCCTGTTGGTGATGACGTCCGACTGATTCCGTACCGCCGAGCGCTTCAGCCCAGCGGTAGCGTTGTTGGATTTCGTCTGCTTCCGGTTTCCAGCTCATTTCCAATTCCTTTTTGCCACAAAATTCTGCGGCTAAACGTTTTTCAGGTATTTATCCTCGATCGCGCGCCAGTGCTGCGTATTCACCGCCACCTCGCGGTCGTTGAAGCTCGCCAGGCGGTGCTCGATCGCCGCCGTGTCGCCGTCGCGTTTGAGCACAGACAGCACTTCCTGCGCCGCGAATATCGCCGCGCGGTGGGTCTGCGACGGGTAGATCCCCAGCCGGTAGCCCATGGCCTGCAGGTCTTTGGCCGGCAACGGCGGCGTCTTGCCGTCCTCGAAGATGTTGGCGACTGCGGGCTTGCCGATGCCTTTGGGGATGGCAGCAAGTTCCGCTACCGACTGCGGCGCCTCAACAAAGCCCAGATCGGCGCCGGCTTCGAGGTAGGCATTCATGCGGTCCAGCGCGGCCTGCAGTCCTTCGACGGCACGCGCATCGGTGCGCGCAATGATCAGCATGTCGGCATCACGCCGGGTATCGACCGCGGCCCTGATCTTGCCCACCATCTCGGCCATGCTCACCAGCGCCTTGCCTTCGTAGTGTCCGCATTTCTTGGGCGAGACCTGGTCTTCGAGATGAAACGCCGCGACGCCGGTTTTTTCATATTCGCGCACGCTGCGCACCACGTTGACCGCGTTGCCGTAACCGGTATCCATGTCGGCGATCACCGGAATGTCGACCGTGTCCACGGTGCGCGCGATCCATTGCACGATTTCGGTCATGGTGAGCAGGCCGATATCGGGATAGCCGCTGGCGCGCGAATAGCCGCCGCCGGTCAGGTACACCGCATCGAAACCGGCGACCTGGACCAGTCGCGCGGTGAGGGTGTCATAGGCGCCGGGCGCGATCACGTAACCCGGTGCCGCCATCAGCTGTTTCAGTTGTTTTCGTGGATTCATTTGGTTTCTCCAGCAGCCAGACGTTTGCGCAGCATGTAGTGCAGAATGCCGCCGTGCCGGTAATACTCGACTTCCTGCCGCGTATCCAGCCTTGCTAATAATTTGATTTTATTGATATTTCCTGATCTGCTGCGAATATGGGTGATGACAGTCATGTGCGGTGCAAGCGGTCCCGCCAGGCCCTCGATATCGAAAATTTCGCTGCCGTCGAGCGCCAGTGTCCCGCGCGTGGCGCCGTCCGTGAATTGCAGCGGCAGCACGCCCATGCCGATGAGGTTGGAGCGGTGTATGCGTTCGAAGGATTCGGCGATGATCGCGCGCACGCCCAGCAGCAGCGCACCTTTGGCGGCCCAGTCGCGCGAGGAACCCGCGCCGTATTCCGCCCCGGCGACAATCACCAGCGGCACGTCTTGTCGGCGGTAGCGCTGCGCTGCGTCGAAAATGGAAAGTGTCTCGCCGCCGGGCATGTGGCGGGTGTAGCCGCCCTCGATGTCCGGCGTCATTTCGTTGCGGATGCGGATGTTGGCAAACGTGCCGCGGATCATCACATCGTGATTGAGGCGGCGCGCCGCGTAATTCACGAAGTCCTGCTGCGCGATGCCGAGCGAGCGCAGGTACGCTGCCGCCGGCGTTTTCGCCGAAATCGCGCCTATGGGGGAAATGTGGTCGGTGGTCAGCATGTCGCCGAACATTGCCAGCACGCGTGCGCCGCGGATGTCGCTGAGCGGCACCGGCGCCGCCGTCAGGTTTTCGAAAAACGGCGGACGGCGAATGAAAGCGCTCCGCTCGTTCCATTGGAAGTTTGCGCCGCCGGTGGCGCGTATGGCGCGCCATGCCGGCGTCCCCGCTTCGGCATTGGCGTAGCGCTGTTTATAGAGTTCTGGCGCAAGCGTGGCATCGATGATGCCGCGAATTTCTTTTTCATCGGGCCAGATGTCGCGCAGGTACACCGGATTGCCGCCATGGTCCTCGCCCAGGGAGTCGCGCGAAAGATCCTTCAGTATCGATCCGGCAAGCGCATAAGCGACCACCAGTGGCGGTGAGGCCAGGAAGTTGGCGCGCACACTGGGATGCACGCGTCCTTCGAAATTGCGGTTGCCGGACAACACGGCCACAGTGGCGAGGTCGTGTTCCTCTATTGCTGCCGCGAGCGGCTCAGCGAGCGGACCCGAGTTACCCATGCAGGTCATGCAGCCGAAACCGGCGATGTCGAATCCCAGTTCGGCCAGTGGTTCCAGCAATGCATTTTTTCCGAGATAGTCGGCGACGATGCGCGAACCGGGCGACAGCGAAGTCTTGACCCAGGGCTTGGCCTTGAGTCCGCGCGCTGCCGCGTTGCGCGCCAGCAGTCCGGCGCCGATCATGACCGAGGGATTCGAGGTGTTGGTGCAACTGGTGATGGCGGCGATCACCACGTCGCCGTTGCGGATGGAAAAATTCCCGTCCTTGACCGGCACGGGTTTGCCGTTGTCCGCATAGGCGGTCCTGAAAACTGCGGGTGCGTCGGCGAGCGAGGTGCGCTCATGCGGGCGCCGGGGGCCGGCGAGCGAGGGTTCGACCGCGGCGAGATCGATGTCGATGACGCTGCTGTAATCGGGAATGGTGGTGTCGGCATCGCGCCACAGTCCCTGTGTTTTGGCGTAGGCCCCGACCAGCGCGATATGCTGCGGATCGCGGCCGGTGAGGCGCAGAAAGCGCAGCGTCTCGGCGTCGATCGGGAAATAGCCCATGGTCGCGCCGTACTCCGGCGTCATGTTGGCGATGGTTGCGCGCTCGGGAAGTGCCAGCGCATCAACGCCGGCACCGAAGTATTCGACGAATTTTCCGATCAGCTTGTGGCGGCGCAAAGTCTGGGTGATGGTCAGTGCCAGATCGGTGGTGGTGACGCCGGGTTTGAGCGCGCCCACAAGCCGGCAGCCGACGACTTCCGGCACCAGCATGGACACCGGCTCGCCGAGCGCGGCGGTGCCGCCTTCGAGTCCGCCTACGCCCCAACCGACAATGCCCAGGCCGTTGATCATG
Source organism: Burkholderiales bacterium (assembly GCA_919902235.1). GTDB lineage: Bacteria > Pseudomonadota > Gammaproteobacteria > Burkholderiales > SG8-41 > CAKKQX01. The sequence goes on from CAKKQX010000002.1 coordinate 6,741, forward strand.
GGCGTATGGCTGTCCATCCCCAATACCGAATCCGGATAAGCGAGGCTGCGGCCGTCCGTTTCCCGCGTCCATACCACGCGCGCCAGATATTCGAGATTGATCTGGTGGCAGATACCGGTGCCGGGCGGGATCAGGCGCAGATTGCCGAACGCCTGACTGCCCCAGCGCAGAAATTCATAGCGCTCCATGTTGCGCTCGAACTCCAGCGCCATGTTGCGCGCGGTCGCATCCGGGCTGGCGGTGTGATCGGCCATCACCGAGTGATCGATGATGAAATCGACCGGCACCAGCGGATTGATACGCTGCGGGTCGCCACCGAGACGCACCATCGCGTCGCGCATCGCCGCCATGTCGCCCATCAGGGGGATGCCCGAGGAATCGACCATCATCACGCGCGCCGGCTTGAAGCCGATTTCGCGCGTAGAGCTGCGCCTCTCCAGCCATGCCGCGACGGCCAGGATATCGCCGGCCTCCGCCGTGCCCGCCGCCTGCTGGCGCAGCAGGTTTTCGAGCACGATCTTCAGCGTGTAGGGCAGGCGCGCAATGCCGGCGAGCCCCAGGCGTTCCGCGACGGCGAGGCTGTAGTAATCGTACTGTTTGCCGCCGACGTCCAGCGCGGCGAGCGTTTTCCTGCTGTCAAAGATCACAACTAAAATTCCTTCAATATCAGCCACAGAGGACACAGAGAAAACCGGAAGTGAATAAATTTTTTCAGTCTTGATTGCCTCTGTGATCTCTGTGGAAAAGAACTTAAAAACTCGTCGGCCACGACGACAACAGGTGTTTGCCGACGCCTTTGGTGTGGCGCAGCTGGTGCACATTCAGCATGCGGATCAGATAATCGCGCGTCTGCTCGGGGCGGATCACGTCCTGCACCGCATAGATCGAGGCGATGTCGTAGACTGAGTTGTCCTTTTCCATGGTGGCGCGCTTGTCGTCGAAACCGGGGTCACCCGGTTTCAGGCCGGAAACCACGGTCACTGCGTAGCTGGGATCCATGAAGCTCACTTCAGCGGTCGGCCACGCGATGAATTCGTCGGCATTGCGGCCGCCGCCCATGTTGATATAGGCCTGGCCGTAGGTCTTGCGCACCAGCACCGTGAGCTTGGGCACGCTCACCAG
>CAKKQX010000003.1 GCA_919902235.1 Burkholderiales bacterium
TGCATCGCGCTGTTCATTTACGGCCTCGAACTGCCGTTCCCGCTGTTCTGGTGGAGATAACATGGAAGACTTAGTACAGCTGTTTCCCAACCTGGCGCTGGGCTTCACCACGGCGGTGTCGCTGCAAAACCTGTTGTATTGCTTCATGGGGGTGTTCATAGGCACGCTGGTCGGCGTGCTGCCGGGCATTGGCCCGCTGGCGGCGATTGCGATGCTGCTGCCGGCGACGTTCAACCTGCCGCCGGTGCCGGCGCTGATCATGCTGTCGGGCATCTACTACGGCACCCAGTACGGCGGTTCGACGACTTCGATTCTGGTGAACCTGCCGGGCGAATCGGCCTCGGTGGTGACCTGCATTGATGGCTATCAGATGGCCAAGAACGGGCGCGCCGGTCCGGCGCTGGCGATAGCGGCAGTGGGCTCGTTCTTCGCCGGCACCGTGGGCACCATCCTGATCGCGCTGTTCGGTCCGCCCTTGGCGGAGATGGCGCTCAAATTTGGCGCGCCGGAGTATTTCTCGCTGATGACCACGGGCCTTCTTGCCTCGGCGGTGCTGGCTTCGGGCTCGGTGCTCAAGGCGATCGCGATGATTTTCCTGGGGCTGATCTTCGGCATCGTGGGCACGGACGTCAATTCGGGCATGTCGCGCTTCACCTTCGGGGCTTCGGGACTGGCCGACGGGCTGTCCTTCGTGGTGGTGGCGATGGGGCTGTTCGGCTTTGCCGAGATCCTGTCCAACTTGGAGAAGGGGCAGGATGCCGCCAGCCGCGAACTGCTGACCACGAAAATCAAGCATCTATATCCCACGTGGAACGATCTTAAGCTGTCGGCGGGGCCGATCGTGCGCGGCACGGCGATCGGCGCTTTCTTCGGCACGCTGCCGGGGGCGGGGCCGACCATCAGCGCGTTCTCGAGTTATGCCGTCGAGAAGAAGATGGCCGCGCATCCCGAGCAGTTCGGCAAGGGGGCGATCCAGGGGGTAGCGGGGCCGGAGTCGGCGAATAACGCGGCGGCGCAGTGCGCATTCATCCCGACGCTGACGCTGGGCATCCCGGGCAGCGGCACCATGGCGCTCATTCTGGGCGCGCTCACCATCCAGGGCATTGCGCCGGGGCCGCAGGTGATGACGCAGCGTCCGGACCTGTTCTGGGGGCTGATCGTGAGCATGTGGATCGGCAACGCGATGCTGGTGATACTCAACCTGCCGCTGATCGGGCTGTGGGTGCGGCTGCTGCGGGTGCCGTATCGCTATCTGTTCCCGGCGATTCTGACGTTCATGTCGATCGGGGTGTATAGCGTGAACAACCTGGATCTGGACATTTACATGACGATCTTCTTCGGGTTGATGGGTTATGTGTTCATGAAGCTCAAATGCGAGCCGGCGCCGCTGATCCTGGCGTTTGTGCTGGGGCCGCTGATGGAGGAGAACCTGCGGCG
>CAKKQX010000004.1 GCA_919902235.1 Burkholderiales bacterium
GCTCGCGCCGCAGTCAGTTCGAAGCCTTGGACAAACCCGCACTCAAACCCTTGCCCGCCGAGGCTTACGACTACGCCGATTGGAAGAAAGCGCGCGTCAACATCGACTACCACATCGAGATCGATGGGCACTATTACTCGGTACCGCACGCACACGTCAAAGAGAGTGTTGATGTGCGCCTGACCGCCGCCACGGTGGAATGTTTTTGTGCGGGTCAACGCATCGCGTCGCATGCGCGCAGCCAACGCAAAGGTGCACATACCACCGTAATCGAACACATGCCCAAGGCGCACCAAAAACATCAAGACTGGACACCCGGGCGCTTCCTCACTTGGGCGCTGGACATCGGGCCACGCACGCGCGATGTGGTGAAGCATCTGCTCGAACACCGGCCGCATCCAGAACACGGCTATCGCTCGTGCCTGGGGTTGCTGGGTCTGGCCAAACGCTTTGGCCCAGTGCGTTTGGAGGCGGCGTGCGAACGTGCGCTACAGATCGGTGCGCCCACCCGTAAAAGCGTGCTGTCGATCCTCGACAAAGGCTTGGATCGCACGCCGCTGCCATCGTCTGAACCGCAAACCGCATTACCCCTGCTCACGCACGACAACGTGCGTGGACCGGACTATTACCACTGATTAACCCATCCACCCACAGGAGCACATCCATGCTTGCACAACAGACCTTACAGACGCTGCGTCGTCTCAAACTCACCGGCATGGCCGACGCGCTGGAACAGCAGATTGCGCAACCGCAAACGCACGCGCTGTCGTTCGAAGAACGCATCGGCTTGCTGATTGATCGCGAACTCACCTCGCGCGACAACCGGCGCCTGACCCGCTTGCTGCGCGCCGCCAAGTTAAAACATCCCGCCTGCGTTGAAGATATCAACTACCGACACTCGCGCGGATTGCAACGCGCGCCGATGGCTTCGCTTGTCACCAGCGATTGGGTCCGCCAGCGCCAATCGCTGTTGATTGTCGGTCCGACCGGCTGCGGCAAAACCTGGCTGGCGTGTGCGCTGGGCAATGCCGCGTGCCGACAGGGCTTGTCGGTGCTGTACCTGCGCGCCACACGTTTACTCGATGACTTACGCATCGCGCACGCCGACGGCAGCTACACCAAGAAACTGGCGTACTTGGCCAAGCTTGACCTTTTGATCCTGGACGATTGGGGATTGCAGAAACTGACGCGGGCTCAGGCGCAGGACTTACTGGAGGTGGTCGATGATCGGCACGGGGCTCGCTCGCTGCTCATTACCAGCCAACTGCCGATCGAACACTGGCACGACACGCTGGGCGATCCCACGTTGGCCGACGCCATCCTCGACCGCGTCTGCCACAGCTCTCACAAACTATTGCTTACCGGAGAATCGATGCGAAAAAACACAACCAAAACCGACAAGAATCTTGACCCATCGTGAGCACTTGAACTAACAATACCCACCCCAGCGCCAGCGCGCCGATTCACATGCTCACGATCACCAGAATCGATGCTCACGATGGCCGGAATACGCAATTCCATGTTAGTAAGTCCGATGTACTCAGTGTTAGGTTGTCCGGTCATTCCGTGAGTCAGGATAAATGTAGGGCCACACCGACGAACATATGACGGTGCGACCCCCAAGTGAGTGCA
>CAKKQX010000005.1 GCA_919902235.1 Burkholderiales bacterium
TACCGCACGAAACAAACACCCGCCGATCGGGAGACCGAAGCCCTCAAGTCGGCCGCGGCGGCCTGAGGCGACTTAACCACGGAGACCATGCCATGTCCGACCCCATCATGCCGATTCCGATCGTTTTCAGCGACAGCGCCGCCGCCAAGGTAAAGGCGCTGATCGTCGAGGAAGGTAACCCCAACCTGCAACTGCGCGTCTTCGTCTCCGGCGGAGGTTGTTCCGGGTTCCAATACGGATTCACTTTCGAGGAATCCGTGACCGAGGGTGACACGATCATCGAGAAAAGCGGCGTGAAGCTGCTCATCGACCCCATGAGCTTCCAGTACCTCGGCGGCGCCGAGATCGACTACCAGGAAGGCCTGGACGGGGCGCGCTTCGTCATCAAGAACCCGAACGCCAAAACCACCTGCGGTTGCGGTAGTTCCTTTTCGACTTGACTGAGAAAAGAACATGACGATCACCTTGACGGAAAAGGCCGCGCACCACGTGCAAAAATCCATCGCCAAGCGCGGCAAAGGCGTCGGTCTGCGTTTGGGCGTGCGCACCGCCGGCTGCTCGGGCCTCGCCTACACCATGGAGTTCGCCGATGAGGCGCAACCGGACGATCTGCGCTTCGAGAGCCGCGGCGTGGTGTTGCTCGTGGACCCGAAAAACCTCGTTCATCTCGATGGCACGGAACTCGACTTCGTGCGCGAGGGTCTCAACGAAGGCTTCAAGTTTCACAACCCGAACATCAAGGCGCAGTGCGGTTGCGGAGAAAGCTTCAGTGTATGACGCCGCGCGCGCCACGCCGGCGCACGCGCTTCCTGCGCCAGTCGAGCCGCGGCCCTGACCGTGGCGCCCGAACCGGCATGCACAACGACCTGAGCCAAGGCTATTTTGCGCTGTTCGACCTCGAACCGTGCTTCGCGCTTGCCGCCGAGCGGCTCGACCGGGCTTACCGCGCACTTGCGACCCGCGTGCACCCGGATCGGTTCGCGCACCGGGACGATGCCGCGCGCAGGCAGTCGCTGATGCTGGCGACGCATGCCAACGAGGCTTACCGAACCTTGAAGAAACCGGTCCTGCGCGCGCGTTATCTGCTCGGCCTGCGCGGCGTAGAGACGGCGGACAAAACCGCCTTGCTGCCGCGCGAGTTTCTCATCGAACAGATGGAGTGGCGCGAGGCGCTGGCCGATGCGAAAGACGCGCGCGACATCGTGGCGCTGGAGCGGCTCAATGCCACGGTCAGACATCGAAGCACAAGCTTGCACGAACGGCTCGTACAGCAACTGGATCGCGAACACGACAACCCGGGCGCGGCCGAGACCGTGCACAAACTCATGTTCCTGGAAAAACTCGCCGCCGAAATCGCCGATAGCTGCGCGGCGCTGGAGAACTAGATGGCGCTGCTCACAATCGCCGAGCCCGGACAAAGCCACGCGCCGCACCGACACCGGCTGGCGGTCGGCATCGATCTGGGCACAACCAATTCGCTCGTGGCCGCGGTACGCAACGGCATCGCCAACACCCTGGCGGACGAGGCCGGGCATCATTTGCTGCCCTCGGTGGTGCGTTACTTCGCCGATGGCCACGTCGAAATCGGACACACGGCGCGCCACACCCAAGCCGACGACCCATTCAATACCATCGCCTCGGTGAAGCGTCTCATGGGGCGCGGACTCAAGGATTTTCCCGACGCGCAACGGTCTTACCGGCTGTTAGAAACCCCCGGCATGGTGCGGCTCGACACCGTGGCGGGCGCCAAGAGTCCGGTCGAGATATCGGCCGTGATTGTCAAGTTATTGCGTGCGGGCGCCGAGACCACGCTC
>CAKKQX010000006.1 GCA_919902235.1 Burkholderiales bacterium
ATCCACCAGTTCGACGTGCTGCACCTGCTGGGCGGCGACATCGACGAAGTGTCCTCCATGGCCTCCAAACTGTCTCCGGTGGGCGCGGAAGTCGACGACCAGTCGATGACGCTGATCCGCTTCAAGGACGGCAAGGTCGGCTATGTCGGCTCGTGCTGGACTTCGCCCGGCATTTTCGCGGTGCGCGTGTTCGGCTCCAAGGGTCTGATGCACTACGAGATCGACTTCGGCACCTGGGATACGCCGCACCTGCTGCACAAGGCCTCCACACTGTACATCCAGCGCGGCAAGGACGGCTGGGCCAAGCGCGAAGACATCAAGCTGCCCGAGAGCGACATGTTCCGCGCCGAACTCGAAGCCTTTGCCGGCAGCTGCGCGAACGGCAAGCCCAACGAACTCACCGCGCACAACGGCAACGTCGCGGTAGCTGTGGTCAATGCCGCACTCAAGTCGATCGACAGAAAAGGCCAGTGCGTCACCATTGCCGAAGCGATGGAGGAAGCGCGCGCCAAACTCGGCGAAAAGCGCGCCGCCTGAAAGGGAGCAGTCATGGCAAATCTACCCAGCAGATATTTCATCGATCTCACGCAGCCTGAAATCGCAGGCCAACTCAAGCACAATCCACTGGTGATCCTGCCGGCAGGCAGCGTCGAGCAGCACGGCCCGCACCTGCCGACCGGCACCGACATCTATGCCGCCAACGTCATTGGCCACGCCGTAGCCGAGCGCATGGACGGCCTGGTGCTGCCGGGCGGCCCGCTGGGCGTCACCCCCATGCACATGCCGTTCGAAGGCACCATCACGCTCACGCCGGAAACCTATCAGCGGGTCGTGGTCGAGACCTGCGAATCAACCGCGCAGCACGGCGCCAGGCGCTTGCTCATCCTTAACTGGCATGAGGGCAACATTCCGTCGCTCGCCATCGCTTCCGAAAAACTGCACCGTGACGTCGGCATGAACGTGATCGTGGTGCAGGCCTGTTATGTCGCGGCCGAACTCTACGGACATGACTGCGGCGGGCTTACGCACGGCGGCGAAATCGAAGCGCTGGCGGTGCTCGCCTGCCAGCCCGAGTTGGTGCACCTCGACCGCATCGACTATTCGTCGGACCACGGCCACGGCCGCAAATGGGACCGGCTGCGCCGCACGCGCAGCTACCAGCCGGTGCTGCGCGACATCAAGACCATCGCGGCAACAGGCTGGTACGGCGCGCCGGAACACGCCACCGCGGCCAAGGGTCTGAAAATGCTCAACGACATTGCCGATGCCATCGCAAAGGAATGCGGCGAGATCTTTGCGCTGCTTGACGAAGCACAGGGCGGCACGGCGGAAATCAAACATCTCAAAATTGCAGGCTGAGCCATGGCCAAGGTACTCACACAAGCCGAAGCCAAAAGCATGGGGCTGCCCGGCCGCAAATCGCTGGAAATCGTCTCCGGCGAAAAAGGCGCGCAGGCGGTCACGCTGCGCCTGGTCGAGATTCCACCGGCCAAACCCGGCGACGCGCCGCGCGGCCGGCATTTCCACCAGGGCTTCGAGGAATGCATCTTCGTGATGTCGGGCGAGGGCTGTACCGAAGCCGACAGCGGCGAATATCCGCTCAAGGCCGGCGACACGATCCTGATCCCGTCCGGAGAAAAACACGCAACCCGCAACACCGGCACGGAACCGCTGGTGCTGCTGTGCTTTTTTCCGGTGGCGGACATCGCCAAACGCACCCAAGAAAAAACGTGAGCGGTAAACCGTAAGCGGCTATCGCCGATTCTCTTTCTCCTTGCCGCTTACGACTCGCCGCTTACTGCTTACTGCTTACTACTTACTGCTTACCGCTCACCGCTCACCGCTCACCGCTTACAAAAAAATGCCCTACGACGTCATCGTTCTGCGGCCCGAGGCCGATTTCAAGCGTGTCGATGCCATGCCGCCCGACACTTTTTCCGTCACCTATCGCACGCCCGACGACCCCGAGCTGCCGCAGCTGATGAATCAGGCGCAAGCGCTGGTCATTCCGGCAGTCGGCCCCAAGCTGCCCGCATCACTTTTCGAAAACAGCACGATCAAGCTGGTGCAGGTGACCGGCGCCGGCGTCGACCGGCTCGACGAGGCCGCGCTCAAGCGGCTCGGCATAGCGGTCGCCAATGTGCCCGGCGGCAGCAACAGCGCGGTGGCCGAATACGCCGTCACCGCCGCATCCAGCCTGCTGCGCCGCATGGCATGGTCGGACGCGGAGATCAAGGCCGGCAACTACGACGTTTTTCGCAAACGCATGCTGGCGGACAACCTCGCCGGCATCGACGGCCTGATGGTCGGGGTGGTGGGCATGGGCGTGATCGGCATGGCCGTGGCGCAGGCTTTTCACCGCGCCGGTGCGCGCATCAGCTATTTCGATCCCGCGCCGCGCGACGAAAAAGCCGTCGCCGCATTGCAAGCCATATCGCTGCCGCTGGACGAACTGCTGCGCGTCAGCGATGTGATTACGCTGCACGTGCCGCTGCTGCCCGCCACCCGCGGGCTGATCGGCGGCGATCAGCTCGCGATGATGAAAGTCGGCGCAATTCTCATCAATGCCGCGCGCGGCGGCATCGTGGATGAAGCTGCGCTGGCGGCGCGTCTCGAATCCGGCCATCTCGGCGGCGCCGCGGTCGACGTTTATTCGAGCGAACCGCCGGCGGCGGACAACCCTCTGTTGAAATTGCGGGGAGATGCCGCAGCGCGCCTGCTGCTAACACCCCACATCGCCGGTGTCACGCGCCAATCCGCCGCGTTCCTGTTCCGTGCCTCGTGGGCCAACGTCGGGCGCGTGCTGAAAGGCGGCAGGCCCGCCAATCGTGTCTATTGAAATGCAACCCGGGCCGGACGCATCTCTCTGAAGTTTTCGAAACTTTCAGTATGCTAAAGTGGGAACTGTTGCCGGAACGGCGATACTATTCGCCCGGAGGATAATGGATGTCGGACAGTCACAACAAGCACGTTTCAGCAAGCCTTGCAGACCAGATGGCAGAAAGGCGCGGCAAACGCTACCCCGCCCATGCCTATATCGCGGAAATATTCCCGGACTACGTAAAAGTTCTGGTGGAGCTCGACGAAGTAATTCGTGCCAAACCCCGCAGGTTCGACGAGAAGATGCACGAACTTTTTCATATCATCGCGCTGGCGGTCGAGATGTCCAATCCTCCCAACCAACCCCACCTCAGGCAGCATATCAAGCGAGCCCTGAAGCTCGGGCTGGCGCCGGAAGAGATTGCCGAAGCGCTGATGGTCTGCGTCAATCCCTGCGGCGCAAAAGTTCTCACCTACGGCGTGACGTGCATGCTGGAAGCCATCGAGGAAATGAAAGCCGAAGCAGGCAATCAGGCCACATAGCTCTGGCATAGCCGGCCGGTGCCCTCGCCGCGTGGCAATCTTTTAGAGAAAAGGAGAAGTCTTGGACCGCCGGAACCTGGGGATTGCCGTCATCGGTGCCGGACGTATCGGCACGCTCCGCGCGCGCCTCGCTTCGAAGCATCCCTCTGTCGGCTTTCTCGCGGTTTCCGATCGCGATCCCGCCCGCGCCCGCGCTCTCGCCGATCAGACGAACGCCGATTTCAGCTCGGGCGATAACTTCGAAGTCATCGGACGCCCGGAAGTCAGCGCCGTTATCGTTTCCACGCCCGAGGGCGAACATGCGGCGCCGGTAAAGCGCGCGCTGGAACTCGGCAAGCCGGTGCTGGTGGAAAAACCCATCGCGCTCTCGCGCCAGGATGCGGAAGACATCATCGCCACACTGCAGAAAACCAATGGCCATCTGCGCATCGGCTACAGCCGTCGCTTCAAGGAATGCTTTCTGCGCGCCAAGGAACAGGTGGTCCACGGCCGATTGGGAAGGGTCGTCGGCGGCCTCGCTCGCGTCTATAACTCGCGCGCTCAGGCGTTTGCCATCCTCAAGCGCGACCCGCACGCCACACCGGTGCTCGATGTGCTCACCTATTATGTGGACCTCATGTGCTGGTTCCTCGAAGGCAACCCGCCGGTCGAGGTGATCGCGCGCGGCCAGAGCGGCATCTTCAGGCAAGCCGGCTACG
>CAKKQX010000007.1 GCA_919902235.1 Burkholderiales bacterium
TGGAAGTTAATTGAAGCCGGGGCGCCAGTTCAGGCTGGCGTGGATTAATTTTAATTCAGTGAGGTAAACCCCCGGCTCTGCCGGGGGACTCACAAGGGTTTGACCTATACCGCGGTCGAAGGAATTTTAATGCGGTGGCTAAACTTGTCATAGCACACGTTTGAAGGGGGATTTGTTTGCTGCGAGATGGTCAAATGTGCGATGTAGCTGCCGCGAAGCGGCTCACGGTTTTTAAGGCCCCTTTGAGGGGCTAACAGAAATAAGCCCCCGGCTTTGCCGGGGGTCATTTAACTAACTTATTGATTTAATTAATAAAATAGCAAGTTCTAACTTGCTGTCATGATCGCTGCCGGCGCCATCAGCCCCAGCAACTGCGTAAACGACTGTTCGAACAACGCAACGCCCTCGGTCTGCAACTCTTCTCCCACCTTGCGCATGTCGATGCCGGCGCGCGCCAGTGCATCGAACTGTTGGTGCGCTTCGGTGATTCCGCTTTCCAGCGTCGGCTGCGCGCGTCCGTGATCGCGGAACGCGGCGAGCGTCGCATCGGGCAGGGTGTTGACGGTTTGCGGTCCAATCAGCGATTCAACATAAATCACGTCGCGGTATGCAGGGTTCTTGGCGCCGGTGCTGGCCCACAGCAGATACTGCGGGCGCGCGCCGCGCGCAGCGAGCGCCGCGAATTCTGCGCCATTGAAAATGTTTCGGTATTCCTGATAAGCGAGTTTTGCCAGCGCGATCGCCGACTTGCCGCGCAACGCCAGCGCGCCGCCGCCGAGCGCCTCCAGCTCTTTGTCGACCAGCGTGTCGACGCGGCTCAGGAACAGGCTGGACACCGACTTCACGCGCCGCGCATCGCCGCCGCCGGCAATCCACTTTTGCAGGCCGCGCCGATAGGCTTGGGCAATGTCGCGCACATGCTGCAACGAAAACATCAGGGTGACGTTGACCGAACAACCCGCGCCGATCAGCGTCTCTACGGCTGCAACGCCGGCGGGCGTGGCCGGCACCTTGATCAGCAGATTGTCGCGACTCACCGCCGCCTTGAGACGTTTGCCCGCCGCTATGGTGCCGGCGCTGTCGTGGGCCAGGGCGGGAGACACTTCGAGGCTGACGAAACCGTCTTCGCCGCCGCTGTTGTCGAACAGCGGCCGCAATAAATCGCAGGCCGCCTGAATATCGGCGACCGCCAGCCGTTCATAGCGCTGCTCCGCCGTGAGTTTGGCGTCGCGCTTGAGCGCCGCGAGCTCGTCGCGGTAATAAGGACTGTCGCTGATCGCCTTGAAGAATATGGTCGGGTTGGAAGTGACGCCGGCGACGCCGTCTTCGGCGATGAGTTTTTGCAGGGCGCCTTCGCGCAGCAGCGTGCGCGACAGGTTGTCGAGCCAGATGCGCTGGCCCAGGGCGTGCAGTTCGAGCAAAGGATTCATGTTTCCGGCCAAATATTATCCAAACATTGTGTTTAGTTTACCTGCTGCATGCGGCACAAGGCGAGCGGTGAGTTGATTTTTAAGATCAAGAACAAATGGACAGGATTTACAAGATGAACAGGATTAAACCAAACCCTGAACAATCTTGCAAAATCCTGTTATTGAGGATTACGTAACTGCGCGACACTTTTCCCTCATCCCCACCCTTCTGCTTCGCTTCAAGTGTTCCCTTGTCCCGGAGGGAGAGGGGCTTTACTTCCCTCTCCCTTTTGGGAGAGGGACCGAGGGAGAGGGGAAGATATCGGAATCGTTATTCAGTGTCATTTGGTTTGGTAATACTCAATAATCCTGTCTAAATGATTTTCGTTTTTGTCAGCGCTGATACTGCGTAATCAATTGCGCGGAGACGGTGTCGATCAGCCGGCGCGAAATGCTGATGCCGGGCGGCAGTTTGGGCAGCGCCGCGGCGTCGAACCATTGCGCCTCCTCAATTTCCACACCGTCTGGCTTGAGTTCACCGCCGGCGTACTCGGCGGTGAAGGCAATCATCAGCGAATGCGGGAAAGGCCACGGCTGGCTGCCGAAATAGCGGATGTTGGCGATCTCGACGCCGACTTCCTCGCGGGTTTCGCGCACCACGGTGTCCTCCAGCATTTCGCCCGGTTCCACAAAGCCGGCCAATGCGGAGTAGCGCCCCGCCACCCACTCGGATTTTCTGGCGAGCAGCAGCTCCCGTCCGCGCGTGATCAGGATCATGATGGCGGGCGAGATCGGAGGATAGGTGGTATAGCCGCAACTGGGGCAGGCGCGGGCGCGCTCGTCGGTGCGCAGCCGGGTCGGCGTGCCGCAGCGGCTGCAGTACTGGTGATTGCGATCCCAGTCGAGGATCTGGTAAGCGCGTCCGGAGAGCGCGGCGAGCGACTCGTCGAAGTGCCTGAACAGATCGCGCAGGCCGAGCACTGCCCAACCCTCGGGCAGGGTTGCCGACTCCTGCAACTCTGCCGTGTAGCAGTGCCTGCCTTCGTAGGTACCCAGATACTGGCGGCGCACGGTGTCGAGCCCGTGCTCCGCGAGATCGAGGCAGCACGGCAGGTCGGGTTTTTCGGCGATGTGCACCAGCATGTGCGAGCGCTGGAAGGCAAACCACAGCGCCGGCTCGGTGTGATGTTCCGGCGGGGTAATCAGGGGAATGTATTTTTCGGTCATGGCGGCTCGTTTGCTTCGGCGCGCGCCGCGGTGCCGCTACCGAAAGGGTTGGTATTCGATAACATAACCCGATAACAAGGCAGGGGGAAGTGGAGGCGGGGACGGCATCGAGTTCACGCCGTTATTGATGTCACGCGCTCTCAGTCGGCGGGCATGCCGTGGCGCAGCAGGTCGCGCGCGATAAACCAGCGGTGCACTTCGCTCGGGCCTTCGTAGATGCGGAACACGCGGCAGGCGCGCGCGATGTATTCCAGCGGCAGGTCCTTGGAAACGCCCATGCCGCCGAAAAGCTGAATCGCGCGATCGACCACCCGCGCGATCATCTCGCTGCCCTGGAGTTTGACCATCGCCGCATCGCGCCGCCAGTTCTTTTCACCCTGGTCCATTTTCCACGCCAAGCGCCAAGTGATCCAGCGCACCATTTCCATTTCCTGCCAGCTGTCCGCCAGCCACCACTGCACCTGCTGGCGCTCGGCGAGCAGGGCGCCGAAGGTTTTGCGCTGGTTGGCCTGCCCGATCATCAAATCCATGCAGCGCCGCGCGTAGCCCAGCGCGCGGCAGGCGATTTCCATGCGCCGCACGCCGAGCCGGTTCTGCATGGGCGCAAAGCCGTGACCGACTTCGCCCAGCACCTGCTCGTCGGACAGCTCGACGTTGTCGAAAAACACCGCGTACGGCGCGTGTTCGCCCATGGTGCTGAACACCGAGGGAATGGACATGCCTTTGGCGTCCTTGTCGACCAGAAAGGCCGTCATGCCGCCGCGCGTGCCCTTGGCCGGGTCGGTCACCGCCATGACGATGATGAAATCGGCCTGGCGCGCATGGCTGATCCAGATTTTCTGGCCGTTGAGCAGCCATTTGCCGTTTTTGTATTCGGCGCGGGTCGTCATGCCGGCGGGATCGGAGCCGGCGCCCGGTTCGGAAATCGCGATGGCGCTTTTTTTGTCGCCGCTGGCGTACGGCAGCAGGTACTTCCGGATCTGATCGCCTTTGCAGGTTTCGCGCAGCATCCACAGATTCGGGCTGTCGGGCGGCAGGATGAAAGGCGTGATGCTGTATTTCATTTCCTCTATGACCACCGTCTTGGCAAGCATGCCCAGGTTCTGTCCGCCGTACTCCTCCGGCACGTCGATGCCGAAAAGGCCGATCGCCTTGGCTTTGCGCGCGAGTTCGGCTTCGGCCTCGGGCGGGATGAGCGGCGCATCGGTCAGGCCGCGCTCCGCTTCGCGGCGGATCACCGTGGCTTCGAGCGGTATCAGCTCTTCTTTGACGAAGCGCGCCACGGTTGTGCGCAACATGCGCAGTTCTTCGGGCAGCGTGAAGTCCATGCGTAGCTCCTGAAGGGAAATTATTTATCTTTTCCCCTCTCCCCGGAATCGGGGGAGAGCCTGCGTAGCAGGCGAGGGGGGCATGTTAAAAATTACTTTGCAAGACACTATACGAGAATACGGCGAGGTCGACGCTGTGATGATACATATTACTCCGTGATCATGCTCGTGGCCTTGACCACACGCACCCATTTATAAGCACCGGGTGTGTTTTTGCCGCGTGTCGATTAAACTCCGGACAAAGGGAGGATAAACGAAATGAGCAAACCGGTACGCATAGTCATGGGAGGCTTCGGCCCGCCGCAGACCAGCCACAGCCGCGGGATCAAGTCGATAGGCGAGCGCCTGAAGAGCGAGTTTGGAGACACGGTCGACGTGCGCTACGTGTGGAACGTGATGGATTTCGGCTACCAGGGCGGCGACCTGTTGTGGATGACCGAGCAGGGCATCCTCACGCTGAGCTACCAGTCGACGAGCTATCTGACTGACCGCGTGCCTGATCTCGAATTCGCGGACCTGCCGTTCCTGTTTCGCGACCAGCAGCATGCGCGTGCTGCCATGGACGGGAAATTTGGCGCAGGGCTCAGCCGCAAGATCGAGGAACGTTTCACGTTCCGCGTCGTCGGTTATTTCGAGAACGGCTACCGGCACATTACCAACCGGCTGCGCCCGGTGCACGCGCCCGCCGATCTCAAGGGCATGCGCATACGCCTGATGCCGAGCGCCATGCATTGCCGGACCTTCGAGTTGCTGGGCGCGGTGCCCGTGCCCTGCGATCTCAAGGAAGGGATAGAGGCGATCAAGTCCGGCGCGGTCGACGCCCAGGAAAACCCGATGGCGAACACCGTGACTTACGGCGCGCACAAGTGCCACCGCTTCCACACGCTGACCAGCCATTGCTACATGTCGCGCGGCCTCTACCTGAATCGCGCGGCGCACGACGCGTGGCCCGAGCCCCTGAAGGCGGCGTTCGCGCGCGCCGTGACCGAGGCCATCAGCCTGCAGCGTGACCTGGCTGTGGCGGAGGAGGAAACTGCGCGGCGCGCGATCGAGAGCGAGGGTGGCGAAATCGTCGAGCTTTCAAATGACGAACGCGACGCTTTTGCACGCGCGGTCGCGCCGATGCGCGACGAGGCGCGCAAACGGTTCGGCAACGAAATGTTCGACTGGCTGTAGAGCTCTTGGCTCAGGGCACGGCGAGGCGCGCGATCTGCGCGGCATCGTCGAGGCGGGCGATCGACCAGCATTTTTCGATCAGCATTTCCGCGCGGCCGGCCGGCAGCGTGTCCGCGGCGAGGCTCGTGAATTTGCGTTCGAGATCGCGATCGCTCATCGGGTTGTCCGTGCTGCCGAGCGCGTGCTCGACGTGGATTTCAAGGCGGCGACCGTCGGCGAGCGCGACTGCGACGTGCGCTTCGTCTTCGCGCAGGGCAGGATCGGCTTCCGCCGTCACGCGCTCGCGCACACCCGCGACCTGCGGGTCGTGCACGCGCGCATCGGTGTACTGCGCTTCGCCGGCCTTGCCGTCGCAGAACGCCACCGCCGCGGAGTGATACAGACTCCATTTGCTTTCGAGCCCGGCGCGGGGCGCGCGAATGCCGGTCAGCTTAAGCGCCAGCGGATGCACGCGCAGCGCGACCGCGGAAATCTGCGCCGGTGCGATCGCGTGCCCGTCGCGCAGCGCGATGCAGCCGTCGATCACCGGATGGCAGACGACGCCGCACGCGTGAGGCTTGTAGGTGTTGAGCGAGATCTCGTAACGCTCACCCAGCCCGTCCAGAATTTCGCCGAGATCGCAGTCGCCGGCGAGCACGCGCGCGAAGCCGCGCGGCGCCTCGATCGCGCGTTCCGAACTCGTGAAACCGGACGCCGCCAGAAACGCCGAGACCATGCCGTTCTGCGCCGCGCGCCCGTGCACGAAACTCTTGCACATGGTGCCGGCCATTTCACGCAATCCCGCGGCTTGCGTGGCGGCGATTCCGAACGCGCGGGCGATGCCCTGCGCGTCGAGGCCCAGCACACGCCCTGCGGCTGCGGCAGCGCCAAACACCCCCGCCGTGCCGGTGATGTACCAGTTGACGTTGTGCGAAGCGTAGATCGCGTTCGCGATGCGGCACTCGACGTCCACGCCGACGATGAACGCGTGCAGGAAGTCCGCGCCGGAGAGCGGCCGGTACTCCGCTAGCGCGAGCAGCGCCGAGGCGACCGGCACGCTCGGATGGAGCAGCGTGCGCAGGTGGGTGTCGTCGAAATCAAGCACGTGCGCGCTCATGCCGTTGAGCAGTGCCGCGGTGGGGCAGTCGAGGCGCTCGCGGCGGCCGATGAGGCCCGCCTGCGGCGGACCGGCGAACGGCGTCAGCGCCGCCAGTGCGGCGGTTAGCGCCTCGTGGTGCGCGCCGCCGAGCGCGCAGCCGACCCAGTTGACGAGCGAGCGCTCCGCTTCGTGACGGACCGTGCTTCCGATGTCGGCGAACTGCGATTCAACGACGAACTGTGCGAGCGCGCGCGTGACCTCCACGCCGGGTTCAGTCAACGCGCGTGCCGGCGGCTTTCACCACCTTTGCCCACTTTTCGGCTTCATTGCGGATGAACGCGGTGAACTCGGCAGGCGAGTTGCCGACCGGCTCGAAGCCCGCCGCGGCCATCCGCGAGGTCACGTCCGCGAGTTTGAGAACCTTGACCGACTCCGCGTGCAGGCGCGAGATGATGTCCTGCGGCGTGCCGGTCGGCACGAGTATCCCGTACCAGCCGCTCACCTCGTAGCCGGGAATGCCCGCTTCGCTGACCGTCGGCAGTTCGGGCGCGGCTGGCGAGCGTTTCGCGCCGGTTACGGCGAGCGCACGCAGCTTCCCGGACTTTACGTGGTTGATCACCGAAGGCGTGGTTGCGAACCCGACCGAGACTTCGCCGCTTACCAGCGCGACCACCGCCGGCCCGCCGCCCTTGTACGGGATGTGGTTCATCTTGGTCCGCGTCATCTCGAGCATCAGCACCGCGGCGAGATGTGCCGAGCTGCCGCTGCCCGAGGATGCGTAGTCGAGCTCGCCGGGGCGCGCCCGCGCGAGCGCGACCAGTTCCTTGACCGATTTCGCGGGCACCGACGGATGCACGACGACGATGTTCGGCGCGGATGCGAGCAACGACACTGCCGCGAAATCCTTGACGAAATTGTAGTTGAGCTTGCGGTAGAGGGTCATGTTGATGGTGTGCGCGATGTTGCCCATCAACAGCGTGTAACCGTCGGGCGGCGACTTGGCCGCGATCTCGGCGCCGATGTTGGCGCCCGCACCCGGCCGGTTGTCGAGGATGACCTGCTGCGCAAGTCCGTCGGACAGTTTGGCGCCGAGGATGCGCGCGAGCGTGTCGGTGCCGCCGCCCGGCGGGAACGGCAGGATGAAACGTACTGGCTTGGTCGGATACTGCGCGTATGCAGGTGCGATGCCGGCGAGTGCAGCCGCGAGCGCAAGGCACGCGCCGAATTTAACGGTTTTCATTGTTGTCTCCCCCAGTGGCCGCCGTCGCAAGTCGCGCCGGCGGAGAAATCAGGCTACCACGGTACCTTTGGCCTGTCACGGCGCGGTAGACGGAGTCATAAAGCATTAGCCGCAAAGGGCACAGAGATCACAGAGGAAAAACAAATAACGAAATCAGATTTTTATCTGATTGTTTTAGAGCACCTAACAAAATGAATCCCCTCGCTCCCTCGCCGATGAATTGATCGGAGGGCAGTACGATGTTGATCCGCA
>CAKKQX010000008.1 GCA_919902235.1 Burkholderiales bacterium
ACCGTCAACGGCAATGACAAACAGCACCAGCTCGTGCAGGAATATCTCACCAAGGTGGAGACCGGCGCGCAGCGGCAGGTGCTGATCGAGGCGACCATAGTCGAGGTGACTCTGTCGGACGCTTACCAAGGCGGAATTGACTGGAGCAAGGTCGCCTTAGGTGGTGGCTTCACATTCGCCCAGAGACTGCTCGGCGGTTTTGACGCCGCCGCTGTGTTTGCGGGCGCGACAGCGGGTAACGCCCTCACAGCCGGGTATCAACGCACGTCCGATAACCGTACCCTGAGCTTTACGCTCAAGCTGCTTCAAGAGTTCGGCGATACCCGGGTGCTGTCCAGCCCCAAACTGATGGTGCTCAACAACCAGACTGCACTGCTCAAGGCAGTAGACAACATTGTGTATTTCGAAGTGTCTGCGCAGGCGGGCGTTGCCACCGCCGGTGGCGTGGTAACGGCGCCCACTTTCAACACCGTGCCCAAAACCGTAGCGTTGGGCGTGGTCATGGGAGTGACACCGCAAATGAGCGAGGATGGGCGGGTTCTCCTCACCGTCCGGCCCACCGTGACGCGTCTCTTGCCCCAGACACCCTTTGTGCTGGATCCCAACCCGAGCCTGTGCAACGCCAACCGCGATAACTGCCTCCCGAATCGCGTCCCGCAGGTTCAGGTGCGGGAGATGGAATCGGTACTGCAGGTCGGCAATGGTCAGACCGTGATTCTTGGGGGCCTGATGCAGGACGACGTGCAGCGCAACCGCGAGCAGTTGCCGGGCGTCGACAGGCTGCAAGACGCCGGGGAGCTGTTCCGGTTCCGTGACGAGCGCGCGCGAAAAAGTGAACTGGTCATTTTCCTGCGCCCCACGGTGGTCACCAATCCCTCGCTGGAAAGCGACGAACTCAAATTCTTCCAGCGCTTCCTGCCGCAACCCGAGAAACCACCCGCTGAACAGACCGGCCCCGCGCAATGAGCCTGTTGATGAAGGCCCTGGAAAAGGCCGCCAAAGACCGGATTGATGCGCAAACGGGGCCGCCAGGCACCGCTGCGCCGAACACCGAATTCTCGCTCGAACCGCTGACTCCTAACACCACGACGTCCCCGGCCGGCGTCGAGCCGCAGTTGAAATCCACGGCGCCACGGCTTGCCACGGCCGCGCACATGCGCGAACAGGCCACGGCCACCATCGTGATGCAGGCGGGCAAGCGCAACGCCGGCGCCGGCGCTTATCTGCGCGCGCACCCGATCATGGTGTTGGGCACGCTTGCCGGCATTTTTCTGCTGGGTTTCGGCATTTATGTCTACCTGCAGATCTCCAATCCCGGATTGTTTGTGCGCCAGCCGCCGCCCCCGCCGCTGGCGCAGAGGCAGAGCCCGGCACCCCAGGTGCAGCCGCCGATCCCGACGTCGGCTGTGCTGCAGCCGTCCACGGAACCCCCGGAACTCGCACCACCGCCCGTTACCGCCACCATTTCGGCGGCGCAACCCAGACCGGCTGCGCCGCCGCCCGCAGCCCCGGCAGCGGCTGCCGCACCGCGCAATGCCATAGTCGTCAGCCGCGGCAGCGCCGCGCCCACGCTGCCGCCCCTGCTCACCGAGGCCTATGCCGCGCTCCAGAACAACAGCCTCGACACCGCGCAGCGGCTCTACAACCAGTTGCTGGGCGCCGAGCCGCGCAACATCGATGCGCTGCTCGGCCTCGCCGCGATTGCGGTGCAGGAAGGCAGGACTGACGACGCAACCAGGTATTATCTGCGCATACTCGAACTTGATCCGCGCCATGCGCTGGCGCAGTCGGGGCTGATCGCGCTGCTCGGCCGTGCCGATCCGCTGGGGGCGGAAACGCGCCTGAAACAACTGATCGCGCGCGAGCCTTCGCCTTTTCTGTATTTCACGCTCGGCAATCTCTACGCCGACCAGTCGTTGTGGGCGCAGGCGCAGCAGGCCTACTTCCAGGCCCATCATCTCGAACAGTCCAACCCCGATTACGCCTACAACCTCGCGGTCGGGCTCGAACACCTGAGCCAGACCAGACTCGCGCTGGGCTTCTATCGCCGCGCGGTACAACTCGCCTCCGCCCGCGGCCGCGCCAACTTCAGCCTGCCTCAGGCCCAGGAGCGTATAAGCAAGCTCGCTTCGCAGGTAGAATAGCCGGCCGGGAAACGCTGCAATGGCCGAACAAAGAAAAAAACTCCGCCTCGGCGAGCTGCTCGTTCAGCAAGGCCTGATCTCCACTGATCAGTTCGCCATTGCGCTCGCTGAACAGCGCAACAACAATATTCCCATCGGCAGACTGCTGGTGCGCCTCGGTTTCGTCACCGAGAACGCCTTGCGCGACGTCATGGCGCGCACCGTCGGCCAGGAATCGATTGACCTGTCCCAAGTCGTGGCCGACCCCGAGGAGCACAAGATGGTGCCTCAGGAATTCGCGCGCCGCAATCGCCTGCTGCCGATCGCCTACAATCCCGTTGAGCACGTGCTCACGATCGCCACCACCGAAATTTTCAACGTGGTGGCGATGGACCAGCTGCGCGCCATGCTCGGCCCTCGCGCCGAAATCAAGATCCAGCTCGCAGCCGAGGCCCAGCTCGAGAATTTCATCGACCAGTTCTACGGCTACGAGTTGTCGGTCGACGGTATCCTCAAGGAAATTGAAACCGGAGAAATCGACTACGACAGTCTGCAATCCGGCGGCGACCAGTATACCCAGCCCATGGTGCGGCTGGTCAACGCCCTGCTGGTCGACGCGGTGAAACGCGGCGCTTCCGACATCCACTTCGAACCGGAATATGCCTTCCTGCGCATCCGCTACCGCATCGACGGCGTGCTGGAAACCGTGCGCAGCCTGCATAAAACCTATATGCCCGGCATCACGGTACGGGTCAAGGTGGTGAGCGACATGAACATCGCGGAAACGCGCTCCCCCCAGGACGGACGGCTGTCACTTACGCTCAACGGCCGACCGGTCGATTTCCGCGTCTCCACCCAGCCCACGATCTATGGCGAGAACATCGTGCTGCGGGTGCTGGACCGCGAGAAGTCGATTATCAGCCTCGACCGCATGAATCTCTCGCCGTCCACCATGGCCAAGCTGAATCTGATACTGGCACGCCCCGAGGGCATACTCATCGTGACCGGCCCCACCGGCAGCGGCAAGACCACGACACTGTATTCGCTGCTCTCCCAGGTCAACGACGAGACCGTCAACATCATGACCCTGGAAGATCCGGTCGAATATCCGCTCACGCTCATGCGCCAGACTTCGGTCAATGAGATGGCGCGCATGGACTTCGCCAACGGCATACGCTCCATCCTGCGCCAGGATCCGGATATCATCCTGGTCGGCGAGGTGCGCGACAAGGAAACCGCGGAAATGGCGTTCCGTGCGGCGATGACCGGCCACCAGGTGTTTACCACGCTGCATACCAATTCGGCGCTCGGCGCCTTCCCGCGCCTGCTCGACATCGGCATCCTGCCCGACATCATGGCCGGCAACATCATCGGCATCATTGCGCAGCGCCTGGTGCGCCTGCTGTGCCCGCAATGCAAGCAGGAATACGCGCCGCCGCCGGAGGAGCGCGCGCTGCTCGGGCCAGGCGCACAAACGGTGTCGTATCTTTACCGGCCGGCGGGTTGCAAACACTGCGACAACAAGGGTTACAAGGGCCGCGCCGCCATCATGGAACTTCTGGTCATGGACAGCGACATGGACGAACTGGTGGCGCGCCGCGCTACTGTGAAAGAACTGCGCGCTGCTGCCATCACCAAGGGATTTCGCACGCTTGCGGAAGAGGGGCTGCAGCGCGTCATCGAGGGCGCAACCAGTTTGGCGGAAGTGTCGCGCACGGTGGATCTGACAGGACGCATCGGCTAAACGATGAATACCGAATGCCGAACGATGAATACGATCCGGCACACACGCCGTCATTCATCATTCATCATTTTCAAGCTGTTGAGCGTTTCATAATGGATGACAGTCGGAACGCTCAATCCCTCTCCCCGACCCTCTCCCGGAAGGAGAGGGTGAGAATGGCACTAATTCGCTGTCGCGAATTAGTGAAAGATCAATAGGTGCCTTCCTTCCATTACAAGGCGGTGGACAAGACCGGCCGGCAGGCGCGCGGCGCGCTCGAAGCCATCAACGAGGTCGACCTCGAGCTGCGCCTGCGGCGGATGGGACTCGACCTGATCACTTACAAGGCCGTCGAGCATCAGGCCTCGGCGCTCGGCGCCGTAAAGATTACCCGCCAGGACCTCGTCAACTTCTGCTTCGACATGGAGCAGATGATACGCGCGGGCATTCCCCTCATAGACGGGCTGCGCGATATGCGCGACAGCGTGGACAACCCGCGCTTCCGCGAAGTGCTCTCGGCAATGAGCGAGGACATGGACGGCGGCAAGGTGCTGTCGCAGTGCATGGCGACGCAGACAGAAATTTTTGACAACGTTTTTGTGAGCCTGATCAAGGCCGGCGAACAGACCGGCCAGCTGCCCGAAGTGTTCCAGAATCTGGCGGAGACGCTGAAATGGCAGGACGAACTTATTTCGCAGACGCGCCGCCTGCTGATGTATCCGGCGCTGACACTGGTGGTCGTGCTTGGCGTGCTGATCGCCCTGCTGGTGTTTCTGGTTCCGCAAATCGCCCAGCTTTTTAAAACCATGGGGCTGGCGCTGCCGCTACAGACCAAAGTGCTGCTTGCCGTTTCCGGATTCGTCAGCACCTACTGGCTGCCGTTGTTCGCAACTCCCGTCATTGCCATCGTGGCGCTGGTAATCACGATCAAACGCAACGCCAAGGCCGCTTATCTTTGGGATTACGCCAAACTGCAACTCCCACTCATCGGCCCCATACATCAGAAAATCATCATGTCGCGGTTCACCAATACCTTCTCGCTCATGTACCGTTCCGGCATCACCGTGCTCGACGCAATCAAAACCAGCGAGGACGTTGTCGGCAACCGGGTGATTTCCGACGGTTTGAACCGGGCAGGCCAGCAGGTGTCTGCGGGAGAAGGCCTGACCGAAACGTTTCAGAATCTCGGCATGTTCCCGCCGCTGGTGATCCGCATGCTGCGCGTGGGCGAGAACACCGGCGCGCTGGATGTGGCCCTGGCCAACGTCACTTACTTTTATAACCGCGACGTAAAGGAATCGGTCGACAAGGGGCTCAAAATGCTTGGCCCCGCGCTCACGCTGGTGCTGGGCGGATTGATCGCTTTCGTCATCTGGGCGGTGCTTGGTCCGGTGTATGATATTCTGGGCAAGATCAGATTTTAAAAGGTAAATGGCAAATTCGAAATCAACATCCGCCTGCCGGCACCGCGCTCCCCGGATGTTGCCCCTGAAGACATGCGCGGCTGAGCAATGACCGACAAACTTCTGATCTGCGTTTCGGCCCCACAGGCGTCGGTCGCCCGCTGGCACGGGGGCAAAATTACCGATTGCCGCATCTTCAGCAGCGATGACGCCGGACTGGCCCGGTTCGAGGAGTTCCTGGCCGGGTTCAAAAACGTGCCGGCATACTTCCTGGTCGACGCCGTCGAAGAGGATTACCGCTTCGAAACGCTGCCCCATACATTCGGTTCCGACCGCACCGAACTGATCAACCGCAAACTCAAACAGTACTACCGCAACAAGCCCTACATCGCGGCATGGCTGCAGGGCCGCGACAGCGACAAGCGGCGCGATGACCGCTATCTGTTCTCGGCGCTTACCAACCCCGATCTCCTGAGCGGCTGGCTGCAGGTGGTCGCTGCGCAGGAATTGCCGATTGCCGGTATTTACCTGCTGCCCATGGTCAGCGCGGCCCTGCCCGACAAATTGCAGGTCAAGGCCCCCAATATTCTGATGGTAGCGCAGCACAGCGCGGGACTGCGCCTCACTTTCCTGCACGACCGCCAGTTTCGCCTCAGCCGCCTGACCCGTGCCGACAACACCAGGGACGGCGGGCACGGGAGCTTCATAGCCGAAGAAATCTCGAACACCCGGCTTTATCTGGACGCGCTGCGCATCAACACGCTCGACGAGCAACTGACCATCCTGCTGCTGGACCGCAACAACGAGTTTGCCGAAGCGGCAGAGAGCCTGACGCGTGACAATCCGAGCCTGAGTTGCAGCCGCCTGGGCCGCCACGAACTTGCCGCGCTGCTTGAGATTCCGGAAGCACTGCTCCAGGCCTCCCCCGATGTGATCTCCCTGCATCTTCTCGGTCTCAAAACCCCGGAAAGCAATCTGGCACCGGCGAACGTTACCGTCGGCTTCCGCCGCCATCAGGCGCGGCGGCTGGTTTATGCGGCGGCGGCGGCAACAGCGCTGGGCGCGGCTTTGTGGAGCGCGATCAACTTTTCCCTGGTCGTAGCCGCGCGTGCCGACGCCGAGGACGCCGCGCGGCAGACCACCCTGCAACAGACTTATTATCAGGAAGTAACGCGGCAATTTCCCGCTGCGCCGACTTCCGCCGACAATCTGAAAAAAGCGGTTGAAATTGCGCACGCGCTCAGACAAACCGCGCGCACGCCGGGAACCATGATGAGCATCGTCAGCATGGCGCTGGAATCCAGTCCGTCCATAGTACTGCGCGAGTTCATCTGGAATTACGGCCAGAACGCGATAGAAGCGGGGGGAACTCCGGCGCACGCCGCCGGAACCGCGGCCCGCAGCGGCGCCGCGGCACGCAGGCAAAGCGGCCTCATCGCGGGCGAAATCCGGCCGTTCCGCGGCGATTACCGCGCGGCCATAGACACCATCAACACCTTCGCCGGGCGGCTGGCGCGCGATCCCGCGGTCGCCGAAGTGCAGGTGGTCAAGCTGCCGCTCAACGTCAATCCCAGCCTGCAGATCTCGGGCAACACGCTCGACAGCCGCGAGGAGGCCGGCGCCGCGGACTTCAGGCTGCTGCTGATAATGAAACCAAACGCATGAACCAGGGCGATCTCAAGGCGCTGCGAAACCCGCTGCTGATACTGCTGATTGCGGTGCTTGCCGGCGCCGGGGCCGTCTATTACACCAACGCCCTGCTCGCGCAATCGCAGCAGCAACTTGCGCAACAACAAGTATTGCTCAAAGACGCGCGCACCCGTCTCCAGCGCTCGGGCGACGAGAAGGAAATCATCATCCGTTATCTGGGCGAATATCAGCAGCTCGCGCGCAGCGGCTTTGTGGGCGACGAGCAGCGCATCAACTGGCTGGACGGCCTGCGGCTTGCCAACCAGCAGGTCGAACTGTTCGGCATCGATTACCAGATCGGCGCGCAAAAACCTTATGCTCGTGCGAACGAGCTCAATCCCGGACAGCTCTCGCTCATGCAATCGGAAATGAAGCTGAGTTTCAGGTTGCTGCACGAAGAAGATATGGTGCGTTTCTTCGACAGTCTCGTCCGGCAGGGCGCCGGAATTTTCCTGGTCGATCAGTGCACACTTCGGCGTATCGACAACGCAGGAATGATTCGTTTCCAGCCCAACCTGCTTGCCGAGTGCGGCCTGTCCTGGATCACCGCCAAAGCCGCGACGGAGAAAAAACCATGAAGCGCGTTGCCGCGCTGATCGTGCTTGCCAGCCTGCAGGGCGTGACAGGGCCATCCTTCGCAGCGGAGCCGCTGGGGCGCCTGTTCTTCACGCCCGCGCAACGCGCCCAGCTCGACACCGCCCGCGGCCAGAAAAGCCGCGCCACGCTGTCCTCCGAAGAGGAGGCCACACCGTTGCCGGAAACCGTCACCTACAGCGGCATGGTCCGCCGCAATGACGGCAAATCCACGGTATGGCTCAACAACCGCGCGATCAACGACCGACAGCCCACGGAAGGCGTGCCGGCGGTCGGCCGCGTGCGACCCGACGGCCGCATCGTCCTCGACACGCCGCAAGGCGGTCTCAACGTCGAACTCAAAGTCGGGCAAAGCGTGGAAATCGTGTCGGGCACAATAGAAGAGCCGTTCGCGCGCCGCGCAACGGTGCCCAGGCCAGAGTCCAAAACCAAGTCCAAGCCCGGCGAGTCCCCGGACACGAAAACTCCGCCCCGACCCGGGCGCAGCGATGAGCGCGACAATGCGACGGAGCCCGCCAGCGGCGCGCCCGCGCCTAGCCCGGGAAATCCGGGCAATATCCGCAAGGGCGGCTAGTCTGCGATGCCCACCCCGCCGAAGCGCCCTCCGGCAGTTCAGGCCCAGCGCGGTCAAGTTTTCCTGATCCTGGTGCTGCTCATCGTGGTGGGGGCGGGGGCACTGATTTACAGCATGGCTTCACCGGGCAGGGATGCCATAAAGCGCGACAAGCAGACCGTTGCCGCCCTCGCGCAGGCTCGGGATGCCTTGATCGGATTTGCCGCCGCACTGCAATACAGCGGAACGGAACGTCCCGGCAATCTACCCTGTCCCGACGTCGATGGATTCGGAAACCAGGGCAGCAGCTGCAATAGCAACGGGGTTCGCATAGGACGGCTGCCCTGGAAATCCCTGGGGCTTCCGGATTTGCGGGATGGATACGGCGCACCATTGTGGTATGCCGTGTCTGAAAATTTCAGAAAAAGTACCGCGGCTGCAATTGCACTTAACAGTAATACTCCAGGGAACCTGACCGTA
>CAKKQX010000009.1 GCA_919902235.1 Burkholderiales bacterium
GCCACGACCAGTTTGTCCAGATGATAATGCGGAGTGTCGAGCGGCTTCGTCAGCTGGCGTGTGGATACCCAGCGATTGATGGACTCGGCCCAGTACTTGAGCTTGCCGAGCTTGAACAGCGACATCAGCCCCACCACGACCGCTATCACCGCGCCCAACACGATGAAGGCGATCAGACTGATCCACAGGCTTTCCCACACGCTGCTTGAAATATCCGCATCACCGTAGAGACGCGCCAACAACCTGCCGCCGTCCGCGACGCTCATGCCGGTGATGAAGATCGTCCCCTTGATCAGGATCAGCGCGGCGCTCGCCAGCAGGATCGCGCCCAGCACGCGCGGGTAGCGCAGCATGGCGCGGTCGGTCGGTCGCGGTTTTGCCAGCGGTTTGGTCATCTTGCGCGTGGAGATCCAGCGATTGGAAAACTTGAAGAGAGCGCCCAGCCACTGCGGAGCCGCCAGCATCAGCACGCCGATAATAAGCGCGAAGACATTGCCGAAGATCAGCAACACAACCAGGTAGTACATCATGCTGTCCGGGGTGATCTGCATCGTGTCGCCTCCTGTGCGCGAGTCTGTCCCTGGGGCCAACTTCTTCCCAATTGTAGTCGGTGAAAACGGAGTTGCGGCTAGGCGCGCTTGCGGCGCAGATGGATGAGCAGCAGCGAGATGGCCGCCGGGGTCATGCCTGAAAGGCGCCCGGCCTGGCCGAGCGTGGCGGGCCGATGCGACACCAGTTTCTGGCGTACCTCGACCGACAGCCCGTGGACGTTGTGATAATCCAGATCCGAGGGCAGCGCCGTTTCCTCGTGCCGGCGGTGGAGTTCAATTTCCTCCGACTGGCGCTCAATATAACCGGCATATTTGGCCTGGATTTCGAGCTGTTGCGCCACCTCGGCATCGGCGACCGCCTCCCCGGATCCGGGGAGGGATATCAGCGCATCATAGGAAACCTCGGGCCGGCGCAGCAGTTCCATGAGGCTGGCCGCGCGCGCCAGCGGTTGGCCGATCACACGAACGGCGTCATCCTCCGGCAGCGATTCCGGACGCAGCCAGGTTTTCTTCAGGCGCTCCTGTTCGCGCGCGATCATTTCACGCTTGTTGCTGAAACGCTGCCAGCGTGCCTCATCGATCAAGCCGAGGTTTTGGCCGATCTCGGTCAGACGCAGATCCGCATTGTCCTCGCGCAGCGCGAGACGATACTCCGCGCGCGAGGTGAACATGCGATAGGGCTCGGTCACGCCGCGTGTGATGAGGTCGTCAATCATCACACCCAGATAGGCCTCATCACGCCGCGGCCACCACGCTTCTTTCTCCTGCACCTGTCGCGCGGCATTGATGCCGGCGATGAGTCCCTGCGCCGCGGCCTCTTCATAGCCGGTGGTGCCATTGATCTGGCCGGCGAAGAACAATCCCGG
>CAKKQX010000010.1 GCA_919902235.1 Burkholderiales bacterium
CCGCTGACCTCTTGCATGCCATGCAAGCGCTCTCCCAGCTGAGCTATACCCCCACGAAAGACCGCGAATTATACATTCCGACCCCGGCACTGTAAAGAAATTAGGGGAAAACCGTTATGCGGGAAAGACTTGCAGCTGCCTGTCGAGCCGCGCCAGCACCGCGTCGCGGCCAATCAATTCGAGCGTGGCATCAATAGAGGGCGTTTGCGCGCCGCCGCTCACCATGACCCGCAGCGGCATGGCGATTTTCGGCAATTTCAGCTTGTAGTCGGCAACCACGGCTTTCAGGGTCTCGTTGATTTTTGCGCGCTGCCATTCTATGCCGGCGAGGCGCTGCCGCAGATCCATGAGCGCGGGCTTGATTTCAGACAGGTAATGCTGCGCTTTCAGCTCCGCCGCCGGTTCAAGCGAACGATAGAAATAGACCGCGGCAGCGGCGAGTTCTCCGATGGTATTGACGCGCTCCTTCAGCAGCGCGGCCACAGCGGCAAACGGCGGGCCCCTTTGCAGATCGCAGCCACTGGCTTCGAGAAAAGGCTTGGCCAGTTCAGCCAGCCGCGCGTCGTCCGCTTGCCTGAGATACTGCTGGTTGAGCCAGGCGAGCTTGGCCGGATCGAAGCGCGCCGGGGATTTGCTGATGTGCTCGAGGTCGAACCATTCCACAAGCTGCCCGCGCGAAAATTTTTCCTCGTCGCCGTGCGACCATCCCAGCCGCGCCAGATAGTTGAGCAGCGCCTCGGGCAGATAGCCTTCTTCGAAATACTGCATCACGCTCACCGCGCCGTGGCGCTTGGACAGGCGCTCGCCGTCCTGGCCGAGGATCATCGGCACATGCGCGAACTTCGGCAGCGGCGCGCCAAGCGCGCGATAGACGTTGATCTGGCGCGGCGTGTTGTTGACATGGTCGTCGCCGCGGATGACGTGGGTAATTTCCATGTCGATGTCGTCGATCACCACGCCGAAGTTGTAGGTCGGGATGCCGTCGCCGCGCATGATCACCAGATCGTCGAGCTCGCCGTTGGCAACCGTGATCGGCCCCTTCACCAGATCATTCCACGCGACTTCGCCGTCATCGGGATTGCGAAAACGGATGACCGGCGTAACGCCGGCCGGCGGCGTCAACCCCGAGGCGCGTGCGTTTTCCGGGCGCCAGCGGCCGTCGTAACGCGGTTTCTCGTTGCGCGCGCGCTGCTGTTCGCGCAATTGCTCAAGCTCTTCCCGGCTGGCGTAGCAGGAGTAAGCCTTGTCCTCGCGCACCAGCTGCGCCGCCGCCTCGCGGTAGCGCTGGAGCCTGTGCATCTGAAAAAACGGCCCTTCGTAATCGAGTCCCAGCCACTGCATGCTGTCGAGGATCGCGTGTGTCGATTGTTCGGTCGAGCGCTCACGGTCGGTGTCCTCGACGCGCAGGATGAACGTGCCATTGTGCTTTTTGGCAAACGCCCAGCAGAACAGCGCGGTGCGCGCGCCGCCGATATGCAGATAGCCGGTGGGACTGGGGGCAAAACGGGTGCGAACCATGCTGTTGACTCGTAATGGGTGGCTGATGACTGGTTAAATCGCCGAAGGATTAGAGCGGTTCTTGAATTCCCTGACCGTGTCTTCCACGGTCTGGAAAACCGCGCCCTCGCCTTTCAGCCGCTGGATGAGCCGCTCCAGCATCATGATGCGATGGCCGCGACCGATGATAAAAGGGTGACAGGTATAAGTCAGCACGCCCCACTCCAGCGTCTGTTTCATGTAGAGGAAATCATTGACCCAGTTGTCGAGCACGTCGCCCGCTTTCTGCAAACCCTGGCGCACATTGGCTGCGGTGCGCACGAACTCGAAGTGCGGCGAATCGTCGGTCGACCAGTGAATCGGCATTTCCACCAGCGTGCTGCGCGCACCGAACACCGCCGGTTGCAGCAGTTCGATAACATCGCCCTGGCGCGCAAAATACGGCGTGTAGTCATCTCCCATCATGCTGCTGTCGTAGATGAAACCGTGTTTCAACATCAGTTCTATCGAGTGCGGACTCAGGTCCCACGATGGCGAGCGATAGCCGCTGGCATAGCGCCCCGAAATACCGCGAACGGCCTCATTGCCGCGCGCCAGTTCGGCTTCCTCCTGCTCGCGCGTCAGGCCTGCGGGCGGGCGGTGAGTCCAGCCGTGATGCCCTATCTCGTGCCCCGCGTCGACCACCGCCTTCACCGCAGCGGGAAAAGTTTCTATGGTATGCCCGGGCACGTACCAGGAACTGCGGATATCGTGTTTCCTGAACAGCGCAAGCAGGCGCGGCGCGCCGACGCGCGGACCGAATTCGCCGCGAGAAATCCAGCTCGCCGAAGTCTGGCCGCGCGCAATAAACCCCGAGATGGCGTCGAAGTCGAAAGTCAGGCAGACGATGTGCTTGGCCATTTGTTCTGAAAACGCGAATACGGCTGGTGATTTTATATAACTGACAACGGCAAATCCGGCGACGGCAGCCTTGCTCAAACCGCAATCCGCTGGTCACGAGCCGCGCTTTTCCGTTAAGATTTCGAGGATTATATCTTCATCCCGGTGTTTTCCCAGCATGCTTGAACATCTCGTACAGAACTGGAACGTGCGCAAGCCGCTTGCGCGCTCGCGCGGCGGCATCATTGCCACGCAGAATCGCATTGCCGGCGAGGCTGGCGCGAGCGTCCTTGCCGCCGGCGGCAACGCGGTGGATGCGGCGGTCGCCACCGGATTTGCGCTGGCGGCAGTCGAACCCTGGAATAGCGGCCTCGGCGGCGTCGGTTTCATGCTGGTCTACCTGGCAAAGCAAAATCGCGTCGAAGTAGTCGATTTCGGTCCGCTCTCGCCGCGCGGTCTGAATCCCGCCGATTATCCACTGACCGGCGGCAATACCACCGATCTTTTCACCTGGCCCACGGTGCAGGACGACCGCAACGTGCACGGACCGATGTCCATTGCCGTTCCGGGACACGTCGACGGCCTGGGGCTCGCGCTGGAAAAATTCGGCACCATAAAATTTGCGGATGCCATGCAGCCCGCAATCAAGCTGGCCGACGAAGGCATGGCAATCGACTGGTTCGTGACGCTCAAAGTGGCGACCATGGCGAAAGAACTCGCGCGTTACCCGACGACGCGCGATATCTGGCTGCCCGGCGGATTCCCGCCGGTCACTGCGGCAGGCGCGCCGCTGGGCAGGCTGCAGCTCACCGGACTTGCCGCAACCATGCGGCGGCTTGCCGACGCCGGCTATCGCGATTATTACGAGGGCGAGATCGCCGCCAGCATCGCTGCGGACATCAAGGCCATGGGCGGCAATCTTGCCGCCGGGGACCTCAGGAACTACCGCGCGCGCATCGTCGCGCCGATCGAGACCGAGTATCACGGCGCGCAGCTCGCACTGGCGCCCCACCTGACTGCGGGGCCATCGATGCTGCGCGCGCTTGGCGGCCTGCGCGACCTGAAGTTCCGGCAGGGCGGACCGCATGCCGACGCCTTCCTCGCCTACCCCAAAACGCTGCGCGAAGCCTATACCGAGCGGTTGCAAACCATGGGCGAAACCAGCGATCACCGCGACCCGTCGACCACCACTCACCTTAACGTCATCGACCGCAACGGCAATATGGTGGCGCTGACGCAGACCCTGCTCTCGGTGTTCGGTTCCAAGGTCGTGCTGCCCTCCACCGGCATCCTGATGAACAACGGCATCATGTGGTTCGATCCGCGGCCGGATTCCCCCAACGCTCTCGCGCCCGCCAAACGCGCGCTCACCAATATGTGCCCGGTGATCGCGCGCCGCGACGGCAAACCCTGGTTCGCGATCGGCGCGTCGGGCGGCCGCAAGATCTTTCCGGCGGTGTACCAGATCAGTTCTTTCCTGATCGATCACGGCATGACGCTCGAAGACGCATTCCACCAGCCGCGCATCGATGCCAGCGGCGGCGACAGCGTCGGCCTCGATCCGCGCCTGCCGCAGGAAACTCAGCAGGCGCTGGCGCAAAAATATCCGGTCAATCTGACCGAACTGGTGGTCTATCCGACCAACTTCGCCTGCCCCAGCGCAGTGCTCAATGACCCAAAAACGGGCGAGCACTTCGGCATTGCGGATGTCATGTCGCCATGGTCGGGCGCAGTCAGCCAAGATGGAAAGTAGCACGGCACGAAATTTGCACTTCCATATCGCCAGGCAAGGAGAGATGCCATGAATCGTTCATCCAGATGCTGCGCAGGAATTCTGTGCGCAATGGCGTGGGCCACCGTACCGCTCGCGGCCGGCGCCCAGGACTATCCCATTAAGCCCATACGCCTGATCGTGCCGTTTGCGGCCGGCGGCCCGATGGACATCATGTCGCGCGCCATCGGCGACAAGCTGACCGCCGCATGGGGACAGCAGGTCGTGGTCGACAACCGTGGCGGCGCCGGCGGCGGCATCGGCGCGGAACTCACCGCGCGTGCGACCCCCGACGGGCACACGCTGATGACCGGCCACATCGGCACCCACGCCGTTAACGCGAGCCTTTATCCCAAACTCGGCTACGACCCGGTCAAGGACTTTGCACCGGTCACGCTCATCGCCACGCTGCCGCTGGGCTTGTTCGTGCACCATTCGGTACCGGCCCAGTCGGCGCGCGAACTGATCGCGCTGGCCAAAGCCGGGCCGGGACAAATCAATTTCGCGACCGCCAGCAGCGGCGGTCCCACGCACATGGCGGCGGAGATGCTCAAATCCATGGCCGGAATCAATATCGTGCATGTTCCCTACAAAGGCAATGCGGCGGCGCTCAACGCTCTGGTCGCGGGTGAATCGCAGATGATGTTCAGCAATTTGCTCACCGGCATGCCGCATGCGCGCGCGGGCAAGCTGCGCGCGATTGCCATATCCAGCGCCCGGCGCTCGCCCCAGGCCCCGGACTTGCCGACGATTGCGGAATCGGCCCCTCTGCCCGGCTACGACATCACGCCCTGGTACGGCATACTGGCGCCGGCGGGAACCCCGCGCGCCGTCGTCATGAAGCTCAACCGGGAAATCAAACACGCCATCGAAGCGCCGGACATGCAGTCGCGCTTCATCAAACAGGGCATCGATCTCGTCACCAGTTCTCCCGAGGAATTTTCAAATCTGATCCGCACTGAAATTCCGAAGTGGCGCAAGGTGGTGAAAGACTCCGGGGCAAGCGTAGGCTGAAAGCACGGCGGCGCGCGCCGCGAAAAACCGGCATCACACCTTTGGGAGAACGTAATGAAACCAGGATTCCTGTTTGCGCTTGCCCTGGCCCTGACATCCAGTGCGGTGCTGGCGCAAAGCGGCCCGGCTAAAAACGCCGGCGACTATCCGAGCCGGCCGCTGCGTTTCATCACCGGGTTTCTGCCGGGCGGCGTAAGCGATGTGATCGCGCGCACCGTCGCCGAAAAACTTGGAGAACGCCTGGGACAACGCATCGTCGTTGACGGACGGCCCGGCGCAGGCGGCGTGCTCAGCATGGAAATTGCGGCCAACGCCAACCCGGATGGCCATACGCTGTATCTCGGCCAACCTGTGATTACCATCAGCCGGCTGTTCAAGAACAAACCGGCGTTCGACCCCATTCTGGCTTTCGCCCCGGTCACGCTGCTCGGCACGGGCCCCACCATGATGACCGTGCACCCGTCAACGCCGGCAAACTCGGTCAGGGAACTCATCGCTTACGCCAAGACGCGACCCGGCGGATTGAACTTCGGCTCGTCCGGCGCCGGCACCACCAATCATTTTTCCGGGGAGTTGTTCCGCGTCATGGCAGGCATCCCGCTCATTCACATACCTTATAAAGGCGCCGCGCTAAACTCATTGGCGGCGATTCAAGGCGAAATACAGATCGCATTCCTGCCGCTTGCCGCGGCCATCCCCCAGGTCAAAGCAGGAAAACTGAAGGCACTGGCGGTCACCGGCGCCAAGCGCGCAACCGCGGTGCCGGACGTGCCCACCATCGCCGAGACGCTGCCCGGCTACCGCGTCGAAGCCTGGTACGGCATGCTGGTACCGGCAAAGACCCCGCGCGCAGTCATCGCTCGTCTCAATCGCGAGACCAACGCGATTCTTGCGACCCAGGAAGTCAAGACCGTGCTGCTTAATCGCGGCATCGAAGTCGAAGGCAGCACGCCGGAAGCGCTCGCCCGGCTCATCAGGGAAGACGCGGTGCGCTGGGAGAAGCTAGTAAAGGAAGGCGGCCTCAAGTTGGAATGAGGTGTCGCTATCCGCGGATTATTGAGGATTACGTAACTGCGCGACACTTTTCCCTCATCCCCACCCTTCTGCTTCGCTTCAAGTGTTCCCTTGTCCCGGAGGGAGGGCTTTGCATCCCCCTCCCGGGGAAAAGCGCTTTTCTTCCCTCTCCATTTTGGGGAGAGGGATCGAGGGAGAGGGGGGAGAGATGCAGGAATCGTCATTCAGTGTCATTTGGTTTGGTAATACTCAATAGAACCCGGAAAAGAGAAAACACCATGAAATGGTCTTCGAGGATCGCAGTAACAGCCCTGCTCGCGGCGGCCGGCATGCTCGCACATGCCGCAACGTTTGCCGCAGAATCTTATCCGACCCGGCCGGTCCGCTTCGTTGTCGGCTTTCCGCCGGTCGGTTCCATCGACACCATCGCCCGCATCGTCGGCCAGAAACTTACCGAGACCTGGGGGCAGCAGGTGGTGATCGACAATCGGCCGGGCGCGGCCGGCAACATCGCTGCCGAACTCGTCGCCAGAGCTACCCCCGACGGTTACACGCTGCTACTCGCCTCGCCAGGCCCGCTCACCATCACCCCTAACCTCAAGCGGTACATGTCATTCGATCCCGAAAAGGATTTCGCGCCGCTGACGCTGGTTGCCACGACGACCGCAGTGCTGCTCACGCTGCCGTCGGGTCCCGCCTCGGTCAAGGATCTGATTGAACTGGCAAAAGCCAAACCGGGCCGGCTCAATTACGCTTCATCCGGCTACGGCTCGTCCAATCACTTGGCTGCGGAATTGTTCAAGATAATGGCCGGAGTCAACATCGTGCATGTCCCCTACAAGGGCGCGGGCCAGGTTATGCCCCTGCTCTCCGGCGAAGTGCAAATCACCTTCAGCCCCATCATTCCCGCGCTGCCGCACCTGCGCAGCGGCAAGTTCAGAGCGATCGGCGTAACCAGCGGCAAGCGCACGCTCGCTGCGCCGGATATCCCGACCATCGCGGAATCCGGACTGCCGGACTACGAAATCAACTCCTGGTATGGCATCGTTGCCCCTGCTCATATTCCGCGTTCGGTTCTCGACAAGCTCAGCGATGCGCTGATCTCGATCATCAGGGCCCAGGACGTGCATGAACGGCTCGTGCGCGAGGGCGCCGATCCGGTAGCGAGCACGCCCGCGGAGTTCGCTGCCCACCTGCGGGCCGAACGCGCCAAATGGGCGAAGCTCGTAAAAGCAGCGCAGCTCAAGATTGAGTAAGGCGGAGCACGCCGCGCTTGACGTGCCAAACTGATTGATCGCACCACTCACCACTCACAATTTACCACTCCCGGATCAAGCGAAAGGAAATCATGATCAATGCAGCAATCATCGGCCTCGGCCGCTGGGGTCAGAACCTCGTCAACAGCGTGCAGGGCAAGAGCGACAGGATCCGCTTCGTCGCCGGTGCCGTGCGCACGCCCGCCGCGGTGCAGGCGTATGCCGACAGCCAGGGCATGCGGCTGTTTGACGACTACCGCAAAATGCTCGCCGATCCGAAGATAGACGCCATCGTGCTCGCCACGCCGCACAGCCTGCACGCCGAACTGATCATCGCCGCGGCCAAGGCCGGCAAGCACGTATTCACCGAAAAACCGTTCACGCTCACCACGGAGTCCGCAAAGGAAGCGGTGCGCGCCTGCGCCAGAAACAAGGTCACGCTTGCCGTGGGTTACAACTGGCGCTTCCAGCCGGCGCTGCAGGAAATCCGCAAAATGCTCGGCGATGGCCGGCTCGGCAAATTGCTGCACATCGAAGGTAATTTCTGCGGACCCAGCGTCTATTGGGTGACGCAGGACCATTGGCGCCAGAGCCGCGACGAAGGCCCCGCCGGCGGCATGACCGGCCGCGGCGTGCATGTGCTCGACGCCATGTTGTATCTCGGGGGCCATGTCAAAAGCGTCTACGCCCAGAGCTTCCGCCGCGTGCTCGACTACGGCATCGACGACACCACCTCCACGCTGTTGCGTTTCAAGGACGGCGCCAGCGGCTACATCGGCACCTGTGTTGCCACCGCCGAAACCTGGCGCATGCAGGTGTTCGGATCGAACGGCTGGGTCGAAGTCGGCGACGTCGAACATCTCTCGACCTGGCAGATGCGCGTGTGCCTGCTCGATCGCGACAAGCTGCGCGAGCGCAAGCGCCCGCAGCTCGTGTCGTTTCCGGACATCAGCACCGAGCGCGCCGAACTCGAGCACTTCGCGCGGGCGGTTGCCGGAAAACAGCCGCTCGCCGTTGCCGGCGGCGACGAGATTCACGGCGTCACGGTGCTGGAAGCGATTCTCGAATCCACGCGCCGCGGCGAACCGGTAAAGCCCGGCAGGCACGCGGCGCCGGCGAAAAAACGCGCCGCGGCCAGGAAAACCATCAGGAAAAAGAAACCTGCAGCAAAGAAAAAATGAATCACTGGCAAAGCGGACAGCGTATCCGCTTTGCTGCACGCGGTTTATTACTTGCAGCGCTTAACGAAGCGTGCGCCCTCTGCGCCGGTGTCCGGGGAGAGATCCGGGGATGAATTCCAGCCCTCAGCCTGGTAATAAAATATCATTTAAAAACAAATAGTTATAAAAAACCACTGCGTTTACAGCGCTCACTGCAGATCAATCTGCTGTTCAAGCAAAACGCGTGACGCTGTACGGTGCCACATCGATATTGGTGTGCCGTCCCGCAATCATCTCGGCGACCAGACGCCCCGTCGGCGCGCCGCTGCACAGGCCGATGTGGCCGTGGCCGAAAGCGTACCAGACATTGGGCGCTTTCGATGCCGGCCCGATCACCGGCAGCGAATCCGGCATCGATGGCCGCCGCCCCATCCATTTCGTGTGATCGACGGTGCTGATATCCGGAAACATGCGCCGCATTTTCCTGATCAGCACATCGGCGCGCGCGTAGTCGGGTTCGGCGTCGACGCCGGCGAACTCGGTCTGACCGGCGATGCGCAGCCCCATTTCCATCGGCGTCACGAAAAACTTGTGCTCGGGTGCGAACACCGGCATCGGCAATTCGATGCGCGGATCGGAGAACGTCACGTGATAACCGCGCTCGGCTTCCAGCGGCACGCGATCACCGAGTTTTGAGGTGAATTCATTCGAATGCGCGCCAGCGCAGATTACCAGCGTCTCCACCGGCAGCCGGCCGGCATCGGTTGCCAGCGCCACCGGCCCGGACGGCCCCATTTCGATGTCGAGCACCTTGCGCTGGAGTATCCGCCCGCCGTCGCGCTGCAACTGCGCCGCCAGCGTTTTGGTCAGGCGCTCCGGATTGGCGACATAACCCTGCTCCGGCAGATACAACCCGACTTCGTAGCTGCCCGGCAATTGCGGCAAATAATGTCTGATCCCGGCATTGTCGAGTTCCTCGATGATCACGCCGCGGTCGCGCCGCAGCTTCCAGGCAATGGCGTCGCCTGCATACGCCGCGCGCTTTTCGTAAACCACCACATAGCCCGTGCGGCGTATCAGATCGCCGACGCCGGCATGCTTCACCAGCGGTTCGTAGGCATCGAAAGTCTGCTTCAGCAGCAGGCGCAGCGCGTCGGCGATGCGCTCCACGCGCTGCGCGCTCGAGGCCGCAACGAAGCGCATCAGCCACGGCAGCGCCCTGGGCAGGTACGACCAGTTGATGGTGAGCGGTCCCAGCGGATCGGCAAGATAGCCCGGCACTTTCCACAGTATGCCCGGGGTGGCAAGCGGCACGCACGAGCCGGGGCTGAGGATGCCGGCGTTGCCGAACGAGCAGTATTCGCCCGGCGGTTGCATGTCGACGATGGTAACGTCGTGGCCGTCGCGCCACAGATAACAGGCGGTGGCGACGCCGACGATGCCGGCGCCGATGATGGTGATGTTTTTTGGCATGAGAGAGAAAAGCGCGATGCGGAATAGCGCATGCTACCGCGGGCGAGGCTGGTTTTAAACCCTAAGTTTCTGAATTGAAAGGCGCAGGCGAAGAGTGCTAAAATCGCGCCCTGCGCTGCATCCCTCACGGGCGGTTAACTCAGCGGTAGAGTGCCACCTTCACACGGTGGAAGCCACTGGTT
>CAKKQX010000011.1 GCA_919902235.1 Burkholderiales bacterium
TTGATCGCCGTGTTGTCGGTATCGACCGTGCGCGCCAGCACTTGCAGCGGCGAGAGGCCGTACCAATCGTGGATCGGGTCAAATAGTTTCTGATGGAGCACGAGCGGCGCGGGCAGTGCGACGACAGCCCCGCCGGCGCGGTATTCGTAGCGCGCCACCAGATTGGTCTGATCGCCCGGCACGACGGTCATGCGATCGGGCCGCAGGGCGTAGAGCTCGCGGGGCGCGCGGACGAAGCGGCCGGTCCCGGTGCCCGGTCCGACGCGCTCGATATAACTGTTGCCGCTGATCATCAGATAGCCCGTGAGCGCCTCAAAAAATCGTCCGCCGCCCTGCATGGGATTCGGCCGGGCCAACAGGTCCAGCAGGGGATGCTCGTCGAGTTCGCGCCATTGCCCACTCCGGCGCTGCTGCACGAGCCACTGCAGCCCGCCGATCGATTTGGCGATTTCGTTGACGCAGGCGTAGACGATGGCGCTGCTGCCGTACCCCTCACGCGCGAGCGTTTCATAATTCCTCGGTGTCCAGACCGCCACCCCCGGCGTGGTTTGCAACAGCACGGCGCGGGAGGTGCCGGACGCTTTCCATGACAGGCTCGGCAGCCAATCGCGCCAGGTCATGCCGTAGCCTCCGAAGGCTGAAGGCTGAAGGCTGAAGGCTGAGCGGCCAGACGGGCGGCTTTCAACATTGGCCCTTCTTCTGTCAACCCCAGCCGGCGGGCAGCTTCAACCAGAAGCGCCGGACGCTCAGCCTCCGGAATCACCTCCAGGTCGACCCGCCGTTTACCGGAATTCACGCGGCGTGGAACGGCCGGTTTTCGCATCTTTAATAAAGCCGCACCTTTCAGGCGTTGGGCGTTGTGCCAGCGGTAGCGGCATTTCGATGAGCAGAACTCCCTCGGCTCACCGTTCCTGGACTTCCGGTCAAACTCGCTCCCGCACTGCCTGCACAAATAGCGTGTACACGCTTCCGGCTGCCCCTCAGGCTGGCGCCGCTCATTCTTCCCGACCATCACAGGCCCCCTCCTATTGGAACGCCCTCTGGGAAGGCCGGAGCGAGACTGCGAATCCGGGGCGCATCTTCTGCCGATCGGGCGGCTCCGACCGCCAGTGCGGCGGACCAAAATCTATCGCTATGCCCGTCCTCGTTTCTGGCCGCATCGAACCGGAACACGCCGGTCGCGCCGGCGATGCGTTTGATGCGATGAAAATCCTCCCGCACCCGCCGCTCGGCTGGGACGCGAATGGTCTGATCTTCGAACTGTCGCCGGAACGTCACGGCCAACAGCTCTTTACTCTGGAGATTGAAGGTCACGCGCTCGATCGAGGAGCCGAAATAGTCTTCCGCCTCTTCGGCGAGCTGCATCCCGAGTCCGGTCTCGTCGATCGCCGCGCGTTGGCAGCGCGCGAGCCAGGGCCAGAGGATGTCTTTTTGCGCGGCGAACGACATCCGTTGTAGCTCGATCACGTGGCGCGTCCAGAGCACGTCGCCGAGCAATTCGAGGACCCAGATCACGGTCAGATCGCGCCGGCGCCCGATGTCCACGCCGACGAAGAGCGGGCCGAGCGGCTGCCACTCCTCCGGCGCCGTCATCCAGGCCTGGTCATGCTCGCAGGTGGCGATGAGTTCATAGGTGAGATAGGCGCTCGCTTCGTCGAGATACTGGACGAGATATTCCTGCTGCCAGGCGTCCTCGTCGCCGAGCGCCTCGCGCAGTTGCTCCGGTGTGATCGTTTGGCCCTGTTCGTCTCGCAGCATGAGGCCGCCCGCCACCGCGTCATAGATATCGACCTTGTGCTTGGAGAACTGCGGGTTCGATTCCAGCTCGTAGAATTTGTTGCTCTTCCCCTGCGGCGTGCTCGTGATCGCGAGGCGATAGCCGCGGGTGATCGTCGGGAAGAGCGAGGCCCAAATTTTCCGGCTGTCCTGGTGAAACGCGAACTCGTCGAGATATACGTTCGCCGAATGGCCGCGCGCCGTATCGGGATTGGCCGGCAGCCCGAGCACGCGCGAGCCGTTCGGCAGCCGGATTTCGAGCTGCTTATATTCCGCGTCCTGCGAGCGATAGCCGCTCTCGATGATGTCCGCCGCCGCGCCATAGGCCCGGCAATGAATCGCGCACTGCTCCATGTTCTCCTTCGATTGCCGCTCCCCGCGTGACAGCATCACCCACTTGGTGCGCTTCGTGTGGCATTCGTCGGCGATTTCCAGCGTCGTCGAAAAGGTTTTCCCGCTCTGCCGCGACCAGCGCCCATGTTTGAACCGCGCATGATCCATGAGCCAGGCTTGCTGGTAGGTCGTCAGCTGGACGACTGGTTTACGCGGCGAGGCCATAGATTTCCTCACGGATCTTCTTCAGCGTGTCCTCGTCCAGGCCCTTGCCCTTCATCGCGTCCGCCACGCGCTCCGCCGTCGCCGCCACTTTCTGCTGCAGCAGCGCGAGCCGTTCACCCTGCATCCGCAGCACTTCGGTGGCCTGTTGCGCGCGCGCGACCTTCACGAGCAGGTGCGAGAGCTTGTCGAGCGGGACGTTTTCGAACGACTCCTGCGCATGGGCGAAGCGGCGCACCAGCTTGCCGAGCAGCATCGCCATGGCGCTCTCGGTGAAATTCATGTCGGGGTGCTGCTTCAGCATCGCCGTGATCGCCTCGGCATCTTTCTGGGCCAGAGCCATCTGGTGCTGCGCATCCGACCAGGTCGCCCGGTACCGCGAGAGGGCCGACTTGGTGAGGCGCTTCCCGGTCGCCTCTTTCACCTGCTCGAC
>CAKKQX010000012.1 GCA_919902235.1 Burkholderiales bacterium
ATACCGGCCTGTCACGCCGGGGGTCGCGGGTTCGAGTCCCGTCCACTCCGCCAAGCTTCGAAGAAGGCGAACCCGCAAAGTTCGCCTTCTTATTGTGGTAAATAGTAAATGATGCACGTGATGCACGATTAGGCTCGCGCGCCAATTTGCGATTTTCTGTTACGCATTCACCCACAGCCCACGGTTTTTGAAACATGATCGATTTCATCCATAGAAACAAGCGGCTGATCATGATCGCGCTGTTTGTGCTCATCATTCCGCCTTTCGCGCTGTTCGGCATCGACTCCTATTTTCAGGGCATGGACCGCGGCGCCGGGCTGGCCAAGGTTGGCAATCACAGCATTACGCAGCAGGAATTCAGCCGGGCGCTGCGCGAGCGGCAGGATACCATCCAGCGCATGACCGGCGGCAAAGCTCCTCCCGAATTGCTGGACAATCCTGAGCTGCGCTTCGCGGTGCTCGATGAACTGATTCGCCAGCGACTGCTGCTTGATCGCGCGCTGCGCGTGGGCATGACAATCAGCGACCAGCAGCTGCAGTCGGTGATCGGCAACCTGCCCGTACTGCAGGACGCAGGCAAGTTTTCCATCGAACGCTACACCCAGTTTTTGAGATCCGAGGGCATGACGCCGGCAATATTCGAATCACGCCTGCGTCAGGATCTGCTGCAGCAGCATATTTTGAATGCTTATATCGGGAGTGGTTTCATGCCGCGCACAGTCGCCGAGCGCCTGGTGCGTATCAGCGAGCAGCAGCGCGAGGTTAGCCAGTTTACGGTCGCTCCCGACAAATTTCTTGCGCAAGTCAGGCTCGATGCCGACGCTGCCAGGAAATACTACGATAGTCATCAGGACGAGTTCCGGATCCCCGAGCAGTTGCGGGTCGAATATGTGGTTTTGTCGGCGGATTCATTGCAGTCCCAAGTGTCGGTCGATCTGGCAGAAGTCAGGAAGTACTACGAGGGGCGGCTTGACCAGTACGGCTCCAGGGAAGAGCGGCAGGCCAGCCATATTCTGATCGCGGCCGATGCCGCAGCAGGCGCCGAGGCGAAGCAGAAGGCGCGCGCCAGGGCCGAGGAACTTTATAACCAGCTCAAGCAAAAACCCGCGGCTTTCGCCGATCTGGCCAGGCAGCACTCGCAGGATCCGGGTTCGGCAACCAACGGCGGCGATCTCGGTTTCTTCGGCCGGGGCTCGATGGTCAAGGCATTCGAAGATGCCGTGTTCAAGATGAAGACCGGGGATATTTCGGCGCCGGTTGAATCGCAGTACGGCTACCATATTATCCGGCTCACTGCGATCAAACCCAGCCAGGTGCGCAGCTTCGACGAGGTGCGCGGGCAAATCGAGGGCGAGTTCAAGAAACAACAAGCCAGCAGGAGATTCGCGGCAATTGCAGAAAATTTCAACAATGTCGTGTTCGAGCAGTCCGAAAGCCTGAAGCCGGCGGCGGAGCTGGCGAAATCAGGCGTGCAGCAAAGCGGCTGGATCACCCGCGAGAGCGCAAGCGATACGCGTCTGAACAACCCCAAATTGCTGCAGGCGATATTTTCCGACGACGTGATCAAAAATAAGCGCAACACCGAGGCTGTGGAAGTCGCGCCCGGGGTGCTGGTGGTGGCGCGCCTGCTCGAGCGCAAAGCCGCAAGCGTACAGCCGTTTAACGACGTAGGCGCGGCAATCGTCAAGAAACTTACGTTGCAGCAGGCTGCGCAGTTCGCGGTGCAGGAAGGCAGGGCGCTTTTGGAGAAGCTGAAGCAGGGCAAGGATG
The DNA here is from genome assembly GCA_919902235.1 of Burkholderiales bacterium. Classification (GTDB taxonomy): domain Bacteria; phylum Pseudomonadota; class Gammaproteobacteria; order Burkholderiales; family SG8-41; genus CAKKQX01. The sequence goes on from CAKKQX010000012.1 coordinate 1,771, forward strand.
CGCAGGTGGTGTGGGCTGCGCCCAACCTGGTCAGCCGGGGCGAGCCCAAAGGTCTGAGCGCGCCAGCCCTGCAGCAGGTGTTCAAGGCCGATACCGGCAAGCTGCCGGCTTATACCGGCGTGGAAAATCCGCAGGGCGGATTCGCATTGCTCAGGATCAGCCGCGTTGCTGAGCCCGAAAAAACGGCAGCCGACAGGCAAAAAGCCCTGGTGGAAGGACTGGAGCAGGTCGTCGCCCAGGAGGAGATGGCGGCCTACGTCGCCAGTCTCAGGCAGAAGGCGGATGTGAAGATAAGCAAGGAACAGCTGGAGAAGAAGCAGTAAGCAGTTAGCGGTAGGCAGGGAACTTCCGGGCACCAGCGTGCCCAACCGCTCACTGCATTTACTCGCGCATGCCGCCGACGGTGGTGTTGAAACCGCAGTCCACGTAAGTGATCTCGCCGGTGATGCCGGAGGCGAGGTCGCTCATCAGGAAAGCCGCTGCATTGCCCACCTCTTCCGTGGTCACGTTGCGCCGCAGCGGCGCATTGTCCTCGACAAATTTCAGAATCTTGCCAAAGCCGCTGATGCCGGCGGCGGCGAGCGTTTTAATCGGCCCTGCGGAGATGCCGTTGACGCGTATGCCTTGCGGTCCCAGGTTCTGGGCAAGGTAGCGTATGTTGGCTTCGAGACTGGCCTTGGCCAGTCCCATGACGTTGTAGTTGGGAATCGTGCGCTGCGCGCCAAGATAAGTCATGGTCAGCAGGGCGCCCTTGCGTCCCTGCATGAGCGGCAATCCGGCCCTGGCGAGCGCGGAGAAGCTGTACGAGCTGATATCGTGCGCAATGCGGAAAGCGTCGCGCGTCAGTCCATCGAGCAACTCGCCCTTCAGCGCCTCGCGCGGCGCGAACGCGATCGAGTGCACGATGCCGTCGAGTGCGTCCCACTGCTTGCCGAGATCGCCGAACAGCCTGTCGATCTGCGTGTCATCGGACACGTCGCAGCCCAGCACCGGTGAACCGCCGAATTCCCCGGCGAGATGAATGACCCGTTCGCGCAGATCCTCGTTCTGGTAGGTGAATGCAAGCGTCGCGCCCTCGCGCTGCATTGCCCGGGCGATGCCGTAAGCAATGGAGCGGTTGGAGAGCAGGCCGGTAATCAGGAATTTCTTGTTTTGCAGAAAACCCATGGCGGTTCCTTGTTGTTCTTGCGTGGATTGCCGCCAATTATAGCCCAGCGACCGCCGGCCGGAAAAAACCTGTCCGCTCGCGAGGCGCGCATTAGTCACGTATTTCAAGCGGATTTGGGCTACACTGTGACGCGATGGTTTCGTTCTGGATTCGTGCCGGGCTGCTTCTGCTGGCGCTACTCACCGGATGCAGCGATGCGCCGTGGAACAGCCCATATTCCTATTCCCTTTCTGCAGCCGGCGCGGGT
>CAKKQX010000013.1 GCA_919902235.1 Burkholderiales bacterium
GATTACGAGGCCGTGTGCGCAGGCATGCGTCTTGCCGACGGCAGGCTCTGGCCGATTCCGGTGACGCTCGATATATCGCTGAAATTCGCCGAAAACATTTCACCGGGTCAGACAATCGCGCTTCGCGATGGCGAGGGCACACTCATGGCCGTGCTCACGGTGTCAGAGATATGGCAGCCGGACAAGGGCGCGGAATCGCAGTGCCTGTACGGCACCCGTTCCATCACGCATGCGGCGGCGAATCAGCTGCTCAACGCCAGCGGTGACGCCTGCATCAGCGGCAAACTCGAAGTCGTGGAACTGCCGACCCATCATGATTTTGCTTCCCTGCGCCAGACGCCGGCGGAAGTGCGCGCACGACTGGCGCGCCAGGGTGCCACACGCGTGGTCGGTTATCACCCGCGCCATCTCATGCACCGCGCGCACGTGGAATTCACCAAGCGCACGACTTACCTGAAAGATGCCGTGCTGCTGATTCAGTCGTCCGTTGGCCGTCGGGGTTTGAACGACGCCGATCACTTTTCGCGCGCGCGGGCATTGAATGCGGTACTCGATCATTATTCATCGCAGGCAGCGCAACTTAATCTACTGGAGCTGTCGCCACGCCATAGCGGCGCGCGCAGCGCCATATGGCATGCCATTCTCCACAAGAATTTCGGCTGCACGCATTTCATCGTGGAGCACGATTACGATGACCAGGGCGAGGGCGCCACTGGCGAGTCTTTGTACGGGAAATATCATGGACTCGATTCCGTGGTGTGGCATGCGCAGGAGATCGGCATCGAAGTGGTGCCATTCCGCAACTTGGTGCTGGAGGAAGACCAGCCGGAGAAACTGCTTTCACCCCGCGGCGCCAGCCGGCGCATGAAGGGAAAGATCCGGGTGGCTTCGCACGAACAGAATGCCGAGGTTGCGCACTGGTTCTCCTATCCGGCAGTGCTGGAAGAATGGCACAAGACGCTGCGCCAGGGTTTCACGCTGTTTTTCACCGGCCTGTCGGGCGCGGGCAAATCCACGCTGGCGCAGGTGCTGACTGCGCGGCTCAAGGAACAGGAGGCACGCCCCGTCACGCTGCTCGACGGCGACATCGTGCGCAAGAATATCTCCTCGGAACTCGGGTTTTCACGCGAGCATCGTGACATCAACGTGTTGCGCCAGGGCTATGTCGCGAGCCTGATCACGCGCCACGGCGGGATCGCGATCTGCGCGCCGATTGCGCCCTACGCCAACACGCGCGCCCAGGTGCGCGCCATGATCGAGGAAGACGGTGACTTCATTGAGATTTACGTGGCCACACCGCTCGACACCTGTGAGTCGCGCGACCGCAAGGGGCTGTATGCGCGGGCGCGCGCGGGCTTGATCAAACAATTTACCGGCGTGTCCGATCCTTATGAAACACCGATCAACCCCGAGATCGTGGTGGATACTTCCTTGCAATCGGCCAATGAAGCGGCGGACAAGATACTCGCGTATCTCATGACGGAGGGCTACATGGCGCGCGTGGAAAAAGTTGGTGCGGGTCAGGCCAAGCCGAAACGTGATCCGGCCACGCTCTGGACTTCAAACTCCGGGAGTGTGTTGCCCCTGACCCAATCCCATGGCGATGCGGGGCCTGTTCTTGGCAGCGGGAAACCGATTCACAAGTAACTCCAGGATCAGGTGCGGCTACTTCGCCGCTTGAGCTGTTTTGACTGACTGTCCCTCGGCGAGCGGGAAAGCCACGAGGTGATCGGCCTGCACGCGGATGCCGACGCGCTCGCCGATGGCGTGGTCGGCGTGACTGGGAAACAGCGCCAGCAACCGACCGCCGCTGGGTAAGCGCAAGGTATAAAGAATCTCCGCGCCGCGAAAGGCCTTCTGGACCACCTTCGCCTTGAGCGGACCTTCCGGGTCCGGCACGATGTCATCCGGGCGCAACAGCAGTTCGATCTGCGTCCCCCGTCCCCAGTCATAAGCACGATTGCCCTTGTGTACGCCGATTTCGGTTTCGACCGTGTCGGGCGTGAGCAGCGTACCGCGCAGGAACACGCCCTGACCGATGAAGTCCGCAACAAAGCGGTTGCTCGGTTCGTGATACAGATTGTAGGGCGTATCCCATTGCAACAACTTGCCTTCGTGCATCACGCCAACAGCATCGCCGAGTGCGAAGGCCTCGTGCTGATCGTGTGTCACCAGCACGCCGGTGGCGCCGCGTTGTTTGAGAATCTCGCGCACCTCGTCTGACAGGCGTTCGCGCAGCTCGATGTCGAGATTGGAAAACGGTTCATCGAGCAGGATGAGATCGGGCTTCGGCGCCAGTGCGCGCGCCAGCGCCACGCGCTGTTGCTGTCCGCCGGAGAGCTCATGCGGGTAGCGTGCCCCCATGCCGTTCAGGCCGGTGATCTCAAGCAGCTCACCGACGAGCTTTTGCTTCTGCGCGCTTGTGATGCCGCGCAGACCGAAGCCAATGTTGCCAGCGACATCGAGGTGCGGAAACAGGGCATGATCCTGGAACACCATGCCAAGATGACGCTTCTCCGGAGGCAGGGTGAAACCCGGCTGGGAAACGGCGCTGCCATTGATCCAGATATTGCCCGCGCTCAGAGGATGAAAACCGGCGATGGCGCGTAACACGGTGGTTTTGCCACAGCCGCTCGGTCCCAGCAGGCAAACGATGCTGCCCGCATTGACGCGCATCGACAGACCGCACACGGCGAGGCGTCCATCGTACTGACATTCAATGTCATTGAGCGCGAGGATTTCGTTCACGACGTAAGCCTAGCAGATGCGCGCCGGGGCGGCCAAACACGTTGGGGGTGAAGCGAACGAACCAGGGCAGCGCGGTTTATTTTTTCGAAGGACGGGCGAGCAGGAATTCCAGCAGGGCCTTCTGGGCATGCAACCGGTTTTCGGCTTC
>CAKKQX010000014.1 GCA_919902235.1 Burkholderiales bacterium
ACTTCTCGATTCCCACTTACCCCAGGTCGCGCTCGGCGGGTTCAGGTTGGGCAGAAGACAAACGGGCGCACCGTCGAAACCAACCGGTACGCCCGCCTCATCAAGTAGGCCGCGCTGACAGTTAGCGCTGCATCAGGTTGCGATCATTTGAGGGAACAGCGAATCCTGCTTCTTCCGTCCTAGGCGGCGAGTTGCGGCTTCTCGGCATCCTTCTTCTCGTCTTCGGCGACGAGTTGCGGCTTCTCGGCATCCTTCTTCTCGTCTTCGGCGACGAGCTGCGGCTTTTCAGTTTCCTTCTTCTCGTCTTCGGCGTAGACCGCGGCAGTCGAGAATGCATACACGCCGGTAAGCGCGAGGGCGAGCAGTGTCTTGCGATTCATGTAAATCTCCTATCTCTGTGAATGTTAAATGTTGGAAGATTCATCCAACAGCCCATTGGACGCACGAATGGTAAGCAAGGTTTACATGCAGCGCGGTATCTTACGAACATGTAATCTGCGCGTAACGCCGATGTAAGTTCTGGAATGAATTTTGTCGGGACCTTACGCGCAGCTTACGGACTTGCAGCCGGTGCTCGCCTGTCCGGTGCGCGATGAAGCCGCCGTCTGCAACGATGCCGGGACATTTCGCTGCCTCGCGCAGAAGCGAAATGCGGAAATGGCTGAACGTGGCGAAAGCGACCGGCGTCGGTCAGGGCCGGTGAGATCGTCCCGTGGACGTCCATGTAAGCGTTACTGCGTTGCGCCGTGGGTGACGTCCTGTGCGTTGCGTGCGGGATGCGTTCTTGCGCCACGCTCACCGGCAGCGGGGAAGCACACAGTGACGCGAAGTCCGGGGTGGCTGTCCGACAATTCGACCGATGCGCCGTGTAGCTCGGCAATGGCCTTCACGATCGCGAGGCCAAGACCGCTGCCCGGTGTGGTCCGGCTCGTTTCCAGCCGATAGAAGCGGCGGAATACTTTTTCGCGCTCGGCTGCGGGGATACCCGGGCCCGTATCAGCGACGTACAGTATCGTCGCGGCGGCTTCCTGCCGCAGTCCGACGCTAATTTCCACACCGGCCGGACAGTGGCGAAGCGGGTTTTCGATGAGGTTGGCCACCAATTGCGTCAGCAGCTCGCGGTCGCCATGGATCGACGTAGTGCGGTCGACAACGGCCTCCAGTCGCTGGCCGCGATCTTCCGCAACCGGAGCATACGCCTCGGCAACGGAGGATACGATTTGCCCCAGACTCACATGGGAGAAAGCCGCCTTGCGGGCCCCGGCCTCGATCTGGGCAATGCGCAACAACGCAGAAAATGTCTCCAGTATGGAGTCGAGTTCTGCGATGGATTGCTCTATGACCGCATCTTCGCCCGGTCCCGCCTTGCCCCGGGCAGTCTCGAGCTGGTGACGCAGACGGCTTAGTGGCGTGCGCAGATCGTGGGCGATATCGTCGGAAACGCGCTTCACGCTTTCCATCAGCATTTGGATCCGGTCGAGCATGGCGTTCAGGTTGAGCGCCAACTGGTCCATCTCATCGCCGCCGCCCCGCGCCGGCACACGCTGGGACAGGTTTCCGTCCATGATGGAGCGGGTGGTTCGGTTGATCTCCTCGATGCGGCGCAGGAACCCGATGCCGAGCGCCGCGCCGCCGGCGGCGGCAAGCAGCACCGTGATGACAATGCCCCAGCCGAACGCCCGAATAATCGCTTCCTGTGCCTTCACTGCCCGATACCGGTTCTCGCCCACCAGCAGAAATTCGCCGTGCTCGAGCCGTTGCCCCAGCGCCACGACGGGATAGGCATCGAGCGGGTCGTCCGGCTTCGAACTGCGGTCCGGGAAAAGGGAGGATAC
>CAKKQX010000015.1 GCA_919902235.1 Burkholderiales bacterium
CGGCCACCACCGGCTCGCTCAACGCGCCGGTGACCGAAGACCGTTTTCTGTTCCTGACTGAAACTACGGCCTTCAAAGTGCCGAATTTCATGCTGCCGGCGTGTTTTCAGAACCACGGCAATTACGTCATCAGCCTGGGCAATGTCTGCCGCTGGCTGGGCCGGCAGGCGGAAACGCTGGGCGTGGAAATTTTTCCGGGATTCGCCGCCGCGCAAGTGCTCTATAACGAAGCAGGGGAACGCAGCGGCAGCGTGAGAGGCGTGGCAACCGGCGACATGGGAATAGGGCGTGACGGCAAACCAACCGCAGCCCACCAGCCCGGCATGGAACTGCACGCCAGGTACACCCTCTTCGCCGAAGGCTGCCGCGGCCACCTCGGCAAACAGCTGCAGAAACGCTACCAGTTGCGCGCCGGCGCCGATCCCCAGGTCTACGGCATAGGACTGAAGGAATTGTGGGAAATCAAACCCGACAAGCATCAAAAGGGGCTGGTGATCCACACCGCCGGCTGGCCGCTGGCAAGCGACACCTACGGCGGCTCGTTCTGCTATCACATGGAAGACAATCTCGTCGCCGTCGGCTTTGTTGTCGGCCTGGGTTACAGCAATCCCTACCTCAGCCCTTACGAGGAATTTCAGCGTTACAAGACGCATCCCGCGATCCGCACTTTCCTGGAAGGCGGCAAGCGCATCGCCTACGGCGCGCGTGCGATTGCCGCGGGCGGGTTGCAGTCGCTGCCGAAACTCGTGTTCCCCGGCGGCGGCCTGATCGGCGACGACGCGGGCTTCCTCAACACCTCGCGCATCAAGGGCAGCCACGCCGCGATCAAATCGGGCATGCTCGCCGCGGAGGCGGCTTTCGGCGCATTGAAATCCGGCCGTAGCGGAGACGAAATCGCCGAGTATCCCGAGGCTTTTCGCAACAGCTGGCTGCACCAGGAGCTGCACCGCGCGCGCAATTTCAAGCCATGGATGAGCAAAGGCCTGCTGACCGGCACACTGATGGTCGGTATCGACCAGATCGTATTCGGCGGACGCGCACCGTGGACGCTGCGCCACCGGCATGCCGATCACGAAACGCTCAGGTACAAGTCGGAGGCACGCCCCATTGATTATCCCAAACCCGACGGTGTAATCAGTTTCGACCGCCTGTCGTCGGTGTTCATTTCCAACACCAATCATAATGAAGACCAGCCTTGCCATCTGACGCTCAAGGACGACACGGTGCCGGTCAGGGTCAACCTGGAGCTCTATGATGCCCCGGAGCAGCGCTACTGTCCGGCGGGAGTCTATGAAATCGTGCGTGACGCCGAGGGCGCCAATCCGCGGCTGCAGATCAACGCGCAGAACTGCGTGCACTGCAAAACCTGCGACATCAAGGACCCGACCCAGAATATCGTGTGGATCGTGCCCGAAGGCGGCGGCGGACCCAATTACCCCAATATGTAGCACCCAGGCCTGCCTGCACCGGCGGCAAGTCCACAGCGCATAAGACAATATGAGCCTTGCCCGAAACTTCTTAACCTTTGTCGGCCGGCGGCCAGTCAGGATCGCGCTGTCGCTGGGGCTCACGCTGCTGCTCGGCGTGCTGCTGGTCGCGACCATCCATTTCACACGCTACGATCTGCAATGGCTGGCTTTTCTCGGCGGCGTGCTGTTCGCAGCGGTACTGGCCATGGCAAGCCATGCCTCGAAAGCCGAGTGGTTGATCGCCCGGCGCACCAAACAGCTCGAACGCCTCCGCGAACAACTGGCCGAAGCAACAAGCCGCAGCAAAAGCGCCGCAGAGGCGCTGCGCATGGCCGAGCTCAGGATACGCCTGGTCGCCGACGCGCTGCCGATGCCGGCGCTCTATGTCGACCGCGAACTACGCTGCCGTTATCACAACCAGGCATGCCGCGAACTGACCGCGCTGGCGGCGGAAAACATCGACGGGCAGCTGCTGCGGGACGTCGCCGGCGCGGCCTACCCGCTGATGCTGCCTTACCTGGAACAAAGCCTGGCCGGTGCAGCGGTCAGCTACGAGCTGGTGTGGCCGGGAAAAAGCGATGCATCGACAAAGTTCACAGTCAGGCACGTACCTTACCCGCCGCAGCACGAGCGGCCGTTTGGCTTCTATTTTCAGCTGCTGCCGCTCGTGGCGCAATTCCCTGCCCTACCTTCCGTGCCGGTACGAAACGAGATGACGGGCACAACCGCCGCCGTAGCCCTGGCCGCAGCCGTCGACACCGACGCCGAAACCGGTGGTGATGGCGGCAACGCGCTTTATATGCGTTCGATCACCGATCAATTGATGGGCGAGGACGACGATCCGCGCGCCAAAATCGAGCGCGCGCTGCGTGACGACCACCTCCTGCTGCTGGCCCAAAAAATCCTGCCGCTGAAAAGCGGCGCGCCCGATCCCAGCTGCTACGAAATCCTGCTGCGCCTGCAGGAGGAGGAAGACAATCTGCTGCCGCCCGGCGGCTTCATTCCGGTTGCCGAACAATACGGCATGATGGAAGAGATCGACCGCTGGGTCGTGCGTAGTCTGATCTCATGGTGTCTCGGCAAGCAGCAGGCCGACCCGGGCTGGCGCGTGCCGTTGTTCTGCATCAACCTGTCGGAAACCACGCTGAGCAATCCCGAGTTTGCCAGGTTCGTGCGTCACGAACTGCAGCGGCCCGGCTTTGCGGCGCATGCGTTGTGCTTCGAAATCAGCGACATCGAGGCTATTAACAATCACGCCAATGTCAGACGCTTCATATCGGCGCTAAAACCCGCCGGCTGCCGTTTCACCCTGGATGCTTTCGGCAGCGTCAAGGTATCGTTTGCCCACCTCAAGGGACTGGCCGTCGACTTCATCAAAATCGACGGCGTCATCATCCAGAATATCCTCAAAACCCCCGCCGATCTGGCAAAACTGAAAGCGATAGCAACAGTGTGCCAAAAAATCGGCGTGCGTACCATCGCTGAATTCGTCGAGAGCAGGGAAACGCTGGACAAATTGCGGGAGCTCGGCATCGATTATGCGCAGGGCTTCGGCATCGCCCGCCCCGAGCCCATCGCAAAGCTGCCCTGAAACGCATCCCACTCCGTATCCCGGCAATCTGCGGATGCCGGGCGGGTCCGGCTAAAAAAGCCTGAATTCTCCGCTGCCGCCGAGCATGGCATCGCGCAATCGTCCGTCCACCGGCTTCTTGCCGATCCAGATACGCAGCATGCTCTGAAAAAATTCCTCACCCTTGATGGTGATTTTCTCCTCACCATTGACCGATACGCGCGTGCCGATGCCGGGCAAGTAGTCGAGATGCACTACGCCGCCTTTCTTGAGCGTGCCAACCGATTGCATCATGCGATTAAGATCGCGGATGCGGCTTTCGATCAGCGCAAGCTCGGCCGGAATGTGATTCGCAGCCAGCGCATTATTGAGCGATGCGATGAAGTCCCTGGCGCTCACTTCATCGGCCAGGATATGCATGGCCACACGCTTGGGACCGGCATCCCGGATCACTTCTTCGGCATCGGTTTTTTTGGCACTCAGATACAGCGCTCCCACATAAACCTTGAGCAGCGCCATCTTGTGACGTACGCCGGCGCCGTTGAGCGTGAGTTGCTGCCCGCCTTTGCCCAGCGTGATTTTGTCCTCGAGCTTGACCCCCTCAACCTCCGCTGCCACCGCCGCCAGTACCAAGCCCTGCGCCAGCATCACGCCCAGCAGCGCCAGGCAAACCCGGACGTTTCGCATTACCACCCCCCGTAGAAAATATTATAAGTTGTTGTTTTTATTAATAAAAAATATAATGCCGCCAGCCGCCGTTACCCTCACAAAGCCTCGAACACCCCTGCCGCGCCCATACCGGTGCCTATGCACATGGTCACCATGCCGTACTTTTGCTTGCGCCGGCGCAGCCCGTGCAGCAGCGTCGCCACACGGATGGCTCCGGTGGCACCCAGTGGATGGCCCAGCGCGATCGCGCCGCCCAGCGGATTGACCCGCTCGTGATCCAGGCCGAGATCCCTGATCACTGCCAGTGATTGCGCGGCAAACGCCTCGTTCAATTCTATCCAGCTCATGTCGTCAAGCTTGAGCCCGGTCTGCTGCAGGACTTTCGGAATCGCCTTAACCGGGCCTATGCCCATGATTTCTGGCGGCACGCCGGCAACCGAATAACCCAGAAAACGCCCGATCGGCGTCAGGTTGAAACGCTGCAGCGCAGCGGCGCTCATCAATACCACCGCACCGGCACCATCCGACATCTGCGAGCTGTTGCCGGCAGTAACGCTGCCCTTCACCGCAAACGCCGGCCTCAGTCTGGCCAGCGCTTCGGGAGAAGTCTCGCGGCGCGGGCCTTCGTCATTCACAAGCTCACGCGCTGCAAGCCTGATTTCCCGGCTGTCGAGATCGGGCAGCTTCTCGGTAATGGAAAACGGCGTCACTTCATCCCTGAACTCGCCGCTGTCGATGGCACGCAGCGCGCGGCGATGGCTCTCCGCCGCAAACATATCTTGTTCTTCGCGGCTGACTTTCCATTGCGCAGCGACTTTTTCGGCGGTGATGCCCATGCCGTAGCCGATGGCGATATTCTCGTTTTTTTCAAACATTGCAGGACCGAACGAGGGCTTGTTACCGCCCATAGGCACCATGCTCATGCTTTCGGTTCCGGCGGCAATCATGACATCGGCCTCACCCAGGCGGATGCGGTCGGCGGCAAGCGCCACAGCCTGTACGCCGGACGAACAAAACCGGTTGATGGTCATGCCGGAAACGCTGTTCGGCAGCCCCGCAAGCAGCAGGCCGATGCGCGCGACATTCATGCCCTGCTCCGCTTCCGGCATCGCGCAGCCGACAATCACGTCCTCGATCGCGGCCGGATCAAGACCGGAACATTGCGCAAGCGCGGCTTTCAATACATGCGCCAGCATATCGTCGGGACGCACGTTTCTGAACATACCGCGCGGCGCTTTGCCGACCGGCGTGCGGGTCGCGGCAGCGATGTAAGCGTCCTGGACCGGTTTCGTCATATTGCCGACTCCTCCACAGCGGATGAAGCGCTGCGATCCCGTATTCTATCCCCGTGCGGCCGGGCCGTGTCCCGTGCCACGCGCAGGGCGCCCGAGCAGCATCGCCGCAAGCGCCGGCAGAAGCAGGATCGCCCCCAGCATGTTCACCAGGAACATGAAGGCGAGCAGGATGCCCATGTCGGCCTGGAATTTGAGCGCGGAAAACGCCCAGCTGCCCACCCCGACGCTCATAGTGAGGGCCGTGAACGCCGCGGCGGTGCCGCGTTGCCGCAGCGCTGCGTAGAACGCCGGCTGCACGCCCTCGTCAAGGTGGTGCTTGAAACGCTCGTAGAGATAGATGCCGTAATCCACGCCGATGCCCACCCCGAGCGCGATTACCGGCAAAGTGGACACTTTGAGCCCGATGCCGAGGACTGCCATTACCGCATTGCATAAAATGGAAACCAGCATGAGCGGCACGATGATGCACACCACTGCCTGCCACTGGCGGAAGGTCAGCCAGCACAGCAGGATGATCATGCCGAAAATCGACACCAGCATCGTCACCTCGGCCGCGTCCACTGCCTCGTTGGTCGCCGCCATGACCCCGACATTGCCGCCCGCGAGCAGGAACCGCATCCGCTCCGAGTCGTTGTCGCGAGCGAATTTCCGGATCTCGCGCACGATGTGGGCGATGGTGGTGCCTTGGTGATCACGCGTGAATACGAGCACCTGCATGGCGCTGCAATCGCTGTTCAGCAGGCCGCTCGCGGTGTCGACGGGCGTAACCGCCTGGGCCAGCACGTCACGATTGCGGGAAAGCGCGCGCCACTTCAAGCTGCCTTCGTTCCAGCCGGCGTTGATAACCTTGGCGAGCCCCGGCAACGCCACCACCGACTGCACCCCGTGCACGTTGCGCAGGTAGAGCTCGAAACGGTCGATCCGGTCCATGATCGCGAAATCGGTGCAGGCGCCCGGCACCCCCTGCGTCTGAACAATCACCGAGATGACATCCACACCGATCGAGAACTTGCCGACGATGACCGCGTTGTCGCGGTTGTAGCGCGAGTCGTCGCGAAGCTCGGGTATGCCCCTGCCGAGGTCCCCGGTCTTGATGTTGCGCGCCTGCCACGTCCCGGCCGCGAGCAGGGCCGCCACGGCCACCAGCACGAGCGCCGCGATACGGGGCTCGGTGATGCGAGAGAGCCGCCACCACAGCCCGTCGAGACGGCTGCCTGCCACACGGGCGGCCGCATCCGCCCCTGGTTCCAGACGGGTGTAGGAAAGCAGTATCGGCAACAGGAGCTTGTTGGTGGCGATCATGAGGGCGACGCCGAGGCTCGCCGTAATGCCCATTTCCCGGACGACGTCGATCTGGATGTGCATGACGACCATGAATCCCAATGCGTTGGCGACCAGCGCGACGGTCCCGGGAATCGCGAGCATCAGAAACGCGCTGCGCGCCGCGTGCAGGGAATTGCCGCCCGCCACGACTTTATCCTTCCACACATTGGTCATCTGGACCGCGTGGGACACGCCGATGGAGAAAATGAGAAAGGGCACGAGGATCGACATCAGGTCGAGGCCGTAGCCGATCAACGGCAGCAGCCCCAGCAGCCAGATGACCGGCATCAGGGCACACGCAAGCGCGAGTAGCGTGAGCCGCAGGGAGGCGCAGTACAGGAACAACAGCACGGCGGTAATGAGAAAAGCCACGCCGAAAAAGGCGACGACGCCCACCGCTCCATCGGCGATGTCCCCCGCCGCCTTGGCAAAACCGATGATGTGAAGGCTTACCCGGTCGTCCTGAAACCGAGTGCGAATCTGCTCCAGTCGTCCGGCCACCGCGCGATAATCCAGGCGCCGGCCGCTCGCCGGATCGATTTCGAGCAGGTCGGCACGCACCAGGGCGCCGCTGAAGTCATTGGCGACCAGGCGACCCACGTTGCCCGACTTCAGCACGTTGCGGCGCACCTTGTCGAGATCCTCCGGGGTGCCTTGGTAATCCGCAGGGATCACGTTGCCGCCCACAAAACCCTCCTCCACCACCTCAATGAAACGCACGTTGGGCGTGAACAGCGAGGTCACTGTGGCGCGGTCCACCCCGGGAAGGAAAAAGACCTCGTCGGTCACCAGCTTCAGCGTCTTGAAGTAGTGGGCGTTGTAGATGTCGCCCCCGTCCTTCTGCATCACCGCAACCAACACGCGGTTCGCGCCGCCGAACACTTTCTCGTACTTGGAAAAGATCTTCAT
>CAKKQX010000016.1 GCA_919902235.1 Burkholderiales bacterium
AATCGCCGCCGCCCGCCACCACCACCTGTTCGTTCTGATACATGGGGCCGTCGCAGTCGGCGCATTGCGACACGCCGCGCCCTTCGAATTCGGTTTCGCCCGCCACCCCGAGCTTTTTAAGTCGTGCGCCCGAGGCTGCGACGACCTGGCGCGCCGTATAGCTTGCACTCGCCGTCGTCACCCGCAGCAGAGCGCCGTTGCCTGCGATTGCCGTAGCGGCTTCCTGTATGCTGGCGACGCCGAGTTCGGCGTTGGCCTGCATCATTTCCGCGGCGAATTCGGCGCCTGACACCTGGCGTGCTTCCGGTCCGGGTTCGAGTTCGTTGACGTTGATCACCAGTCCGCCAAAGAGCTGCGCTTCGAGCGTTGCCGTTTTCAGGCCGGCCTTCGCCAGTTCACTGGCGGCAGTGAGGCCGGCAATGCCTTCGCCGATGACCAGTACGTCGTAGGTGTCTTGCGTCACGGATGATCCTTGTTATCGTCTTGAGTGTTGTATGGGCCGGCGCGGCGGCGGTCCCGATCCGGCCGCCGCTTTGGGGGCAGGCGGTTTTGGCGGGATGCTCGCCTCGCCCAGTATCGGCACGAAGTCCTTGCGCATTTTGCGCGCATCGCCGATGCGCTGGGTGATGCTCAGCGTGTCGAGAAATTCCAGGATTTCGATGGCAAGACCGCGTCCGATGCCGGTCGCGTCACGGTACTGCGCTGCGGTGAACTGGCCGTTGGCTTGCGCCTGCGCGGTAGCCTGCGCGATCGCGGCCAGCGTGGCCAGCGTGGTGCGCGGATAGAAACGCTCGGCGCTTACTTTCATGATTTCGCCGCCCTTCGCCTTGCGATGCAGGAAATCCTTGACGATGGCTTCCTTGAGTTTGAGCTGGGTTGCAAGATCGCGCAGCGGCGGCGAGTTAAACCCCGCCGCCTGCAGAACAGGGTGTATCGTCTGCCACAGTTTTTCGTCCGCGCTATTGGCGGTCAGGTTATGCCCGGGCAGCCGCGCGCTGGAACTGCTCAATTCAAGCTTGCGTTCGTCGGCAAGCCCGCGCAGCAGCGATGTATGGGCATCTGCGCTCAGATCGGCGGCCAGTGCGCTGCGCATGGTCTCGGTTTCCTGGCCGGCCGCCTGCGGCTGCGCGCGGTGGAATTCCTGGAGATGGGCGAGCGTTGCCTGGCGCAGCGCGGCATGACGCGCCTGCGTAATGCCGATGCGGTTTTCCTTGCCGAGCTGGACGATGCCGGCCTGCGCATACATTTGCGCGGCACGCTCGGGCAGCAGATTGAACACCGTTTCAAAATGCGCGAGATCGATACCCTGTCCCGATTCCCCGGCGAGCGCCGCGAGCGCGTCTGCCGGGGTCGGCTTTTCGAGCGCCGCGAGCACGGCGAGCCGTTCGGCGCTGCCGCGCCGCGCGGCTGGCGCGAACGGATCCAGCACCACGCCGCCGCCCAGAGTACGGCTGGCCGACTGGTCGCGCAGTATGAAGCGGTCGCCGTGCAAGGCGGCCAGCGGTTTGTCGAGCACGATTTGCACGATGGCCGTGCTGCCCGGCGCAATGGCCGCGCCGCGCCGGATCGCGATGCGCGCCGTGACATTGGCGGTCGCCAGGTGCAAATGCACCGGTGTCCAGTGCTTCAACGCCTGCTGTTCCGCCGCGAGCGCAGTGATGCGCGCGTCGAAGCGCTGCGTCGGGCGGTGTATCGCCGGGGCGAGCACCCAGTCGCCGCGGCTGACCGATGCCAGCTCGGCGCCGGTCAGGTTGAGCGCGCAGCGCTGCCCCGCGGCGGCCTGTTCCGCGGACTTGCCCTGGATCTGGACGCCGCGCACGCGCACTTCCAGCCCGGCGGGGGAAATCATGAGTTTGTCGCCGCTCTTCACCGTGCCGTTGAATACCGTTCCGGTCACTACCGTGCCGCTTCCGGCCACGCTGAATACGCGGTCGATGGCATAGCGGAAATGCTGGCCGGCGGACTGCCGCTGCGCCAGCACCGCGGCTTCGCGCATGAGCAGCTGGCGTAATTCGGCCATGCCCGCGCCGCTGACGGCGGAAACCGCCAGCACGGGCGCGGCGGCGAGCCGGGTCGACGCCAGCAGCATCCGCACGTTGTCGACGACCTGTTCGGTGCGCACGCCATCGACGCGGTCGGTTTTGGTGATGACGGCGGCGCCGCGCGTGACGTTGAGCAGATCGAGGATGTGCAGATGTTCCAGGGTCTGCGGCATTACGCCATCGTCGGCGGCCACTACCAGGAGTGCGAAATCGATGCCGCAAACGCCGGCAAGCATGTTGCGGATGAAACGCTCGTGCCCGGGCACATCGACGAAGCCGATCAGGCGTCCGTCGGCCAGCGGCAAATAGGCAAAACCCAGGTCGATGGAGATGCCGCGCGCCTTCTCTTCAGGCAGACGATCGGTGTCGACGCCGGTCAGCGTCTTCACCAGCAGCGTCTTGCCATGGTCGATATGGCCTGCAGTTGCAACAATCACTTCAACACCTCATGCTTTTTCGATTTTCAGGTGTGCAAGTTGCGCGACAAACTGCGCTTCGTGGTCGAGGCAGCGCAGATCGAGGATGAAAGCGTCGTCCTTGTTGCGGCCTATGACCGCTACTGGTAATGCGCGAAACGCCTTGGCTATTCGATTTGAAGCAGATTTTTTTGTTTTATTACAATAAGTTATGGAAATTCCGGCACTGGGAAGCGCATCCACCGGCAGGGCGCCGCTGCCGATCTGGCTGCTGCACGCAACGACGCTTGCCTGCGCCTGCGGGCCCAGCGCCGCCGCGAGCGCGGGCAGCAGACGCCGGGCCTGGGCTTCGATCTCGGCGAGCGGGCGCGTGAGCCGGGCAAGCGTCGGCAATTCTTCACGCAGACGTTCGGGATTGGTGTAGAGCCTGAGCACGGCATCGAGCGCGGCAAGCGTCATTTTGTCCGCGCGCAATGCGCGCTTCATGGGATTTTTCCTGATGCGGGCGATCAGTTCCTTGCTGCCCACGATCAGTCCCGCCTGCGGCCCGCCCAGCAGCTTGTCGCCGCTGAAGGTCACGATATCCGCGCCCTGGGCCAGCGTCTCGCGCGGCGTGGGCTCGTGCGGCAAGCCGTAATTTTCGAGGTTGACCAGGGTGCCGCTGCCGAGATCGACGATGAACGGCAGGCCGTGGTCATGCGCGAGCGCAGCGAGTTCAGGCTCGGCAACCGCGGCGGTGAAGCCCTGGATCGTGTAGTTGCTGGCATGCACTTTCATGATCGCCGCAGTGCGCGCTTAGACGGCTGCGGCGTAATCCTTGAGATGGGTGCGGTTGGTGGTGCCGACCTCATGCAGCTTGCAACCGGCACGCGACATGATGTCTGGTATGCGGAACGAGCCGCCGATCTCGATCAGTTCGCCGCGCGAGACCAGCACTTCCTTTTTCGGCGCCAGCGTGTTGAGCACGAGATACACTGCGGCGGCATTATTGTTGACCACCACCGCGGCCTCCGCGCCGGTGAGCCGCGTGAGCCAGCGCTCGACATGGCTGTCGCGTTCGCCGCGCTCGCCGCCGCCGAGGTCGAATTCAAGATTGACGGGGCGCGTCATCGCCTGCATGACGGCGTCGGCCGCGCATTGGGGCATGAGCGCCCGGCCGAGATTGGTATGCAGCACGGTACCGCTGAGATTGAAAACCGGTTTGAGTGATGCCCGGGTTTCGGCGACAAGCCGTGCGGCGCAGGCGGCGATGAACGCGCTTTCCTCGAAAGCAGCGGCGGGAGCGGTGCTTGTTGCAAGCGCTGCACGCTGCGCATCGAGCAGCGCGCGCACTGTTTCTGTTACGAGAGGTCTGCCGTACTGTTTGACAAGGTCGCCGACCGCTGCCAGCTGGAGCAGGCGATCGACTGCGGGTAGCGCGCGACGCGCGGCTGTAGCGGGATTCAGCATGGTGGCGGCAATCCCGACGCGGTCCGGCGGCTGGCCGGTTCAGGCGTGCTGTAAAGCGGAGTCATTCGGGACAATGTACGGACTGAAGACAGGCTGGATAGAACGCCCAGTTTAGCGCATTCGGACGGGGTTATGTTATTCTCGATCGCGCAGAAAATCAGTGACACGCGATAGTAAAGCACGGCTTAAGACACAGATCAGGAGTATTCATGATGCGCAAACTCGGGCTGACCATCATGGCGCTTGCGGCGACTTCGCTCGTCCACGCCGCCGAGCCGAATTATCCGACCAAGCCGATCCGTTTCATCTGTCCTTATGCCCCGGGCGGTGCAGGCGACATTTTCACGCGCATCATTGCCCAGAAACTGTCCGAGGCGTTGGGGCAGAGCGTGGTGGTGGATAACCGCGCGGGCGCCAACGGCGGCATCGGTACCGATATCGTGGCGAAAGCCGCTCCCGACGGCTACACGCTGCTGATGGGCAATAGCGGTCCGATGACGGTTAATCCGGTGCTCTACAAAAAGGTGCCGTACGATCCGATAAAAGATTTCACGCCGATTACCCAGGGCACTTCCTATATGTATGTGCTGGTCGTGCCGCCAACGATGGCGGTCAAGACCCTCAATGACTTTACCGGCATCCTCAAGTCCAGGCCCGGGCAGCTTACCTATGGCTCCACCGGCATTGGCGGCGGCAACCATCTTTCGGGCGAGCTTTTCAATCTGATGACCAATACCAAGGCCATTCATGTGCCCTACACCGGCAGCGCATTGGCGCTGGCGGCACTGCTCGGCGGTCAGATCAATTACATGTTCGATACCGTGATCACCGCGGTGCCACAACTCAGGGCCGGCAAGCTGAAGGCCATCGGCGTCACCGGCGCCAAGCGTGCTTCTGCGCTGCCGGACGTGCCGACGCTCAACGAACTCGGTCTCAAGGGTTACGAACTGACCCAGTGGCAGGCGGTGGTGGCGCCGGGCGGCACCCCCAGGGCGATCGTCGACAAGCTCAACCGCGAAGTGGTGCGCGCGCTCAAAATGCCCGATGTCATTGACCGTCTCGCCACCCAGGGCGGTAACGAGCTGGTGGGCAACACGCCGGAACAGTTTGCGCAGGTGATCAAGAGCGATCTGGAAAAATTCGCCAGGATCGTCAAGGCCGCTGACATTCAGGCTCAATAGACGGGACTGTGTGTCCCAAAAAAAAGCCGCGGACATCGCGGCTTTTTTATTTGGCGGTGCGCCTTATTCCCACAACCGCTCAGGCAGGGGCAGTCCGGCCAGATCTTCCCTGGTTAGACGGCCGTCGGGTTCAATGCCGAAACGATCCAGTACAGCGAGCAGCTGCCGCGCGTGCTGCGCGGAATGCCAGGTCGAGCGCTCGAACAACTGATGCATGGGCTGCATGCCGTAGTAGGTCTTGAGAGGCTGCTGGCAGGACTTGTCTGCCAGTCCTTCCCACCATTTTTGCAGTCGCGCGATCACCTCGTCGCCGTAGCGTACGAATTCCTCGCCGCTGATGAAGGTGCCGTCTTTGGGCGGGACATTGGCGTGTTGTATCCAGTATTCAACGCCGTCGATAACCGTCTCCAGGTACGCTTCGCCGATGCGGAAGACGTGGTGCCCCAGGAGCCGGATCGAACGGCCGCGATTGTCGATCACCCGCTCGTTGAGCCGCTCGGCGGGCATCTGGCGCATGTAGCGCCGCACTGCGCGCAGCACGATGATCCACTTCCGGATAAGTTCCGCGGGCGGCAGCGGAGTGTGACCGGTGCCCTGCAATCCGACGAATTCCGCAACGTCTTCCAGATTCTGGCCGAATACGAACTGTTCGCCTTTGGCCACTACCGGAACATTGCGCACACCAAACTTGAGCAGCCGCTCGCGGCCCTGCGCATCGTTGAGCACATCAATTGCAACGAAGTTAATGCCTTTTTCCGAAAGAAACTCTTTCGTTCTGAGGCAGCTGCTTCACCCGGGCTGGGTGAAGAGAATGAATTTGTCGGCGATGGTATTCATGATTCCGATATGTGGATGTTTGAGAACGGGAAGTAGAACAGGAAGTCAGCGCCAGACTACCCTGCGTGTTAATTTACCGTCAAGTTGTATCGCAAAGTCATCTCCTGCCTTGATGCTCGCGCGGCTATAACGCGATTTCGCCGATGCTATAATCGCGCGCCATTTTGCCTTGATCATGAGATTTTCCAGATAATGAAGTTGGTCGGAACGCCCACCAGCCCGTATACCCGGAAAGCGCGCGTGGTGCTCGCCGACAAGCGCAGCCACCGGCCGTCGTTCAAGGACACGGCGCCAGCGCAAAACTGAAGGCGAAAGGCTTTACCGCCACGCTTTACTCTTCACCCTTCATCCTGCCGCCCTGAATTACTCCCCCTCCCAGGCAGACCCGGCTTTCGTAGACAACCACTGATTGCCCTGGCGTGACCGCCCATTGCGGTTCGGCGAATTCGATGGTGCATTGTGAAGCGTCGACTTGCGCCATGGTGCAGGCGGCATCTTTTTGCCGATAGCGTGTTTTGGCGCCATAGACCCAGTGGCAATGCGGCGCTATGCCGCTGACCCAGCTCAGATCGATTGCGCAAAGGCAGTCGGAAAGCAGCGCCGGATGGTTGTGTCCCTGTACAACGATCAGGCGGTTGTGTTCGAGTTCTTTGCCCGCGACGTACCAGGCGTCGTTGTCGTTGCGGCAGTCGTCATTGTCCGCCCGGTTGTCCTGGTCTTGCGGGCGGCGGCGCCGTCCGCCTATACCCAGCCCCTGGCGCTGGCCAAGAGTGTAATACATGAGGCCCATATGACGTCCCACTACTTCACCCTCGGGCATGCGAATTTCGCCCGGGTTCGCCGGAAGGTAGCGGTTGAGAAATTCACGGAACGGGCGCTCGCCGATGAAACAAATGCCGGTCGAGTCTTTTTTATCGTGATTCGGCAGCCCTTCCTTGCGTGCTATTTCCCGCACCTCGCGCTTGTAGAGCTTTCCCAGGGGAAACATCGTTCTGGAAAGTTGCTGCTGATTGAGGCGGTATAAAAAATAGCTCTGGTCCTTGGTGCCGTCCTCGGCCTTGAGCAACTGGTACAAACCGTCGGATTCGCGGACCTGGGCGTAGTGGCCGGTGGCGATGCAATCGGCGCCCAGCGCTAATGCATGATCGAGAAACGCTTTGAACTTGATTTCGGCATTGCACAGTACGTCGGGGTTGGGCGTGCGCCCGGCCTGGTATTCGCGCAGAAATTCGCTGAATACGCGCTCCTTGTATTCGGCGGAGAAATTGACGGCCTCGAGGTCGATGCCGATATGGTCAGCTACCGCCGCAGCGTCAATCAGATCCTGGCGCGAAGTGCAGTACTCATCGGTATCGTCGTCTTCCCAGTTTTTCATGAAAAGACCCACGACCTCGAAGCCCTGCTGTTTGAGCAGCAAAGCCGCAACCGACGAATCGACGCCACCCGACATGCCGACGACTATACGTTTTTTCATGGGGCTGTCAGGCAGGATAATGCGTAAGAAGTTCCAGCGGGTAGCGTTTGCCGGCGAGATAATCGTCCATGCAACGCGTGACGAGCGGAGTGCGATGGCGTTCGCTGCTGTCACGGATTTCTTGCGGGGTCAGCCACGCAGCGCGGATGATGCCTTCATCGAGCCTGCGGTTTGCATCGCAGCCGGTCACTTCGCCGGCGAAGGCGAAACGGAGATAGGTAGTGTCCTTGGCAGCATCATGGTAGTTATAGATGCCGATGAGCGCCGTAGGCTTGAACGTATAGGCGGTTTCTTCCAGCGTTTCGCGCACGGCGGCATCTATCAGCGATTCAGCGGGGTCGAGATGGCCGGCCGGCTGGTTAAAGAGAGCGCCGCGTTCAGTATGCTCTTCGACCAGCAGGAATCTGCCTTCGAATTGAACCACTGCCGCAACCGTGACGTTGGGTTTCCAGGTAGTGTCTTGCGCCATGCCGGTATTTTATCTCTATGGCAAGATGCGCCAAAGCGTCAGCAAGCAATAAATGGCGGAATCGCAGTACAAACAAAAAGGGCAGGGTTTCCCCTGCCCTTGATGTGTTCCCGGATGCTTATTTTTTCTTCGCGCAATCTTTGTGGTCTTTGTTTTTCGGGTCTTTGCAGTCAACCTTCGTTGTTTCTTTTTTCTCGGCGGCAATCACAGCCGAGGCTGAGGCTACGGCAAACATTCCCGCGAAAATTGCAGCTAGCAGCTTCTTCATTGTATCTCCTCCCTTGGGTTGATATTGATTCCAGCGTTTTTAAGCTGACGGCTCTTCATGCGAGCGTGGCTAGACTAGCCGAAATTCCGGGAATTGGCAATTACCAAGCGCGGCTGTTTCCCCGTCCGGGGCAGCTTGGTTAAGCGGGCGTCGCGTGAGCGTGAACGGCGTCTGGAGCCGACACGGATGATGCGGCGCAAAAAACGGCAGGGTTTCCCCTGCCTTTGGTGCGTTCCCAGACGCTTATTATTTTTTTGCGTCTTTTTTCATGCAATCTTTGTGGTCTTTGTTTTTCGCGTCTTTGCAGTCAACCTTCGCTGCTTCTTTTTTCTCGGCGGCGATCGCAACCGGGGTAATGGTCACAGCGGCGAAAGCAGCAGCCAGCAGGATCGATACAAATTTGCTCATGATATTTCCTCTCGGTGATTGGAACGTTGGTTTAACATTATTAACGACCGCTACTGTCGGTCAACGCCGTCTAACGGCCGCCGTCAAATTTGGTTGACATTGGCGGTGGGCATGGCGCAGTGACACGGCAAATAAGAAAAAATGAATTAAAACAATATGTTAAATAAAAAAGGGTGGGTTGCCCCACCCCGTTGCTGCGCTTTTTTCGAATTATTTCTTGTCGGTAGCCGCATCAGCCTTGGGGGCTTTCTTGGCTTTTTTCTGGGTGGTGGATTTCTTCGACTTGCTCGCTTTCTTGGCCTTTTTCTCAGCCTTCGGCGCTTCGGCTTTCGGGGCAGCGGCAGGCGCCGGCGCTTGGGCCGCCGCAGTGAAGGTTGTTGCCGCAAATGCCGCCGCGATCAGGGTGGAAATCAGTTTGCTCATGGTGTTTCCTTTCAGTGGATTGGAGTGCCGACACGAAAATGGAGTGACTTCTGACTAACGCCGGAATTGTCGGGAGGTTGACAGTCGCTGCCGTGCTGGACGCGCTATGCGTTTGCGCGGCGTATCCACCACCAGTTCCCGCCAGCTGCCGGAGTCGAGACCGGCAATGGTCCACTCGCCGATCCGGTAGCGGATGAGCCGCAGTGTAGGGTGTCCAACCACGGCCGTCATGCGCCGGACCTGCCGGTTTTTACCTTCGCTGAGGGTGATTTCAATCCAGGCTGTCGGGATGTTTTTACGAAAGCGCACCGGCGGCACGCGCGGCCACAGCCAGTCTGGCGGCTCTATCCCGCGCGCCTGCGCGGGCAGGGTGACAAAGTCGCCGAGATCGATGCTGCCCGCACACAGGCGGTGGAGGGCGGCGGCTGAGGGCACCCCTTCGACCTCGGCCAGGTAGGTTTTTGCCAGTTTGTGGCGCGGGTCGCTGATGCGATGCTGCAAAATGCCGTCGGCAGTGAGCACGACCAGCCCCTCGCTGTCGACATCCAGCCGGCCTGCGGGATAGACATCGCGCTGCGGCAGGTAGTCTCGGAGGGAGTTGCGGGCGCTGCCTGACGGACGCAATGAGGGGCTGAATTGACACATTACCCCATAAGGCTTGTTGAAAAGGATGATGCAGGCCATGCCTGCCATCTTACCCGCAAAAAAACGCCCCCTGCGAAAGGAGGCGTTTTCATCAAACCTGGCGCGTTCGACAGTCAGGCTTCCGCTGGCACACGTAACTCGCGCGTCAGGCGATCGTATCCAGGCAGAGTAAGGAACTCGACGTAATCGTTGTTGGTGGTGATTTCGTCAAACAGCGTCGCCGCTTCTTCGTATTTGCCGGCATTCCAGGCCGCCTCGCCCAGCAGCGGCTTTACTTTTGCCAGTTCTTCGGGCAGCAGCTTGCGTATGAGTTCTTTGGTGACTTTGCGGCCGTCATCCAGAACGCCTTTGGGGCTCCTGATCCATTGCCAGATCTGCGAGCGCGAGATTTCGGCTGTCGCCGCGTCTTCCATCAGGTTGTAGACCGGCACGCAGCCGTTGCCGGCGAGCCAGGCGCCGATGTACTGGATACCGACGCTGATGTTGTTGCGCAGGCCCTCTTCGGTAATGGGTTGCTCGGGCTGAAAGTCGAGCAGGTCCTTGGCACTGACCTGCACGTCATCGCGTTTTTTATGGACCTGGTTCGGCGTGGGCATATGTTCGTCGAATACCGTCTTGGCGATGCCGACCAGGCCGGGATGCGCGACCCAGGTACCGTCGCAGCCGTCGCTTGCTTCGCGCAGCTTGTCGGCGCGCACTTTTTCGAGCGCGGCGGCGTTTGCGACCGGGTCGTCCTTGATGGGTATCTGGGCTGCCATGCCGCCCATCGCAAACGCATTGCGCTTGTGGCAGGTCTTGACCAGCAACAGGGCGTAGGCGCGCATGAAGGGGGCCGTCATCGTTACCTGCGAGCGGTCGGCAAGGCAGAAATCCTTGTTGGAACGGAATTTCTTGATGCAGCTGAAAATGTAGTCCCAGCGTCCGATGTTGAGGCCCGCGGAATGCTCGCGCAACTCGTGCAGAATCTCGTCCATTTCAAACGCGGCGAGCACGGTCTCGATCAGGACGGTGGCCTTGATCGTACCTTGCGGTACGCCGATTTCGCGCTGCGCAGCGACGAAAATGTCGTTCCACAGCCGCGCTTCAAGGTGGCTTTCCAGTTTCGGCAAATAGAAATAGGGGCCGGTGTTTTTGGCGAGCGACGCCTTGGCGTTATGGAAAAAATACAGCGCAAAATCAAAAATTGCGCCTGACACCGGCTCGCCGTCGATCAGCATGTGCTTCTCGGGCAGATGCCAGCCGCGCGGGCGCACCAGCAAGGTGGCGGGTTTGTGGTTAAGACTGTAGCTTTTACCTTCGGGGCTGGTGAACGTGATAGTGCGGCTGATTGCGTCACGCAGATTGATCTGGCCTTCGATCATGTTTTCCCACGTCGGCGTGTTCGAGTCCTCAAAGTCGGCCATGAACACGTTCGCACCGCAGTTCAGCGCATTAATCACCATTTTGCGGTCTGTCGGCCCGGTGATCTCGACGCGGCGGTCCTGCAAGTCGTGCGGCACGGGAGCCACCGCCCAGTCGCCTTCCCGGATGGTCTTGGTTTCCGGCAGAAAGTCGGGCAGTTTGCCGGCATCGAATTCGGCTTGGCGCTGGGCACGCATGGCCATCAGTTCGCGGCGTCGTGCTTCGAATTTGCGCGACAGTTTGGCGACAAAAGCGAGTGCCTGTGGCGTCAGTATTTCGGCGAATTGCGGTGTTACTTTGCCAAGAATCTCCATACCTTCGGGCAGAAGGGGCATGTTATTCATGTGCGCTCCTCGTAATTGGGCTCCAGAACGACTGGAGCCGCAGCATTGATTTCATAATGTGAAAATCAATACCGCGACTATGCTGCATTGCATTATACCCAATATAGCTACTTGTCCAACCGCTTGCCAACATAAATTTTTTGTTACGTGCATTAGCACAAATTATGGGCCGATAAGTGCTGTTCATATACGTATAAATTAGTGTGCGCTCACTCGATAGATCATTAACCCCCATGGCTTGGCTAAGTCGATGTTTTATTGATGCTGTTCGATTTGTGCTGTGTCGCCGCGGAAGATCAGAGGTTGATGAGCGGCACGTGCTGTCATGTCCGGCACGGGCCGCCTTCAATATGGTGCTGGGCACGAAAATCACCCCACGCGGGTTACGGCGTGCGAGGCATGGGTGCCAAATCCTTCATTTCCATCATTTGGGCTGTGGCGGAAAGCGCAAGTACCCCTGTTATAATTCCCAGCTTTTCGCACCACCGGAACCCCTGCCGCAACCTAGCGCTGTGCAACGGTATCCGTGATACACAAGCAGGCCGATACCAACAACAGTAGCAAGCAGTGGCAAAATCGATCCTGCCCATGGCCCCTTTGCGGATGCCCCGACAGATCGCCGAAACACCTCACCTCAATACTTGACTGACCAAATTCGAATGGAGAAGAAAAACCATGACTGAACGACTCGGCCTGCTCAAAATCGCGCAGGAAGAACAGGGCGGCGATCTCTTCAAGCTGCTGGACAGCATCTACAAGCGATCCAAGATCCAGCCGCGGGGCATTACCGATGCGATCATCTGGGAAGGCGGAAACCAGCACGGCAACGTGAAGCCGGTGGCGCACGCGTTCACCGACATGTTTGCGCTGAACGGCACGCTGATGGCCCTCGACGTGCTGGGATTGCCGTTCCTCGGCGTGCCCATGATGGCGCAGTTCCGCCACGATACCAAGCTGGCGTCGCTCGAATGGTTCGGCAAGCTGGATTACACGTCGCTGAAATGGTCTACCGCCGGCGACTTCATGGTCAACGAGAACGGCAAAAAAGTGGTGGTTGCCGGCAAATCCGCGAACGCGCCCTTGCGCACCGCTGCCGGGGTCTACTGCAATGTACGTCCCTACGGGACCATTACCAGCGTGCGTTTCATGCC
This sequence comes from Burkholderiales bacterium, assembly GCA_919902235.1. Lineage (GTDB taxonomy): Bacteria > Pseudomonadota > Gammaproteobacteria > Burkholderiales > SG8-41 > CAKKQX01. Next base: position 12,509 of record CAKKQX010000016.1, read on the forward strand.
CGGTCTTCCTTACTCGCAGGACAAGAAGAAATTCAGTGTGGATCGTGGTACCGGCAACATCCACTCCGAGATGAACACCCCCGGGGTCAGGATGGCCTACGCCGTGCGTTTGTTCCTGAAAATGGTGCACGAAACCGGGCAGATCGGGCGCGTCGCCACCAAGCCGACCCAGGCTCAGGAAGATACCATTAACGCGGGCATCGTCCGCTGGCTGCTGCAGGGCACGAAGTTCCAGCTCAAGCGGCAATACTCGGTCAATGCTTACGAAGAACAAAAGGCAAACGTCGATGCGATCGTCGCGCTGCTCCCCAAGGACTTCAAGGCAGGCATGGAAAACTGGGGTGGCGAGATCCACGAGCACATCTCCGATACGAATTTCGGCCTGTTGCTGCATGACATGATCCGCCAGCGCAAGGCTATCGTTTATGCGACGGACCTCGACGGCGATCGGCTGACGGACCTGATGGCGGATGCGCCCGATGTGCTGCGCGACTGGGGACAGATGGTGCTGGACCATGTCAAGTCGGGTATCGGCATGAAGAAAGTCTGGGCCGATATGGGCTTTACCATGACCAACGGCAAGGACATGACCAGCGTCATGTACCGTATAGAAGGCGCGCCGATTTTCGAGCAGACGCTGGGTTCTGCGGATGCGATGCTGCTGCGCCTGCTGGCCGGCGATGAGACGGTCGGCGGCGAGAAGCAGCCCTATGATCCGAGGATCCACTTCGTGCTGATCAACGAGGCGTACAAGGCCGCGAATCCGGGCAATACTGAACTCGCCAAGTGGCTGGACGCGCAACTGGTGACGTTCGACAATATCTACAGCGCCAAACGGCCCCGTTACATCGACGGCTACAACAAGCTCAAGGATGCCATCAAACCCTGGGGTAAGTAGGCGGTTTTATTGCGCTGGAAGCTCCATCTGCGCATCGAAAGGCAACAACGCCCGCAGCTGCGGGCGTTGCAGATTGCGCTATCCTGCACCGCGGATCAACCTGGCCTCTCGTTCCTGACGAACGGTGGATGCATGGGCGCAATCGACACCGGGCTGGGGCGACTTGTGAAGCGACTCCGGATACGGAGCGCACGAAGACATCGCGAGCTCCCGGGGGAGGTGGCCGCGACATTATGCAATTGGACTTGACCCGTTTCAGTGGACACTTCATTGTCACAAAGAGAGGTGTTCGAAATGGCAAACAAGCAACGGAGGTATACGCCGGAGTTCCGGCGCCAGATGGTTGAGCTGGTCCGGGCCGGGCGTAAATTCGCCGATCTGGAGAAGGAGTTTGGCTGCACGGGGTGGTCGATCCGGCAGTGGGTCAAGCAGGCTGAGCGGGACGCAGGTCGAGGAGACGGCGGCCTGACGAGCGAAGATCGGCAGGAGTTGAGCCGGCTGCGGCGTGAGAACCGGCAGCTCAAGCTGGAGCGGGAGATCCTGTCAAAAGCCGCGGCCTGGTTTGCGAAAGAGAGCACCGCGACACCGAAGC
>CAKKQX010000017.1 GCA_919902235.1 Burkholderiales bacterium
GGCGTCGTCCTCGCAGCCGAAGAAGAAGCTCTTGCAGTGCTGCGTGGCCATGCCGAGCCAGGGCTGGCCTACCGCGGCGGCGGTGCATAACTGCTGCATCAGCAGCGACTTGCCGAGCCCCCCGTCGCCCGAGAGAATGGCGACCGTGCCGCGCAGGAAAGCGCCATCCACGATCCAGTCGTAGGGCGGCGGCGTCGCGCCCTGCCAGCGCGCGGGCGACCATGGGGCCAGTTGCTCGATCTGCCGCCTGGGCGCTATCTCGCCCGGCCACGGCCCGCGCACCGTATCGCCCATCAATCCTCCATCGTGTGAACAGCAATGCCGCGTTTGCGGCTCTCGATCGCCAGGAGCGCCAAGCGCTCCGGCGTGTGGTGCATCGAGCGCGACACGAACACATCGCGCATGGTCTCGGGCCATTCGACATAGGCGAAGCGCCGGTAGTCCATGCAGGCCAGCGCCGGAAGCCCCATCGCCTGCGATGTCTTGAGCGCCACCAGCGGCTCGATCGCCAGGACCGCCGCATCCACCGGCTTGCCGAACAGCACGGCCGCGCCCTCGGAACTGCCGCTATCCACGATGTCTACCAGCGCGCCGTCCGGCGCGATGACGTAGCGGCGGCAGCCGAACAGGCCTGTGCCGTCGTCGCAGGTGAACGGCAACACGATGGCGGATAACTCCGCGTGCCACAGCAGCATCGAGGATGGGCGCAGGGCAAGCGAAGCCAGGAACGCGCGCGGCCGCGCCTCGTCGCGCATGGGACTCGCGGTATGGACGATTCGGCGGTAGGCGGGGAAGTCCAGGCCCGCAGGAAACGGCCCAGGTAGATCGGCGAATGAAATATCGGAGAACATGGGCCGCAGTTCCCACCGCAGGAGAGGAAGTGGGGACAGCCGCCTGCGTGCGGTTATCGGGAGCTACCCTAGCCCCCACTCTCGTCGGGAGATTATTTCTTGGGCGCGGCGGCGTCAACAGGCGCGTCCATCTCCACGACGCCCACCCGCGCGCCCTGCACGGTTTTCTTGCCGCTGTTCTGCGCCGCCCACACCGCGCGCACGTCCCACACCAGGCTGTCGTCGGTCAGCACGCCCATGGTCTGCAACAGGTCCAGCACCGGCTTGATTCGGTTGTCCACGTCCGCCTTGCCGACCGAGGGGCGCTCCAGGCGGATGTTCACGCGCACGCGGCCCTTGAGCTTTGGCACGCGCTGGCGGCGCAGCTCCCATCCCGCCTCGTTGATCCAGGCGTTGTAGGCTTCGCTGCGCGCGCGGCCGCGCCCGGTGTTGATGAACATGTTGTTGGCGCTGGGCGGCATCGGCAGCGTGAAAAACGCGGCGCGGCGTCCCTGCTTGTCGAGATAGCCGCCGCCAACGGGATCAAGGCGCTGGCGGCGCGGCCACGACACGGGCGGCACGGCGATGGGCATTATTTCCGGTGCGCGAAGTAGGAGAGCAGCGCGTCGGCCTTGACCTTGCCGCCGGTGCCCTTCTCGATCCGCTGCGCCGTCTTGGTGGTGATGAACGCCACCTTGTCGTCGCGGATGTTGTAGATCGTGCCGACGCTGGCGCCGATGCGCTGCGCCAGGAGATAGGCGCGGTCGTCCTCGGTGTCGAGATATGCGGCCAGCGGATTTGCCATCGCGCGCTACTGTAGCAGAAATTTTCCGGTTGACAACATAAATTCCATTCTGTACGGTTGACCGGAAATGAGCCTGTTGCAAAAACTCCGCCAGCCGATCCTGACAGCCAAGTGGCTGCTGCTGCGTTGGTGGATGTACCGCAACGGCTTCCGGGTGCCGCGCGACGTGTGGGGCATCGACGGCAAGCCCGAGGGCATGCGCGGCCTGGCGCTGCACATCGAGGGAGCGGGCGGCGCGAGCCCGAGGGAGTGGCGATGATCGACCTGTTGGGCGCCGCATTCTCCGCGTATCTGCTGCTCGGGCAGCCGAACGACGGCGTTCCTTCTTCGCGCGCCAAGTTCGACACGTCGGCCGAGTGCGCCGCCGCCCTGGCGCGAGACGCGAAGAAATTCAGCCTCGACCCGGCGCGCTTCGAGTGCGTTCAGAACGGCGAGACGTGGATCATCAAGGGGAAGCTGAAATGACCGTCCTGTTCGACCTGACGCCCGAGGAAAAGCTGGAGCGCCGGAAATACATCGGCGGCTCCGAGGCTGGCAAGATCATGTCCGGCGAGTGGTACGACCTTTGGCGCGAGAAAAAAGGTTTGCAAGAGCCGGACGATCTATCGAACGTGCTGCCCGTGCAGCTCGGCAAGTGGACCGAGGAGTTCAACGCCGCGTGGTACGAGAAGCAGTTCAAGGAGCCGGTGACGCAGCGCGGCAAGGTCATGGTCAGCCGCTCGCACACCTACATGCGCGCCAGCCTGGACGGCATTGTGGGCGACGCGATCTGGGAGGCCAAGCACGTCTCGGGCTTCGAGGACATGGACACCATCGTGCAGCGCTACATGCCGCAGCTTCATCACAACATGCTGTGCTCTGGCGCGCGCCGTGCCGTGCTCTCCGTGCTGGTCGGCACCCGCGCCTTCGAGCGCGTCCTGGTGGACTTCGACAGTTTCTACGGCGAGACGCTGTTGCAGATGGAGGAAGATTTCTGGCGCTTCATGGAGGGCGACGACGCGCCGCCGAACGGCAAGCCCGCGGAGCCGCCGGCGCCGCCCAAGGAGTTCCGCGACGTGGACATGCAGGGCAACAACGCCTGGGCGCACAACGCCGGGCTGTGGCTGGCGAACAAGGACGGCGTGGCGATCTTCAAGAGCGCCGAAAAGGAACTGAAGGCCCTGGTCGAGGCCGATGTCGGCAAAGCGACCGGCCACGGCATCGTGGCGAAGCGCGACAAACGTGGGTTGAGTATCAAGGAGGACAAGAATGGCCGTTGATCCCGAGACCGGCGAGGTCCGCGACGAAATGCCGCAGCCCGCGCCCGCGCCGCGCACGACGCCGCCGCAGGTGGCGGCCGCCGTCGTGGCGGTGATGAAAAAGGTCAAGCAACTCGGCTACGACGACACGAATCAGCATCAGCGCTACGGGTTCGTGTCGATCGACAAGTTCCTGGCCTTCATGGGGCCGCTGCTGGCGGAGGCCGGGCTGACGCTCGATGTCGAGGAGGTCGGCTACGACATCAGGCGCCAGGGCGGAACGGACCGGGACACCGGGAACGCCAAGGAAAGCGCGTGGCTGTACGCGCAGTACCGGCTCTGGCTGGTGCATGAAAGCGGGGCGATGAGCGCGCCCTACAGCCGCTCGATCCTGGTGCCGGTCAGCGGGCCGCAGGCGTTCGGCTCGGCCGAAAGCTATGTGGTCAAGCGGTTCCTGCGCACCAAGTTCTTCGTGCCCACGGGCGACAAGGACGACGCCGATCTGACGGCCGCCGGCGAGGTGCAGCCCAGGGGCGCGCAGACGCGCCAGGCCGCCCGGTCGGGGGCTGCCTACCAGCCCGGCGCTCAAGACGTGCCCATGGCCCAAAAACCGGCCCCCTCGCCCGCTCCGGCAGCCCCGGCCGGGAAAGCCCTCGGGCCGGACGATCCGGCATACGACAAGGCCCTGCGCGATTTCGAGACCATCAAGGCGCGGGCCGGCGCGGCGGCGGACCATGCCGCGCTGGAAACGGTGCTGCTGGAGAACCAGAAGCGGCTGGAGGAGATCGGCGAGCTGGGGCTGCAACCCAGGCAGGCGGTCGAGACGCTGCTGGGGCGTATCCAGGACAAGATGAACAAGCTGAAGGGCGGCTTCGACGCGACCACGGGAGCGCGCATCTAACGTGACCGACACCTCGGCCCCCGATGCGCTGGACCAGTTCCTCGGCGAGTTTCGCGAGGAGTTGAAAAAGCGCGCCGGCCTGCGGGCGCTGGTCAAGGAGGCCGACGAACGGCGCGAGGCGGTGCTGGCGCAGCAGGCGCTGGCGGCGCGCAAGAGGCCGGACTTTGGCATTCATCCCGGCGGAATAGTGCCCGAGGGCGACCCGCGCATGGTGCTGGCCAATGCCTGGAAGCCGCCGTCCCTGGACGAGGCGAAGCTGGCGGCGAAGGCCAGCGCGGAATACGCCCAGGCGACGGCGCGGTGGCTGGAGCAGTACAAGGCGCTGGAGCATGTCGAGGCGACGATCAAGCACATGGAGACTCGCTGGGAGACTTGGCGCACCCGCGCCGCCAGTGCGCGGCAACTGCGAAGGATGGAGGGATAGATGCGTGTCGCGTTGCGCGAGGACCAGATCGACCTGATCCGCGATTGTCTCGTCCATCTGTCCGGTCGCATGGAGGAACGCCTGCGTCCGGCATCCAACAGCACGGTGACGGACAATCTCTCGCACAAAATCTGCCGCAAGCGGATCGCCGAAATTCTCGCAACCCTACCGATGGAGAAGCCCAATGCCCTGGAAACCGAACGAAGCTAAACGCTTCACCAAAAAGGCCGACACGCCGAAGCGCAAGCGGCAGTTTGCGAAAGTCGCAAACTCGATGCTCAAGCGCGGCCAGAGCGAGGGCAGCGCCGTGCGCGCGGGCAACGCCGCGGTGAAGAAGGCGCGGGCCAAGCGGCTCGCCAAGGCAAAGCTGTGAGGCTCCGCGCATTTGAGATCGGCGCCGTGGTGGTAGGCCATTTCCTCGGCGCAGCCGTGATCTCTATGGCTCTTTCGAGCGCCATAGATGCGGTGTTCATGGGCTGGCGCGCGCACGCATTCGCTTGGGTTTCGATAGCCTTGGCGATACTTAGTTGGGGCGCTGCTTTTTGGTTTGAGGTGCTGTCGTGACCGCGCCCGCAGCTCCGCCTGCGCCGGCCCAGATGCTGGAGCCGGTGAGGCCGTACAGCATCATGATCTGGACGAAGCGCGGCGCGTGCTACACGTTCACGGGCCTGGTGATCCCGTGGCCCGCGCTCATCAAGCTTATCCGCGCCGATGGCTACGCGATCTCGGACGGGGCCTACATCCCGCACGACTGCATCAGCGAGATCGTGCGGCCCGACATGACGATGCAGGCCCCGGCGTTGACGGGCGCTCTGGAAGGGATGGCGCGGGCATGACCAACCTCGTATCCGTGTTGCTCATCATCGGCGCGGCGGGAGCGGGCGTTGCTGCTGGCGTGTGGGTAAAGCAACACCGTCTAATATCGCGCTTCCGGGGGTTGGCTCGCTACCCAGCGGTCTCCCCTGCGGGCAAATCCAGCATCGATTCGTTGCTGTATTCTGACGGGCGGCTCGCCATTCGATTTATCACCGGCGAGACATGGATTTACAGCGGCATCCCCCACGCGGTTTACAAGGCATTGCTACGCTCCCCCCATCCCGCGACATTCTACAACGGTAATATTCTTGATAAATACCCGAGGATATACGGCCTTGTGAGTATAACTGAAGAATGGCGCTTTAAAGATGTTGTTATTTCTTGCATCCCCGCCCCCACGGGATACCGGAAGTGAACTTTCGCATCATCACCTACATCGACACGCTGGGCATGATGGCGGGGCTCTGGCGCCGCCGCGCCGACATGCCGGGCACTCCCGGCGTGCTGCCGCTGCGGGAATGGCGCGACGGAGCCGGACACGATCTGCCGGTGCTGGCGGCGGGCAAGGATGCGTGGCACGGCGCGCGCAACGTCATCAACCGGGTGCAGCGCGCGCTCGCCGCCGACATCGTGGCCGCCGCCAGGATCGAGGCGCTTCAGCCAGCGACCGTGCAGCCCTGGGGCAAGGACGTGGAAGCCGCCGAGTTCGACACGTTTCTGCTACCGCTGGCGACGAATCCGGGATGCTTCAACTACTGCGGCAGCGCGACCATGCACTTGCCGGTCGGGCACTTGGTCTGGCTCAACGCCGCCATGCCGCACAGCGCCTCGAATTTCGGGCTGCACCCGCGCTATCATCTGGTGATCGAGGTCAAGAAGCCGGAGGTCGCATGAAATCCTGGGCCGTGGTGCTGATGCTGTCGCTGCCGGCGGGCGTGGACGCGCCGATCGCGCTGGAGCCCACGCAGATCATCATCGTCTGGGGCATCGCTACCGAGACGGACTGCCGCCGCTGGGCGCTGCCGGATTTCCGCGAGCGCGCCGTGAAGCTCGGCCTCAAGGTCGAGAAGGAAGATTGCGAGTACCGAGAGCAGCCGCGGTGACGCTTGGCCGACAGGAAGGATTTCATCCAGGCCGCGAACACCGGGCAGTTGTTCCCCAACCTGCGGCGCACCAGCGAGCGGTCGCCGCACTACACGGGCACGATGAACATCGAGGGCGTGCTGTACGACCTCTACGCGCGGGTGAGAAAAATGCGCAACGGCAACGACTTTTTTTTCATCCAGGCGCGCAAGCGGTCGGATCGGACGTGGCTCAACAGGCTGGACAACCAGGAGCCGGCGGCCAAGACTTTTGGAGACGTGAAATGGGAGTGACGAACGACGATCTGCGGGAGAAGGTGGTGCAGGCCATAACGGCCCCAGGCACACGCTTTACCAGAGCCGACGCCGCGATCCGCGCGGTGCTGACGTACTACGCGGAGAAGGGGTTTTCGGACGCTGTTTATAAAGCGGCAGTAACCGCGCCATACATTGGCGGACAGCCAATAGATCGAATGGCGCGAGCCATGATGCGCGCCGCCCTGGCGCGCCGCCAGCCCCGCATGAAGCAGAAGCATGATCCGCGAACAGATGCTGTTGCGCGTGCGCTCTACAATTTCAGTGAGTCGCCGTTCTATGACACAAAACCAGATACGCCGTGGCGCAAGGCCAAATCCATTAAGAAGTACTTATACACGACACAGGCAATCGTCGCGCTGAAAGCAGCCGAACTGCCGAAGCGGAGGCGGAAATGACCCTACACAACGCAATCACAGTTGCTGCCAAGGGCGTGACTGATATGGCCGAGCGCGATCCGATGGACGATGTGGTGCACAACAACAAGCTATGGGGCGACAAAGTAACTATTCTCGAAGAACGTTACGACGACCTTAAGGCGCTGGTGCGGGAGTTGCGGGCGGCGCTGGAATTGGTACTGCCAATGGTGAGGGGGTACGTGTCAATTTATCCGGTTGGAAGCAACGCAGAATATCTCCGCGCCGCCAATGAAGCTCTCGCCAAATTCGCCGAGGGAGAAAGCAAATGACCGTCCCGACAGACAAGCAGCGCGAGCGGGCGCAAGAGATTGCGATGGAAATCCGCTCAGCTTGGTTCTTGAACGGCGGCGGCGATCCACGCGATGTAATCGCCCAAGCCCTCGCCGTCCAAGCCGCGCAGACGGAGCGCGAGACGGTGGAGAAGTGTGTATTGAAAATTAAAGTGCGAGCCGAACAATGGAAGCGATCTGGCAAACCGCCTGATGGACACACAGACGAAACTGTAATGCGGCGTAGGGCAATGACTGACGCAGCAAATGAGTTGTACGCCGATATTCTCGCCCTCGTGCCAGCGCCGGCGGGTTTGGTCTAACGCGCTTTCGGATAACCGAATCTGGCCGCGCCCTCCTGGGCCGCGTGCGGGCAGAGAAGAAGGGATAAGGAGATGACGGACGTATGGGCGTATATCACACACAAGGATGGTCGCATTGGCGGCGTCGTTACGCCTGCGGTCGGCAAGCGCGAACTGCGAAGGTTTCTAGGTGACTTCGCCATCGACGGTTACGAAATCAAGACCGCCCAAAACCGCGAAGAATATCTTGCGTTCATTAAAGGCAAACCGTTCGGCCCCGACAAGAAGGAAGGCTGACATGACGGGAATTATCACCTTGATGTAGCATGAACTGGCCCTAGTGTTCTACACGACAGGCCGGCGATGTTAACGGGGTGATGGTTCCCTCTTCAAAGGAGAGGGAAAATGGAGAAGGCTACCAAACGAGAGATCATAACTAAGATTTCGGCTCTATTGAAAGAATGGTTTCCCGGAGGCTACCCAGGTGACCGCAAGCTAGATGACGTTGAAACCGCCGTCTTAGCTGAGAAAGTCTTCGACGAGATCGCTGGTCATGTATCTGTACCGAAAACTCCCAAACGTCCTTCTTGAGCTTCAATATGCGACGCTCAGTTGCCGACTGATCCGTACACCCCCGGCTTTGATCGCCAGATGAAGACGTCACTTGAACGCGCTGAAGAAAGCGACCGCGCTGTGAGAATTGCACTTACAAAATACGAGGCTCCTACCTCACCGCGTCGATGACCTTGGCGGCGCTTCCGTCGCTATCGCCTATCGCCTTCATCAGCTCGGCCAGCCGGTCCACGCGCCGGTCCTTCATCTTCTCCGAATCCACCCGTGCCTGCAATCCAACGGCCACTTTGGCGGCGTCGTTCTTGGCTTCCACGACGCGCACCGCCGTGCGCGGGTCGCCCTCCGGCACCGGCATCGCCAACACGGTGTGCAGATGGTCGAGGCCCATGTTCGCCAGCGCGGCGACCTTCTTGGGCTGATCGAGGCCGGAGAACTCGGCCGGCGTCAAAGCCGCGGGCGCGAGCGGACGCACGGCGGGGAGCTTAGGCGCGTCGATCTCGCCGTTCCAATCACTGGCCGGTTGCGCGCGGCGGATGGCGTAGTTGCTCATGGCGCCACTCGAAACTTACGCCGCCTTTTTCGCGGCGCGGCGTTCGTTCTCGCGCACGGCATCCGCAGCAAGCCACGAGGCATTCCAGCGCCGCTTTTTCTTCTCGCGTCGATATGCTGCCGTGGCGCGACCATCGCGCCAAATGCGATATTCGATATAGACCTTCCGACGGTCTGCTGGGTAGGTGACGGCGCGGAATTGTACGCGATGCACCAGCCCGCAATCGCAGCAAGCGAGCCGGTGCAGTTTCATGTGCGGCTGCTGCCACCTACGCTCTACGTCTATGATCGGCTGGTATTTGCTTTTCCCGGCCGCCATCAGCGCGCCTCCGGCGACATCTCACCCTGCGGGCGCGGCTTGCGCTTTTCGGCGAACGCCGTGCCGCCGCTGCGCATGAGGTAATGCACGGCCTCGCGCGTGGCCTTGGCCTTCGGGCCGCCCTCGCGCAGGCCCTGGGCGATCACCCGCGCGGTCGTGGGGCTGGACAGGATGGCGTTGGTCAGCCACGCCACGCCAGCAACCTTGAGCGCCAGCGCCCCGCCCGCGAGCGCGCCGGGCACGCCGCCGGTGATGGCGCCGAACGGCAGCGCGGCCTTGACCGCGCCCGCCGCCAGCCCTGCCGACATGTCGGAGCCTTTTTCCGGGAACAGAAAATTCGCGTTCTTAGCGATCAACCGCACGTCGTCGTCCAAGCCACCGGGCATCAGCATCCGCTGCTGCGCCATCGAGTAGGGCTTGAGCGCGTCCATCAGCGTGTTGCCCTTGATCGTCTTGCCCGCGCCGCTGGCCGTGGGCTTGACCGAGGCGTGCAGGATGTCTTTCAGGAACTGCTGGCGCACCAGTTGGATTTCCGGGGAGTTCTCGCCGAAGAACTTGAGCGCCTGCGCCAGGCGCGCTTCCTGCCCCGGCCGCGCGAGGAAGCCCACCGCGCCGTCCTGCATCTTGCCGGGCTTCGACAGCGCGGCGATGAAATTGTCCTTGAGGAATCCGTCGAGCTTCGTCTGCGCCGCTTCCAGCCCGCGCATGGTCTGCCCGAACGTGTCGGGCTTGAGCTGCGACGCCGGGATTTTCCCGCCGCGCGCGGCCACCCGCTCGCTCCACCCCGTCAGGTCGCGGGCGATGGCGGGGCCGTAGGTGATGTCCAGCAGCCCGCGGCGCTCGGCGATGGCGTTGGCGAGCTTGCGCGCGTCCACCTGCCGCGTGGCGGGCTCGATCGCTTCGCGCAGGATGTTGTCGAAATCGGCGGTGGCGACGCGCCGCCAGACCTGCGCCCCAACCATGTTGCGCAGCTCGCGGGCACGGGCCGTGTATTCCGGCTTGAGCACCTGCGAGGCGATGACGCCCGGATCGGGGGCCATGCCGCCGCGCGCCTGCTGCACCAGCCGGTTCACCGTGGCGTCCTCGAATTTCTTGATGCCCTCGGCATAGAATTTGTCGGCGGTGCGCAGCATGTTGACGGCCGGGGCGGCGCGCGGGTCGCGCGCGGCCAGCGAGAAAGCCGCATTCACGGCGTCGCGCAGGCGGCCGAACTCGCGCTTGGGAATGCCCGGCGTCAGGTCGGGCGACAGCGCCATCTCGCCCAGGAGCGTGCGGATGCGCTGCGCGTCGGCGAAGGTCACGCGGTCGTCCAGCTTGGCGAGGTTCTGGATGGTCTGCATCACCTTGGCGTCGCCGAAGATGGGCTGGCCCTCGGCGGATTTCGGCATGGCGCGCAGCAGGTTTCCGGCCTCACGCATGATCGGCCCCGTGGGCACGACCGGCTCGCCGCCCGCGAGCTGATCCACGCGGCTGTAGATTTTGGAGGCCGTTCGGCCGAACTCGCTGCGCGCGGTCGAAACGGCATCGGCGACGCCAGCGCCAAGATCCCCCGCTGGAGCGCGACGTGGGATGGCTTGGAGCCGCTGTAGATCGCTGGCGATGCGCTTGTCGGCCTCGGCCGCTAGGCGCTGCACCTCGCCTTCCATCTGCTTGGCGACGGCAACCGTACGCTGGCCCACGGCGGCATCGACCGCGCGGCTGCTGGTGGCCGCGCCGGTCTCGAACACCTCGCGCGCGGCCTGCTCGAGCTGCGGCCCCCGCAGGCCGGAAGCCTCAAGCACCTCGCGCGCCTGCTTTTCCATCGCCTGGACGTTGCGCTTCTCGATCTGCGAGCCGAACAGCTTCTCGCCGAACGCCTGGTGCCACTGCATCGCCTTGGCCTCCGGGGCCGAGGACGAGATCGGCGGCACGCCGCCGTAGCGGGCGGTCTGCATGGTGGTCTCGGCGGCTTCCGGCGTGGTGCCGGACAGGTAGCGCCGCCATCCCTGGACGGCGGCGCGCGGTGCCGAGGAGATGGCCCCCCCCACGGCCTGCCCGGCTCCGGCGCCCAGGCCCGTCACGCCCACGTCGAGCGCCGTCTCGCTGGGCGTTTTCTCGAATCGCCCGCGCGCCATCTTGTAAAGCTCGGTGATGCCCTTGCCGGCCGCGCCGCCGACCATCGCGCCGGGAATGCCGCCCACGGCCGCGCCGCCGGCCGCGCCCACGGCGGTCGGAGCGTCGGCCTGGAGGTAGGCCATGGCGTTGCGCATGAACCCGGCGGTGCCGGGCGCGACCAGCTTGCCGTCCGGCGTCTTGACGTAGAACGTGCCGCCCTTGTCCTGGAACACGTTCTCGTTACCGTATTGCTGCGCCAGGTACTTGCGCTCCTCCTTGGGAGAGCTGGCCTGGAGCAGCGCCACGGCGTCGTTGTAGTTGGTGCCGGTCTTGTAATCCACGCGGGGGTCGCGACCCTTAAACTCGTCCACGGTCTTGACCGGGCCCATCAACCCCTTGGCTCCGCTGCGGCCCATTTCCACGGGCTTTTCGCCCATTGGCACGTCCTGGGCGATGGGCTGGTCCGAGCCCACCGGGGCGGCCTGCGTCGATCCTAGGGCAGCCTGGGAGGGCTGCGGAGCGTCCAGCACGAAGCCGGAAGGGGGCGCGGGAAAGCCCTGGGGCGGCCGGGGGCGATTCTGGACGGGCTTGTCCAGGACGAACCCCGGGGGCGGCGCGACGGAGGCGGTCATTGCTTAACGGGAAGCCACGCCTTCCCGTCCCACTCCACTTGCTCGCCGGTCTCGGGGTTGGTCGCGGTCGTCCGTTCAGCCCCACCCTCGGCCATCATCGCCTTCAACTGCTTCGACATGTTGCCCAGCGCCGCCGACACGTCCTCCTGGCTATCCAGGGCGTCGAGGGCGGGCATCAGGCGCTCGAACTCCGTCCGCGCGTTCTTGCTGAAATATTTCGACTTGTAGACCTGGTTCTTGAGGTTGGTCTGGAGCGCGATGATCCGGTTGCGGAAGTCGGCGATGGACTTGTCGCCTTCCCACAGGCCGGTCTGGCTGCCAACCGAGCCGATGACGCGCCTGGCGCCGCCCTTCAGGCCCACCAGCGACGGGTCTTGGCCGACCAGCGCGGCCAGCTCGTCAGCCTCCTCGGAAAGGCGGCCCATGGGCGCGACCTCGGCCTCGCGCTTGGTGCGGTCCTTCTCGCCGCGCATCTTCAGCGCGTCGCGCTGGCGCTGTTCCGCCGTGCGCCGCAGTTCCAGGCTTTCCGCGCCGTGCTTCTCGCGCAAGGCCCGGTTTTCTTCCGCCGATTTCTCGCGAATGCCGGCGACATCGCGCGCCGTCTCGGCGCGCAACGTTCCCATGTCGCGCATCACGCCCTCGCGCGAGGTCATCGCGTCGCGCTGCACCTGATTGCGCGCTTCGGCGATCTGGCGCTGGTTCTCAAGCTGCTGCTGCTTCATGTCCTGCATCATCCCCGCCCGAAGCGCCAGCATTTCCATCTGCGCCTGCCGCCCCATCGCCGGCATCACTTTTTCGAGGGCGAAGTACAGCGAGCGGTCGTCCATGGCCGGGTTCTGTGCCCTGATGCGCTGGGCGATCTGATGCAAATCGTCCATGAAATTCGGAACCCCCGCCGTGGGGTTCGGCGCGCCGGCGGGGTTTTGCCGTGGCAACGCGCCGCCGGCGGGGGCTCCTGCTCCCGAGCCTGGGGGGAGGCCGGGCATTCCTTGCTGCTGCTGCGGCGGCCGCGCCCAGGGAATGATTGGCGTGGGCGCTCCCGACTGCTGCATGGGCAGCGACGGCTGGCCGGGCGCCGGCGGCTGGGGGCCCATGGGCGGATAGGGCTGCGCGCCGGGCACCATCGGAGAGCCGAAGTAGCCCCCCAAGGCGGCCTCGCCGCCGCGCCGGACTTCCGCATCGGCCATCGCCTCGCGCGCGCGGGCCATTTCGAGCATCCGCGCCTGTTGGATTTGCCGCGCGTCCACGCCCCCGCTATAGCCGCGCGGGACGGCGCTGGAGAAGGCGGCGAGCGCGCCGAGGTCCATCACGAGAATCCGAAGCTGGACGGCATGCCGAACAGGCTATTCCAGTCGAAATTGCTATCCCCGAACGCGCCCGACAGTCCGGCGAGGGATTGGCCGAAGCCCTGGCCCATCGCCTGGAGATTGCCGAACTGCTGCTGTGCCGCGTTCTGGCCGAGGTAGTTCTGCGCTTGCCCCTGGCCGGTGTACTGGCCGTAATTGCCGAATGCCTGCTGCGGCAACGCCCAGGTCTGCTGCCCGGCCTGGTTGAGCGCCGACAAGCCGGACAGGTTGTTCTGGATTTGACCGGCATAGGTGTTGTACGGGGCCGCGGCGCCGCTGGCGTAGGTGTTCATCGCGCCCTGGCCGAGGCCGCCGGCGCGGTCGAAGGCATTTCCCGCCGTGCCGGTCAGGCCACCGTAGCCGTAGGCCCCGGAAATCTGCCGGTTCAACTGCTGGTTCTGCCAGTCGATGTTGAAGTCCGAAAGCGTCTTGCCCATGACGCCCGCGCCGTAGGGCGTCTGCGCGATGCCCTGGTTCGCCATCCACGCGGCGGTCTGGTCCTGCACCTGCTGCTGCGTGCGGCCGTAGAGCGCGGACTGCGGGTCGAAGGCGGTTTGGGCGATCTGGTTCGCCATCGGCGCCGCGCCCTGGCCCAGGCCGTAGAGCGCGCCGGCACCGCCCATCTGATAGCCAGCGACCTGCGGAGCGATCTGCGATCCCTGCACGGCGCCCTGGCGCGCGAGGGCGGCGTATCCGAACGGATCGCCCGTCAGGTCGCCGACCTGCTGCTGGAACTGGCCGTAATTCTGCGCGGGGTAATTCTGGACGGGATAGGCGCCCGCGGCGTTGTAGTATTGGTCCATCAACCCGCGATATTGGTTGAAGTCCTGCTGCTGCATGCCGGCGCCAGGCGTCCACACGGGCGGCGGGTTGGGCGATTGCTCGCCCGAATCGCCGAACAGCATGTTCGCGCCCGAGATGACCGCCGGGATCGCCGCAGCCGCCACGCCGACCACTTAAACCTCCACGAGCTTCCAGTAAGCGGTTTCCACGGGCTTGTAGCCCAGCCGCTCGAACATCCTGCCTATGGTAGTCTTGCCGCTGGCGGATTGCAATTTCGCGCGCAGGTGCAGCTTCTCGGCCAGGGAAATTCTGACCATCTTGCGCCCCCGTTCCTTCGCCACCTGGGCCAGCGCCTTCTCGGCCAGCCGGAACAGGGTGTAGCCGGTCAGGCCGCGCCGCATGCCGGGCCGCAGGTAGAACACGTCGCAGGTCGCGTGCAGCAGGGTCTTGTAGTGGATGTGGTCGTTCAAGAAGAACCAGACGTACCCGGCGAGCGCGCCGTCGACGCGGCAGACGAAAGCCTTGAACACGCCGATGCGCTCAAGCTGCTGGTATAGCGCCCAATCCGGGTTGAGCGGGACGCGGCCCTTGTCGAGCGCGACTTCCCACCAATGCTCTATAGCGATGTCCTCAAGATCGTCGGCCAGGAGGCGCGAGATGCTCTCCCAACCGTAGCTCGTCTCGGGCAAGCCTAGGCGTCGCGCGGGCCGAGCGTTTTCGGCGACGCAGACGTGCCGGAGCGGATCGCGCCCTCGTTGATGTTGTTCGGCCCCATCTTCATCGAACTGTCGTGACCGGGCGGATTGTGGCGCTTCATGCCCGCGTGCAGGTTCGCCATCTTGGTCATCTTGCCGGTGGCGTTCGCGCGGGGCTTCTCGACAGGGTTCTTCATCGTCGTCTCCTTTGCACGGATGCGCGCAGTATAGGCCGAAGCCGGGTTATTTCAACGTCGCGCGCAGGGCGGCGATGTCGGCGTCCAGCTTGGCCAGGACGCCCCCCTCCTTGCCGAGCGCGGCGGCGCGCATCAGATCGGGCGTCTGCTTGGCAAGCAATGCGTCGATTTTGACCTGCACGGCGACGTTGGCTTTGAACACGGCCATGTCGAATTTGGCGATCACGGTCCGGGCCGCGCGCGCTGCGGCCATAGCGCCGCCCTGCTTCATTGCTTCGGCAAAATCAGGATACTTGGCCTCCCACGCTTTAATATTGGCCTCGGATGCATCAAGAATTTGAGCAAGCTCTTCCCGCGTAGCGCCAAGCAGCATTACGCCGCGCGCTATGTTGGGGGTATCGTCAGTGTAAAAGCCAGTGCGCTTCATGGTCCTGGTGTAGCCGATGCCCCAGGAGAGGCCCCGTTATTCGCGGCGTTGCCGGATTTGCTCACATAAAAAGTTGCCGTGTTGATCTCCCTACCTTGTGCACCAATACGCAACGACGGCGGTTCCGGTCGGCGTGCTGGTTTTCGTCCAGTTGAGCGTGAAGCCGTCGGCATCCATGGATTGCACGGTCGCGGTTTGGTAAGCCGTGGTGCTGGTGCCGACTTTGATGGCGTAGGATGCCGACGCCTGCGTAAGCCCCGCACCCGCGTCGCCGATAGTCAGCGAAATGTTGGTCGTGACATCGGACGCGCCGAAGCCGCCGACGTTGGACGACACGCCGTCGAAAAACACACAAACCGCAGGGGCAAACCCAACGCCCGTGACCGCTTGGGTTCCGCTGGCCGTGGTCAGGTCGCGCGTCGCGAAAGAGATTTTGTTTTTCGTCGCTCCGCCGACGGTGGCGATGATCGCCGCCGCTTGCGTGGCGGTGAGATCGGCGGGCGCGCCCGTACCCGCTCCGCTGGCCCGGCCCTTGATCGTCGTTTGGGCCATGTCGGACATGGAAATAGTGCCGGTCGCCACAATCGGCGACGGCGAAGCGGTGAGGCCGGTGCCGGCGGCGACGCTGGTGACCGTGCCGCTGCCCGCCGCCGTGGTCCACGACGGATTCGCGCCAGCTCCGGCCGTCGTCAGCACTTGTCCGTTCGTGCCGGGGGCGAGCGCCGTCCAGGTCGAGGCGTCGCGATAGATGACCGCGCCTTGCGTGGTGGTGATCGGAGTGAAGTACGGGTCGAGGCCGGTGAGCCCCATGAAGAACTCGCCGGTAGCGCCGGGGCCGGTCGAACTGATGGCGGCGGCGCCGTTCCCCAAAAGCACCGATCGATCAATGAATGAAGTCTGCCCGGTGCCTCCAAATCGAATTGGAGAGATGCCCAGCGCCCATCGCGTCGCGCCATTGGAGGTATAGCACACACTAGCGAACGCGGTGCTGATAGTCTGATTCGAGGAACTGCCGTTGATCGTATCGCCGCCAGTGACTGCAATGGCCAAAGGCGCGGAGGTGGTGAGAACTCCAGCGCTATCGTAAATGCAAACGGACTGCCCAGCATTCACCGAATTTGCCGCTGCCAACGTCCATGTGCGGGTTGGCGTCAAAGCCACGCTCGTAATAACCGTGCGATCCGTGGGAAGAATTTGGTAATTGACATCGCCCAACGTGGTCATCTGGTCGATATTCAGGCCCGCCGACGAGCGGGCGCCGGCCGCCGTGGTGTTCGCCGTGCCGCCGCCCGATAGGCCGAGGGTCAGAAAATCCGGGTCAACCGACGCGCCAAGCGACACTAGCGGCTTGCCCGCCGTGCCAGGCCCGGTGCTGCTGATCGCCGACGCGCCTTGGCCGAGCAACACGGCATGGTTCGTGTTCGCGATCTGTCCGGTGCCGCCGTAGGGAACCGTGAGCGGAGCGGCCACGTCGGCTGTAAACGCGCACGCGCCCGACGTGCACGGACTGCCGCCGATGGACAGCGTGGCGTTCGTGCTGCTGATCGTGACGCCGGTAAGCGTTCCCTCGGTCGAGGTGATGGTCGTGCCGGAAATGGCGAGACCGGCTCCAAGAGTGATTTCCTGCGGGGGGCCGCTGCTGGCCGTGCCGCGCCCCAGCAGCCGCGAAGCCGTCACGTCCTGGATTTTGGCGTAGGTCACGGCGGCGTCGATGATTCCGGTCGTCGTGATAGCGTCCGTGGCGACCTTGGCCTGCGTCACCGCCGCGGCCTGGATGTTCGTGGTGCTGACGCTGTTCGCGCCCAGCGGCCCCAGATCGAACGCGCAATTTCCGCTGACGCAGGGCGACCCGCCCACCGAGAGCGTGCCGTCCGTGCTGCTAATCGTGACGCCGGTAACGTCCGCGCCGCTCCCGCACACCTGGAAACTCGGATCGCTCGCGCCGCCGTTCGAGGTCAGGCACCAGCCCGCCGTGCCGGGAGCCGCGCCGCGATAGCCGACGACGCCGGGACCGGGCGAGATTAGGACAGAACGATTGGTGACGACGCCGGGGTTGGTCTGTGCCAGGGCGCCGACGATGCCCGCGCACAGGATCGCGGTCGCGACGAGAAGGCGTTGCCACGGCTTCATGGAGAAACCTCAACATGCCGCCAAGTGCGTCTGTTCAAAATGCACCACAGCGGCCCCTGTGTAAGACCAAACATGTAGCGAAGTTCCCTGCCGCCCCACCCTTCTTTTTTCTTGCGGAATATCTCCAAAATATCAGCTTCCGTAACTTTCGCGCCGACCACCCGGCTCCCCCACCTATGGCGGCGCTTGGCAACTTTATCCGCCACGTTGTCAGCATGCGTTCCGATAAAGAGATGATCCGGGCGCACGCAGGGAGGATTGTCGCAGCGATGACAGACACAAAGACCATCAGGCACACGCCGCTCGTTTGCCATCTCCCACGCAACCCGGTGGGAAGAAAGCCATCTCTTTTGCCCGTGTTGGCTTATGGTAAAATTACCCCGGTTCCATTGAGTGCGCGGGCCGCGCCAAATCCAACAGCCATCGGTCTTTTCGACCTTGCTCCAAAATCGTGCGCGGTCCCTTTCAGTAAGCGCCGTCATGTGGTTACCCAACCTGTGCCGTCAGGCCGCGGGCGCAGCGCCAGGGCCGCGCGGTCGCCCGCCACGGCGTAGCTCGAAAGCCCGTCGATGGTCTCGACTCCGGCCGGGTTGACGGTGATGTTGAAGCTCGACGCCACGCCCTTGCTGTCCTTGAAGATCACCGGGAACATCGGGCCATAGGCCGCGTACCACGAAGCCGAGGTGGGCAGCGTCGCCGTCGAAGCTCCATTGACCGCGGGCTCGATAAAATAGACGAACACCGGCGCGGCGACGGTGAACGCGCCGCTCACGGTGCGGATCGTGCCCTGGAAGATCAGGCTCAGGATGGTGATGAAGAAATCCAGATCGTTGATCTGGTTGATGAGGTTGTTCAGCGCCGCGCGGTTCTGCGTCAGGTCTTGCGGCCCCGAGATGAGCGGAATGCGCGCCACGACGTTATTTCCAGAACAAATTTATCGTGAATACCGAGGCTGCGGGGATGACCGTGCTGTTGTCGGCCGCGCCCGAGACGACGCAGTAGGCGATGCCCGTGCTGAACGTCTCGCCCCAACCCAGATAGATGTTCGACACGACGCCCGTGGTCAGGCTCGGGATCACGAAGCGCGCCTTGGGCGTGTCCGTGCCGCAGGTCGGGGCCGCCGCCTTATCGTAGAGCTTGAGCCATGCCGGGCTGGAACTGATGCTCGACAGGGACAGGCCATACACCTGGCCGAAGGTCGCCTTGGCGACGCCCGCGTTGTCGCTGGCCGCCGCGATGAAGCTGGTGGTGGACAGGCCGCCGGACGTGGGCGGCGGGTTCTGGGCCGCCAGGGGAAGCGCTACGGCCAGCGCCAGGAACAGGCCCGCGACAAAACGACGCAGCATTATCTCAGCCCTCCTCGATAGCGCGCTCCGGCAGAGCGCGCGCATACTATGCCTAGTCGCAAAAGGGGGCAACATGCCGACATTCGACAAGGGATTGCGCTTCGCCGGCGCGGCCGCGCTGTTCGCCGCGCTGCTGGTTCCGCTGATCGTCGTGCCTGGGCAGATGTTTCCGTTCATCGCTCCGCGCGCGCAGTTTTTTCGTCTATGCGTCGATGCGGCGACGGTCTGCCTGGGCCTGCTGATCCTGCGCGGCGTGATGACCTTCCCCCGCTTGGGAGTCATCGGCGTGTGCTTCGGCCTCTACGCCGCCGCCATGCTGGCGGCCGACCTCATGGCCTGGCGGCCGTCCCTGGCGCTGTTTTCCACCATCGAGCGATTCGACGGCTACATGGCGTTGGTCTGGGCGTTCGGCTATTTCGCGGCCGCGGCCGCGCTGCTGCGCGGGCTCTGGCGGCACTATCTCGCGGGCATGATGATCGTGGCCTTCCTGGCCCTGGGCGCGGCCGTCTATCAGCTCGCCGGCTGGTTCGCTACCGGCTTTCCGACGCCGCCCCGCGTGTACGGCTCGATCGGCAACCCGTCCTACCTCGGCACCTATGCCGCCCTGTGCCTGTTTCTCGCGGCATGGCTCTGGAAGGCGGGCTGGCGGCGCTGGGCTGCCCTCGGGTTCGCCTCAAGCCTGGTGTCATTGGTGCTGTCCCAGACGCGGGGAGCGGTATTAGGGGCCATCCTGGGCGGTTTGGCGGCTATGTGGCTCTCCGGCCGCTGGCGCGCCAAGCAAATCGCCATTTTCGGCCTGGCGTCCCTGGTCCTGGCCGGAATGGTGGCCTACGCCCTGCCCGACTGGCCTTCGCTTGCCCGATTCCGCCCCACAATCGCCAACGAGCGATGGGAGGTCTGGGCCGTGGCGCTCGATGCCTTCACGCGCCATCCCGTGCTGGGATGGGGCCACGAAGGCTTCGCGCAGGCTTTCCTGATGCTGGCGGACAAGGGCGCGCCGCAGGGGATGCTACCCTACGACCGCGCGCACAACCTGCTGCTGGACAAAATGGTGGAAGGCGGCTTGCTGGGGGCGGGCGCCTACGTGGCCCTCTTCCTGGCCGCTGCCTCGGCTGCCCGCAAGCAGCCCATCCTGATCGGGTTCCTGGTCTGCTACGCCGTCTCGAACATGTTCCTGTTCGAGGTTCTGGTCACGCAGGCCGCGTTCCTGGCGTTCCTGGCGATGCTAGTAGGCGGGGACGTAGCGCAGCGCCCCGGTGTCGTCGCGCACGGTGAACCACTTCACGATGGTCGTGCTCGCTCCCGTCGGGCCGAGCGAGGTCGTGGTCACGGCCACGGTGCCGTTGGCCGTCCACGCGCCGGTTCCGGCGAACTGGACTAGGCCGGGATTGGACAGGCCGCCGGTGATGAGGAAATTGGTGCGCGGCGTGCCGGTGCCCCCAGGAGCCACGGTCGAGTTGATGTTGTTGATGAGCGTGTTCAGATCGCGCAGCGCGGCGGGGAACTGGACCGACGTGGTGGCGGTGCCTGGGCCGGTGAACAGCGACAGGCTGCCCGCATAGACGCCGGGGATGACCAGCACCCCGACCATGAGGCCCAGGCCGACCACGATGCCCGAGAAGATTTTCCGCAGAAAGTCCTTCATCGTCGCCTCCAGCGATCAAGCCCTAGGGCCGTTGCGCGGGGGACAATACCCCCGCTTGTACGCTACCGCAAGGGCCCGAGCATGCTCCGCCAGCCCTCGCCGTCGGGAGACGGCCGCCACAGATCGGCGGCCGCGACCAAACTGCCGTGCGTTTCCTTGGGATAGTAGACGTTCTCGGCGCATAGCGGCATCGCCTGGTTGATCTTGCCGCCCAGCGTGTTCAGGCCCAGCTCGCCCAGGCGCTGCCACGGAGTGCCCTTTTCCTCGTCGGTGTAGATGTGGACCCAGCGCAGCGAGCGATCGCGCAGCGCCCGGTATTCGTCGCCCATGTCCGCGCGCACGGGCGTCGCGACCGTGACGACAGTATCTATCCGCAGGCCGAAACGCGCGGCATAAGCCGCGACCTGGCCGCCATGGGAATGCGCGATCAGCGAAACCATGCGACCGGGGCATTTGAGAGCCGCGTACCACGCCAGCGCGCGGCCGGCCGCGTCCCAATGGAAGTTGTTCCTGTCCACGCCATCCAGCGCGGTGCTCCAATAAAACGGGTCGCTGTCGTCGAGCGGCTGATAGCCGCCCTCCTTGAGCATCCGCCAGAACTCGGAGCCGGGACGCCACCAATCGGCGTTAGCCCCCGTCTCCAGGCCCCATGTGCCCGCTATCGTTACGACCGGAGCGGCCATTACAGGCCTGGGATGCCCACCGACATCAGCGCGCCGCGCACCCCCACCTTCCCGGCGATGGCGAGGATGGCCTGACGCTCGTCCATGATCAGCGGCGCACACGCGATGGTCAGTTCGTTATGCGTGTTCTGCGAGTTCGGGCTGTTCAGCAGGTCGCGCTTCTTCTGGAAGGCCGAGAACGCGCCGGCCACCTGCCCGACCGTGGCCTGCGGATCGCCCAACCCCTTAACCTTCTCCAGCAGCTTTTCCCAGCACGGGGCCGATACCGTGTCGTTGTGCGCCCGCGCGTCGGCTAGGGCCACGGTCAGATCGGCCGCCGTGAACGCCAGGAGAAACTTCACCGGATCCACGTCGCCCTCGGCGTCCGTCGCAGCCAGCTTGGCCTGCTCGCGGTTCGCCTGGATGCCGCCGCACGACGCCATGACGAGGGCCACGACGAACAGCGCGGCGGACAGGAGGAGGCCGCGGCCCACGGCGCGCGCGTCGCGCATGCCGGCGGCCATTTCTTCCAAGAACGACAGCGACTTCATTTCGTGCCCCCTTGCGGCGCCGGGATTGGCGCGGCGGCTGGCGCGATGTCCTTGCGGGCGCTCCCGGCCGACGAGCCCAGGTAGTAATTGACCACCTGCGTGAACGAAGCGGTCAGGGTGCCGATGTTGATGAGTAGGATTTTTTCCATCGTCTCGGACATCTGGATGCCCGGCCGCGCCAGCAACACGAAGATCAGCGCGAAAAACCCCAGCACCACCATGATCGTGACCGCCACCGCGCCGTAGGCCATCAGCTTGTTGGCGCGGTCCAGCGAGATTTTGTGGATCAGCGAGCGCGACGGGCCATTGGAGGCGGCTGGCGCGGACGGCGGCGGGACGGCGCTGGCGGTCATGGATTTCTCCTAAACCATCGGCCTAGGTGTATCACCCGGCCAGTTTCCGGTCAAAAGCATGTCCGCGACCGCCCTCGCGCGCGCTGGCGTCTGCCGCGCCCACCGGCTCGCCAGTGCCTCGTCGCGCGCGCGGTCCCAATCCCCACGCCGAATCGCGTCCAGCATGAGATTGAAGCCTTCCAGCCTCTGCCGGCCCATCTGATAGGCCATGTCCGCCAGAGCCGCCTGGCGCGCGGGCGCGATCGTCTTGAACGCCTCCCGCCCGACCGCCAGGGCTGCATCGTTGGCCGCGCCGGACAGCCGGATCGCCAGTAGAATGCCGCACTCGCCCTGCGTCGCCGGATTGACGCTCAAGGCGAAGCCCCAGCCGAAGGTAGGGTTGCCCTTGATCCTGTCACCAGGCCCGAGCTTCTCGCCCGTGGCGTCGTCGTAGATGTAGCCGCGAAAGCCCTCGTGAAGCTTTATCAGGTCTTCCAGGCTGCGGATTGCCATCCCGATCCCCCTGTGTTAAAAAGATGCCGTGCGGTCGCTCCGCGTGACCGTGCCTCTGACGATTTCCTCCCTGTTGAACTAGCCCCGCTTCGGCGGGGCCTCTTTTTTCAAGTGCCGCTGCCGAAGAACTTCATCAGTTTCTCGACCCACACGATGCCCGAGCCGCCCGCCGTTGGAATGCCGACGCCAAACGCGATGCCCGTGGCCCTGGCCTTTAGGCGCTCCATGTCCTCGCGGTGCTTCTTCAGGCCGCTCACGTCGTGCTTGACCGCCTCGACATCCTGGACGAAGCCGCGCAGTCCGAGCAACTCGACGTTCATCACATCGAGCTTCTGCTTGAACGCGCCCCAATCCTTCAGGAACTCGTCGCCCTGCTTCATCCGCATTTCCATGATCGTCTCGATCTTGGTCAGGCGGTCGCCGAACTGAATTGCCAGATCGGCCGCGCCGTTGCGATGGCGGGGAGGCACGGTCACATCACCTAGTTGCGAATTATCTTGTTCACGACGGCGGTTGGCTGCACGTTCTCGCTCGACCCGCCGGCGCCGCTCGATACCGCGCCCGACGCGCCCGTGACCGCCCCGTTGCTCGGCCGAACGATGTCCAGGTTCGGCGGCGTGCCGACAGCTCCAAACAAGGAGCCGACGCCATCGGCGGTCACACGCAAAGGCGTGGGAGTCGAGCCCGTGGAGATTCCTCGCGCCGCCGCGCTATCGACATAGGTTCCCGCCGCATGGGTGTGCGCCTGCATCCGCTGATCGCCGCAGGTCGCCCCCAGCGTCGTTCCGGTGCAGCCGCTCGTCGCCGTGAGACGGCTCGCCGCCGACCCGCCCATGTCGTCCTTGCCGGCCGCCAAGCGCCCGCGCAGGTCCGGCAGCCGGAAATTCCCCGCGCCCTCGCCGCCCGTGTTCCAGTTGGTCGAGATCGCCGTGTAAAGCCCGGCATAGCCCGCCTGGGCCACGATCTGGCCATAGGTCAACTGCCAGCCAGCCGGGGCGGTAGCCCCGGCGAAGTCCTTGACGACCCCCGGATCGTCGGTAACGGACGGATTCAGCAGCAGATAGCGGCTGCCGTCGTACATCAGGTTGTAAAGGCCGCCCGAGACGATCTCGCCGCCGCCCAGCGTCGTCACGCCCGCGCTGCCGGTAGCCCGGTAGATCGCCGTCGCGCCCGTGGAGACCGCGTTCATCGTGGTCGCGCCAGTGTTCGACACCGTGGAGATGAACGACAGGATTTTCCCGGCCACCAGGGTGAAAGCGTTGGGCGAGACCGTCGTGACCACCAGCGTGTTGGGCGTACTGGTGACGGCGGTGGCGTAGTAGTTGTTCGTGCCGCCCTGGGCCGCGCTCAACGGCGTGGTCAGCCCGGACAGGCTGGTGATGTCGCTGTTCGCGCCGTTGGCCGCCGCGTTGGCGTTCACGCAGGCTATCGTGGCGTTGAAGTTCGCCATCACCTGCGTCGCGCTGGCGGTCGTGCCTTCCTGCAAATTGAACGGAGCCGAACCGCAGATCACCGCCTGGGCGGGCGACGCAAACAGCAGCGCCGCCAGGAGGGCCAGAATTTTCTTCATGTCACGTCCCCGTGTCCTGCAAGAGGTAGCCCAACTGCTCGAAGCGCATGTAGAGGTTGCCGATCCGCACCTGGCCCGACGAGTTGCCGTGCAGCAGCAGCGACCCCTGCTTGAACACCAGCGGCTTTTCCCACGGAATCTGGCGCTGCTTTAAGACCGAGGTTGAGCCCCATGTCGCGGCGCCCCAGGTGAACGATCCCCACACCGGCCCGGCGCTGGCGCTGTTGAATAGCGACACGCTGTTCAACACCGTCCCGTCCTCGTCCTGGAACGAGCAATCGACCTGCTGCTGCGCCGGAAGCTGCATCATCACGGCCGTCTCGTTCAGGCAGTTCTCGTTCATCCCGCCGCTGTCCGGCAGCAGCACCGTCTGGAAATCCCAGGTCAGCGTCGCGCCGTCCTCGGTGAAGATGGCGAGTGCCGAGGGATAGGCCGCGCTGGTGTAGAGCGCGATAGTGTCGAACTGCGGCGCCATCACGAAGGTCGAGCCCCAAGGCTGGATCGCCGCCGCCGCGCAGGTGTGCGGCCCGGTCCAAATCTTACGCGAGAAATCGAACCAGTATTCCTGCCAGGGCGTCCCGGCCGCGACGTTGTTCTGCACCGAGAAGCGCAGCGTATCGGCCGTGGACGCGCCGACGATGCGCGAGGGCGTCACCGCGTTGATGAACGGATTGGTGATGCCGTCGCCGCCGTCGCCGATCGGTTCCGACACGTTCGCGCCGTAGTCGATCAGGCGCAATCCGTCCGGCGAGATGAAGGCGATGCCCGCAGGCGTGTCGCAGATCGACAGCGGCGCGTCGGTGCCGGTCGCCACGTTCAACTGGTTCACGGCCCAGGTGCTGGTCGCGAAGTCGCCGGTGATCTGGTACATCGTGACCGCGCCCTTGAACGCGATCAGCGATTGCACGACGCCGCCCGAGGTCGTCGCCAGGGGAAGCTGCGCCAGGGCCGTCACCGCCGTGCTGTCGCCGATGGTCAGCACCTGCGTCGCGTTGGTGATGACCAGCGGATTGCCGCTGTCCGAGGCGTTGAGCGCGTTGCCGCAGATGTAGTAGGCCCGGCCGCCGAACTGCGCCACGCCCGTCGGCACGCTCGGCAGCACGTTGGTCGCGGTGTTGCCAGCACTCCAAGCCGGGGCGCTCGGCGTCGAGATGTTGATCCAGCCGACATAGTTTCCCGAGGCCGCGCTGAAACCGGGATGCGTCACCACGATACGCGTGCCCACCAGCTTCATTATCGGCGGCGTCCATGCGCCGGTGGACAACTGGCTGGTCGGGCAGTTCGCGCCGCCGCCACTCGGCACCACGCCCGAGACCGCCACGAAGGCGTTGGCCGACAGGTCGTAGCAGTAGGGCCGGTCCACACCGCCCGATATGCCCGCCATGAAATAAATCTGGTTGCCCACCACCAGCGACGCGCTGATGAAGGCGGTGATCGCCGGGCTGGGCGGGAAGCCGGCGAGCGCCACCGCCGCCGGGCGGCACATGAACAGGCCCTTGGTCGTAGGATCGGGGATCAGATTGGCGAGCTGCGTCATCGCCCCAGGGAAAGCGTTGCCGCCGTCGAGCGCGTCGCTGATGCCGCTCGGCGTCCATTTCAGCGGGCGCGAGTTGCGGATCGCCATCGATCACGCCAAACGGAGGCCACGAACCGGAGCCATCGTAGCCCCCGCCGTGAAGCATACGCCGCGCATCAACATGCCGGCCGCCTTGTCGATGTCCGGCATCGATCCGGCGACATAAAGCCTTCCTTCACGATCGATCCCGACCAATACAAGATCGGAAAGGCCGGCTTTCTTCGCGCCGTCGAGAACGCGGCCAACCTCCACCGCAAGCCCAATATCCCGGCGCTCCACTCCCGGAAGTGTGTAGATTTTGGCCGCCTTCTTTCGGTTTTTCGCCATCAGGCATTCCTGGGGATGAATCCGGTCCCGACTTTCTTGGCGTCCTTGATCGCCTTGGCGGCGATCTTCGAGCCGCGCTTCTTCAACTTGCGGAGCGCCGTCAGCATGATCGTGCGCTCATCCTCAAGCTGCCCGAACGGGTCGGTGATCGTCGGTTTGCCCATCTCACCACCCCACTAGCTTTGTCGAAGGCAGGCTGCTGAAGTTGTTCTTGAACCTGCGGCCGTCCAGCTTCACCGTCTGCGAGCGGTTCGACTGGTTATCCTTCATCTTGAGATACCGCAGCAGCATCCCTTGAGCGCCCGCCGGGCCGTCGCCCAGGAACGTCTCCCAGCGCGTGTCGCCCGTGATCTTCATCAGCTCGCCCGAGAGCCGCGTCACCATGTAGGTGTCCATCGGGAACCACGGACTGCTGCCGCTGCTCTCCGGCGTCGCGATGGTCGCGCCCTTCTTGCGGTAGCGCATGAAGAACGTGTAGACACCGCTCGGCGCCGGATAGAAATACGCGCCAGGCGGCGACGTGCTCATGTCCACCGCCATGAAGTACGGATAGCTCTGCAACCCGGCCTGCGTCACCTGCTGATCCAGCTCGGCGATGTCGATGGGGATCAGCGGATAGGGCACGTTCTGGAGGAACCACATTGCGTCGCCGGCGATGGCGCGCAAAAAGTTCGCCGGCAGCGGATACGGGCCCATACCGTTCGAGATATTCGGGTTGTCGGACGTGGAGATCAGCGCGGGATTGAAGGCGAAGCTGGTGCTGCCTTCCGACAGATCGAAGTCGTAAGTGAAGGCAAGCTCCTCAAGGATCGCATTGAAGAACTGACCGGCCTGGGAGGTGTAGCCAGGACACTTCGCCGTTTGGACGGCGAGGGTGATGATCTGGGTCGCGGTCAGCGCCATCCGGCCTATTCGGCCGCGTTCAGCAGCCGCCCCTTGTCGGTCTTCTGCTTCAATAGACCGGCCCGGTCCTCCTCGCAACGCTCGAAGGTCTGGGCCATCTGGCTCTCGTGCTGCTTGCGCTCGTTCTCGATCTTCTCGATCTCGGCCCTAGCGCGGTTGATGTCGTTGGCGAAGGCATTCACCTTGCCCAGCGCGCGCTGGCTGATCTGGTACGCGCCGCGGCGCCCGGTGCTTTCATGGTTCGCCGCGTCCTCGTTCCTGATCTTGGCCTGCTCCGCCAGGCAGTCGGCGATCTTCTTCTCCCAATGGTTCTTCTTGCCCTGGGCCTCGGCGTCGGCCTTGGCCTTGTCCTCGCGGTAGCGTTTCAGCAGCCGGTCGAGCTGCGCCAGCTTGTCCTCGATCGCCTCCAGGTCGTAGCGCGCCTTCACCCGGTCGGCCGCCAGGAACATGCGGTCGAGCAATTTGTTCTGCTGCGCGACCGTGGCTTCCTGGGCGAAATGCGTTTGCAGCACGAACACGCGCCCGTCGCCGATCTGCACCTGGAGCGACGTGCCGATGGCCGGAGCGGCGCCGTCCTTCTTGAGCGGGACGATATTGGCGTTCGGGTTGTTCGCGGCTTTCCCGTCCATGCTAGAAGCCCGAGCCGAACTGCGGCGCGCGGTTGACGACGCCGCTGCGACCGTGGATGACCGTCTCGCGGTGGCGCGGATCGCCGAACACCTTCTCGCCCTTGATCTCGCGCTCGTGCTTGTAGGCGTGCGCCATCTTGTCGCGCAGCGTGTCGGCCACCATACGCTGCACGGTATAGGTCCGGCCGTATTCGTAGGTGCGCCCGTCGAGCACGATGCCGGTGCGCGTGCCGCCGATGGCGGCTCCGGGCGGCACGTTGACGGTGATCTTCACCATCTCGTAGGCCGTGGCGGGCAGCGCCGGAACCTTCCCGTGGCGCCCGCGCGCGCGACGCAGCGCCTGCTCCTCGGCCTCGCGCTTGGCCTTGGTCTTTTCCTCGGCCGCGGCCTTGACCTCGGCTGCGCGCTCGATTTCCTTGATCTCGTCGACCGAGAGAATGCCATCCTCGGCCACGGCGTCCAGGCCCTGGGGCGCGTCCATTTCCTCGGCGCGCGCGGCGCCGGGCCCGGACATTGGAACCGGCGCGATTTCCTCGACCGGCTTAGCGATCTCGGCCTCGAAGCCCTTCTTCTCGTCCATGAAGCTTCCCCTTAGCTGTGCGTCCAGTCGGACGCGGCGGCGATGGAATAGGCACTCACCAGGATCGGCCAGCCCTTCGCGTCCACGCCGATGTAGTCGCCCGGCAGCACCTTGAGCACGCCGCGATTCGGGACGTGGAGCAGGCCGTTGAAGCCGAACGCGCCGGGCCACGTCGGATGCGACACGTTCACGTCGTCCTTGATGGCCTGCTGGATCGTCGCCATGTCGGCCGCAAGATTGGCCGCATCGAAGGCCAGCGCCGTCAGGGTCGTAGTCGCGTCCGTGCCGAGGGTGATAGTCGCCATGCGCCGGTCCTTAGTGGTGGGGGCCTACATGGCCCAGCGGGTTACAGCCCCTGCTCTATCAACCGAACGTGGTGGAGAAGGCCGAGGTGCTTTCGATGATGGCGGCGAATTGATTATTCTCAATCAAAGTGCCGTAGAAGCATTTCCAGCCAACGATGCGCAACTGGTTCAGCGGGTCGCTCTTGTCCGCGTCCTTGAGGTAGCTGAACTGCGCGTTCTTCAACACGACCTGGCCGTAGGCGCCGCGCCCGATCACATAGGTCGGATACACGGTGATGCCGGTAGCTGGGGCCGCGGGCGGCGTCTGCGCCGTGCCCGTGTTCGTGATCGTCACGGTCTGGTTGCCGGTCAACTGCACGGCCATGCCCTGCAACGGGCCGGAGGTCGGGCCGGCCGAACACACTCCCAAGTTCGCCGGGCTCGTGGTCGTGCCGATATAGACGCTCCAGGTGAAGCCGGTCGGGGTCGAGGGGATTACCACATCGACCGAGCCGTTCGGCCCGACGACGGCGATCGCGGCCGAGACCTGATGGATCCGACTCTCGTACTGGTTTTGCGTGTCGGAGGCCGTAAGCTGGATGTAGTAGGTGTTGGTCGCCAGCGAGCCGGCAGCCGTGACGGCGCCGTTCACGGCGGCGACGCCGGTGAAACTCGGCACCATGTTCGAGGCGCAGAAGCGAGCGCCCGACCATTCGCCGATTTCGTAGTTGTAGAGCCGGTTGAGGTCGCTGTAGGTGCGCGCCAGCACGACGGTCGAGTTCTGCGACCAGTCGCCGACCACCAGCGTGTGGCAGATGGCCGTGTAGTGCGGCATTCCGCGCGGGTTGTCCGAGGCGCGCGCGCCGCCCGCGTCCGCTTCGAGCTTCGTGTCGGTCTGCTCGTCGCCCATGAAGCGCGGAGCGCCCAGGGTTTGCAGCGCCGCCACCGTGCGAATCACCGTCGTGGTGTCCAGCACGTCGCCCGCAACCAGAGCCGCGCGCGACCCGCGCGAGTTGACGTAGTTCACCTGGGTGAGACCGTTCAGGCTGTTGTAGCAGTTGCGCTCCAGCGTCTCGCCGATCTGCAACGCCGTCAGCGAGATGGCCTGCTTGAACAGCGGGTGCTTGATCGTGAGTTCCGCCACGTCGGTGATCGTCACCTTGTCGCCCCATTGCTGGGCAACGGCGCTGACCTGGCTGATCGTCATGGTCTCGCCGACGGGCGGCACGCCCTCGGACAGAGGCGCGAAGGGCAGCGGCAGGCGATTGAAGCGCGCGCCGGTGTAGGTGGTGCCGCGCCCCTCGGGGAGCGTCAGCGGATCGCCGAACTGGTACGCGACCAGTTGCCGGCGCGCGAGAGGCAGAACCTCGTCCGCGATATAGGCTTCGATATCGGCGGAAAATTGCGACGCGACGTTCGTGGGCATCGTTCAAGCCTCCAAGAACAGCCGCGCCATCCGCGGCTAGATTAGCACATTCTCCAGGCGCTTCGCTCGCGCCTCCGGGGTGTTTTCATCGCCGCCGCGCCGGCGCTCGGCCCGAGCGTCGCCGCGCGGGCTGGCGGCCCGGCCGCGCTCGCGCTCGACGGCCTCGGCAGCGCGCTTCTTGGCCTTTCCGTTGACCAGTCCGTTCCGCGCCAAGGCTCGGTCGCCGATGAGGAATTTCAAAACCACGTCCCTCGCTGCGTTCTGGCCCTTGGCGCGCATCTCCGCCAGTTTTTCCTCCACCGCGTCGGCCAGCTTGGCGGCGGTGGGGTTGCGCGCGCATAGCGCCTCGAATTTCGTCACGTCGGACTGCTCGGCCATCTGCTGCTGCAATCCGCCGAACGCCCTGCCGAACTCGCCCCGGTCCTTCGCCCGGTAGTGTTCGATCTTTTCGTCCGCCGTCATCAGCGCGACGCGCTGTCGTTCCTGCTCCTCGGTCTCCTGCGGGGCCTGCGGCCGTTGGCGCAACTGGTCCCGTTCGGTTTCCGCCTGCTGGGCCCTGCGGCGCAGCGCCCGGATCGTCTCGCTCGCGCCGCCTTTCGGCGCGCGGGCTACTTGGCGCGACGCTCCTTCATCTTCGGAAACATCTTCTCCTGCATCGTCTTCTTCGAGATCAGCGCCCTCGTCGCCGGAAAGCTCGTCTTGTTCGTCGTCCCCGGCCTCGGGCTCATTACCGTCCTGTTCCTGCTCATCGGCGCCGGTCGCTGCATTCGCACCCTCCTTCGGGTCGGGCTTCTGGTCTTCGTTTTCCTTCGGCATCTGCTCTCTCCATCAGGTTACGCCTGACATGCGGTCGGCCCGGTTACGGGAGCCACTCGATATAGGGCGCGAAGATATGCCGCACCCAATATGTTGTCAAACTGCGGCAAGCGCGAACACGAACGCCAGCACGCAAACGATGGCCCAGACCGGGCCGGTGTCGTAGTAGCCGTCGCGGAAGGGCCGCGTCACATTTTCCTCGGCATGCCGACAGCGCCGGCTGCCGGCATGCGATCCTGATGGATCGAGCCGTTCGGCCCTCTGGGCCGCATCGGCCCCGGCTGGCTGCCCGGCCTCGGCGTGCCCGCGACGCCCGGCGCGGCGCCGCCGCCCGGCTGGCCGCCCCCCGGAACGCCGGGCTGGCCCGGACCCTGCAACATGCCGCCCATCAGCGCGGCGGACTTCATGCGCATCGCCATCTTGTGCTTCTGCATGTGCGCCTCGATCTGGCGGTGCGGGTCGCCCGCGCGCATCGCCTCCATGTGCGACTGCAAATGCTTCATGTCGTCGTCCAGCGGATGCACGTCGAGATCGAAGCCATCGGCCAGCAGCGGATTTTCCTCCAGCGGATCGGCCGCCAGCTCCTCGCGGATGTCCTTGAAGATCAGCGGCGCGAGACGCGGCCCGAAGGCGTTCTCCGCCAGGTGCTCGATGAAGGGCACGACATCGAGCGTGCGGCCTTGGTAGAGCTGCTGCGGAATGCCCCGGATGACGTTGATCGCGGCGATCTGCTGCTGGATTTGCGCGGCATTGCGCGCGGCCTCGACCCCGAACCAGCGGAAGAAATACCGATTGCCCATCTGGATCGGCTCGACGCTATCCATTCTAGCGCGCCGCCCCATCTGGCCGAACTGGCGCACGGTGATGTCCTCGTCGCGAAACTGGTGATCGAGCCACATGAACCACTGAAGCATGGGCGTGAAGATGCCCTCCTCCAGCACGGTCACGGCGTCGGCGGTGGTGAGGATGTCCACCTGCTGCTCCTGCGCGGCCTCGGCCTGGTTCTTCTTGCCCTTGCCGCCGGTCTGCTGCGTAATCATCGCCGTGTTCACGCCCAGCGTCTCGAATATCTGGTTCTTGACCCCGGCGACGTAGGCGAAGGCTTCCTTCCAGATTTCCGGGAAGGTGGCGAACTGCGTGTCCTGCGGGCTGGTCATCCAGACCGCCGCCAGGTCCATCACCATCGAGCCGACGTTCGGGTTCTTCTCCGGGTTGGTCATAATGATCGGCAGCATCGAGTAGGTCGCACTGTCGGCGCCCTGGTTCACGATGTCGTTGGCGTTGTATTGCAGCTTGGCGACGGCCTTGATCTTGCTGACGCCCTTGAACGAGCCGGAGACCTTCTCCACCGGAGCAGAAATCAGCGGCACCATGTCGTACCAGTACGGGTTGAGCTTGCAGCCCAGGATCAGATCGTTGCCGCCGTAGAACGCGCGGCACAGGCGGTCCTTGCCGTCCACCTCCAGCATGGTCCAGGTTTCATAGACCTGGGCGACGTTGCCGTTGGCCTTGATGCCCGCCGCGTCGGCGTGTTCCTTCTTCGCGTCCTTGCTGCGGTTCCCGGCTTCGGGCCGCATGCCGTCCACGATCTTGTCGGCCGTGCTCTCCAGCACCAAGCCCTCGCGCCGCGCGGCCTTGACACGCGCCTTGGTCCAGCGCCGGATGATCGTGACGGAGCCGCCGGACGCCAGCGCCTGCGAGATGTTGTCGCAGGTCGCGGGCAGGATCAGCACGTCGCTGTCCGGCACGACCTCGACATAGGGGCCGGCTTCGACCACGGTTTCGTTCTCGACCGTCACGACTGGCTCCAGGTCTTGGAACTCCAGGCCGCCGATCTTGGGCGGCTTCTTGGTGCGCACGGCGGTGTAGCGCGAAGTTTCCTGCCAGCCGACATAGAGGTTGTACTGGCCCTCGATGTCGCCGTTGCGCACCAACGCGGGCGCGACCTCGGTGCGCAGGCGCAACGCGCGGACATAGTGCTCGCCCAGCGCGATCAGGGGATGCGGGATATCGCCGTTCTCGGTCGTGACCTCGACGTTGCGGCCGGTCTGCGGGAATAG
This sequence comes from Burkholderiales bacterium, assembly GCA_919902235.1. Classification (GTDB taxonomy): domain Bacteria; phylum Pseudomonadota; class Gammaproteobacteria; order Burkholderiales; family SG8-41; genus CAKKQX01. The sequence goes on from CAKKQX010000017.1 coordinate 32,367, forward strand.
CTGGTTGACGAAGCGGGTGACGCGGGCGTTGACCGCGTTGCGCACGATGGGGACGAAGATGCGGGAGTTGCCGTCGTAAGCCTGCTGGCCGCCGAGCTTGGCGTCGTAGATGTCCCACCAGTCCATCGTGTCGTTGGCGCGCTGCCACTGATCGGAGAAGCCCTTGTCCACGTCGGCGAACGTGTCGAGCAGGGCCTTGCGGATTTCCTTGCGATCCGAAATGTCCTCGTCTCTTTTGGTTTTCTTAGCCATCGTAGTGGCGATCCTCCATCTCCATGAGGGAGATGGCGATAACGGCGACGCCGCACACCATGCCGAGCATGGCGATCAGGAGGAACCAGCCCATGCTCACAGCTTGGCCTTTTCCAGCCGGGCGATGCGCTGGAGCCGCTCGCGTTTCGTCTGCGCCAAGGTCTTGATGCGCTTCATCAGCGGCTTGTCGGCGATGTGTTCCTGCGCGCGCATGATGGTGTCGAGCGCGCTGGAGACGCGCCATTCGTCGTCCGACTTGCCGCAGGCGGTTTCCGGCGACGGCATCGACTTGAACTTGGCTTTTCGCTTGGCCATCAGCGGGGCCTCCTCAATGCCGAGACGTAACGGGTTCCGTCCTTGGCGAGGGCGTAATTGATACTCCGGTCCTCCTCGCCTGTCGAGGCGGCCATCATTCCGGCGAAGCTCTCAAGCCCTTCCATCAGCACGGTGTAGGCGCCCGGCTCCGGCATGTCCTGCACGACGCCACGCCGGTCGGCCGCACGGCAGAAGCCGCCCGCCATCGCGTTGAGCGTCCAGCGCGCACCGGCGGCGATCTGGAGCGCCGGCATCTGGCGCAGGCTGGTGCGCATGAGCCGCACGATTTCCTGACGGCCCAGGATCGGCTGGACGCCCACGCGCACGTCGCTCGCCGCCTTGCGCGCGGCCTGCGCCAGGCCGACGTTGTTCCACTGCTCGAAATGCTGCGGCCCGGCGACCAAGCGCAGATCGCGCCGCCCGGCCTCGGCCTGTGCCTCCTGCACGATGCGGTGGAGCGCCGTCCCGGCGTCGCCTTCCTGCAACCAGTCCGCCGTCACGCGCAAGCCGCCCTCGATGAATTGCGCGAGGACCGCCGTCGTGAGCGCGCCGGTAGAGCCCAGCGCCAGCCACGACACGCGGCGCGGGTCGGCCTTGAGGCCCTCCACGACATGCTTGCCGTCGAAGTCCTCGTAGACCGGCTGGCCGGGGCGCAGGCGCAGCGCGTAGGCCAGCGCGTTCGGCACGTCGATGCGGCCCTTGGGGAACGACAGAAGCTGCATGCGCAAGTCCGGGAACTCCTCGTTCCAGATGATCTCGCCCGCGCGGTGGAAGGGTTGCAGGCCGAGGATGAAGTCTATCTTGTTGCGCGGCGCGTTGACCGCACGCACGGGGATGATGCGCTGGCGCTTCTCCATCGCGTGGCGCAGCGGCTGCATGATGAACTCGTTGAGGCCGGTTTCCTCCACGCCGATCAACACGGGCGAGAACTCCTCGTCCAGCCGGAAGATGGCGTCGATGATCTCGTCGGGCCGCAGGAACGCACCGTAGGCCCGCCAGATGCGCAGGCGCCGGCCGATCCAGGACCAGGCGCAAACGCCGGTATGCGCGCTGGTGTCCTTGACCGTGCGCGCCGGGTCAATCATGCAATAGACTGGCTCCCAGGTGCGCCGGTAAATCTCCACGCGGATACTCTCCGGCTTGAAGGATTTCTCCACCGGCCGGTCGGCCTGGCACATGTACTCGCGCTCGAACTCGGCCAGCTTGCCCTCCCGCGCCATGTCGGCCTTGATGCGGTCGATCTCCTCCAGTGGATACAACTCGGGCCAGAGCGGCAGGCGCCTGCCGTCGTCGTCCACCGTCTCGACAGGATACACCTTGGTCTGCCAGCCGGGGTTGCGCTTCAAGCGCATAGGCAGACCATCCGGGTCGCGCGGCGTCTCGGCCACGCGGATGCGGGTGTTCGCGGTGCGCGCGGCGGCGGGCAGCAGCGTCGCCAGCACCCAGGTGATCGACTTCTCGCGCACCGTTTCGTCGCGGCTTTCCTCGTCCTCCTCGATGTCGTCCAGGAAGATCAGCTCGGGCCGCCATTGCAGATACTTGATGCCACGCATGGACTGGCCGCGGCCGATCGCCTGGATGCAGGCCCCGTTCTTGAGGATGATCCGGTCCTCGGCCCAGGCGTCGCCGCGCTGGTCGCCGAACAGCTCGGCCAGATAGTCGTTGGTCTCGAACTCGTGCTTGATCGCCTCTAGGCGCTTGAGGGCCTGGGGCTTGGTCGAGCCGACGATCAGGCAGTAGTGGTACTCGGCCAGGGAGCCGCGCAGGATGATGGCCTCCTCGGCCAGCGTGGTCTTGGCCCCGTGGCGGAAGGCCATGGTGAGCACGCGGGGATGGGGCCCGTGCCAGTCGTCGATGATCTCGCCATGGAAGACGGGGGTGGCGGCTTCGTGGCGGCCTCGGAAAATCACCGAGTGCGCCAGGCGGCGGTCGGCCATGAAGCGCGCGATGATCGCGGCGCGCTTCTGCTCGTCAGTCGGCTGCGGCTCTGACATCGGCGGCCGCATTGAACTTGGTTGTCTCATTGCCCCACGCACTCCAGCCGGGGCGCTCCTGGCGCGCGAACATTTCCAGGTATGGGCCGCCCACCAGCGCCTCGATCCTCGCGTATTGCTCGTCCGGTTTCCGGCTGTGTTCGCGCCTCGGAGCCTCGATGATCTCGCGCACTCCCTTGGACTTGCGCCGGGGCTTGCCGCGCGTCGCCAGCAGGCACATCTCGCTCTGCTTGCGCGTCCAGTAGCCCATGCCGATGTTGCCGGTCTTGACCCAGGTGAATGCCCTGGTCTTGAACTTGAAGCCCCAGACTTTGAACAGATCGAGAGCCGCGTCGAGGTGCGAGTCCACGACCCACATGAACAGCGCGCAGTCCCGCGCCGCCAGTTCCGACACCGGCAACCCGGCGATCTGATGCAAGTCCATCGTGCGATAGTGGTCATTCGCCGAGCGGTGGGCAATCGTGTTTCGGCCCGAGTAGGTCTTGAAGGCCCAGGGCGGATCCATCAGGATGCAGCCGTATTTCATGCCGCCTCCCCCTGTGCCGAGCGATAGCAAATCGCGGCGTGCTTGGCGCAGTAGGGGCCGTGCACAACCTTCTCGCAGCAGAAGCGGAATTCGTGCGCCTTCGGATCGCCGAAGGGATAGCGGCACAGGCCCGGCGCGGTTTGCCGCATCAGGCTGTCGATCCGTGCGCGCGAGGCCCCCAAGAAGCACCCATAGAACGGTGTACGGTAGTCCTTTCGGCTCCGGTTATGCCCGCGCACCCGGTCGTCGGCGATGCGGCGCGCGAGGACGGCGAGGACGGTGTTGCGCGAGAGGCCCATATCCCGTGCGATCTGGCCACCGCTCAAGCTCGGATCGGCCAGCTTCATCGCCACGATCTGGTCGTTGCGTTCCTTGGTCTCGGCCTTCGGCTTTCCTACCATCGCCATAGCCCCCAGCCCAGGTCGAACAGGCGCGTCAGTCCATGTCCGACGAACCCGGCCGCGACGATGAACGCCGGCCACAGCCCGAGCCACAGCGTCAGAAAACCCCACCAGCCCCACGCCTCGCTCGGAGCCGTTTCGGCCGGCCGTAGTCGGCGCCGCCAGAACGCCATCACGCGCCCCCGTCGTCGGAATACTTGCCCCGGATGAACTGCTGGAAGAACGCGCCCTTGCTCGGCGCGCTCATCATGCGGTCGAACAGGGCGCGCGAGACGCCGGTGTAGCGGTAGGTCTGACCGCTGGTGAACTCGACGGCCAGGATGTTGCCCTCCCAGCCCACGGCGGCGATGTTCGAAGAGGCGACCGGAACCATGTTCATGTCACGCCACCCGCTGCACGACGACCTCGGGAGCGCCGTCCGCCCCCTTCCGCACGCTCCACTTCCCCTTCCCCTCCGACTTGGCGCGCTTGTACGCGATGGCCCCCAACCGCGCTACAACCTTTGCGATGTCCTCGCCGAACTCCACCGGCACCACGAACGCATCGCCGACCGTGCACTCGGCCCACGGATACTTCGCCCGGAGCGCCGGAGAACCGCCCCGCGCCGCCGGAACCGGAATGTCCCGCCGAATCTCGTACTCCGCCTCGATCGGCCGCTCGGGCTTGCCGGCCAGGTCGCCCGCCACAGCCGGAACCGCAATCCGCGGCGCTTCGCCGTCCCGGCCGGCTGCCTCCGCAGGCCGGCTTTCCGCCACGTCGAGGGGGACAATCCGAGGGCACCCCGGCTGGTGCAGGCCGCCAAGTTCCAGACAATCCGGGCAAAGCCCCCGCGCACCGCCCATCCCGCCCCCTCCACCGCCGCTAGACATGCCCTCAGTCCTCCAAGGTTGACCCGTGGTGCGCCGAAACCCCCTCGGAGCCCCCCACCCTAGCCAAAAGTACCTCAAAGCTCGCTGGCGGGCATCCTGGGAGGTCGGCGCTTCTCACACCACCCTACCACAGCCCTAACTCCTGTCAACCGGAAAGTGGAAAAGATATATGAACTATGGATGGCATAGGCAACTTTCTCTCACCCCCGTCGGAATACCAACCGTTCTCCCCACACACATTCACATCTACCCATTACCCACTACCATAACCACCCACCCAGGCTTTGGAAACTAATACAGACAGTACTATATACTCTATCTAGCTTACTATAACTCTATGCTTTCAGGTAGGTGGTACTATCATACACAACTCTACACTAAGCTACATATAGCGATATATACTCTAAACTATCTATCATCAACTACTACTTACATAACTCATAACTCTAAACTACTTATACTCTACTCTAGTTCTTTCTTTTATCTTAAGAAGAACTATAAGAAAGAAAGAATAGAAGTAGTAATAGGTGTATATATTCTAGGTTCTACCTTCCTTACTCTTGTCTTATCTTGCACATGTTAGACTCTATAGAACTAGATAGAGTACATAATATATAATTGACAGGTTAGGGTTATAGGAGTATAGGGTTATGAGTATGCAGTTAGCAATGGGGAGTATAGAGAGATGAGTAAGGCCAGAGTGAGGAAGCGGAGTTGGATGGTACGACGGGCCGGCTGTCCGCGGGCTGGGACGATGGGACATTGCCACGTCTACAACTCTAGCGGGCAATTCGCTGGGCTGGTCTGCGTGAACAGCCTGGCGCCTATCGCGCTGCGCTGACCCCTCCCCAAGGCCAGGTAGGCCGCCCTTCTCCCCAGGATCGTCCGTGGTGCGCCTGGGATGGGATGGACAGGGGACACAGGCCGATAGAGGCTCGACACGCGCCACGGCTCAAACAACGGGGAAATCGAAATGAAATTCGAGGTTAAAAACCGCCTTACCGGCGCGGTTCAATTCGTCGCGGAAATCGAGTGCGAGGAGGGCGCCACATATTCGCTGAAGCTCGGTCTGGCCGTCAGGTGGGGTTTCAAAAATAATGCCTGCCTGGGCGGGGCCGACCTGCGCGGGGCCGACCTGGGCGGGGCCTACCTGGGCGGGGCCTACCTGCGCGGGGCCTACCTGGGCGGGGCCTACCTGGGCGGGGCCGACCTGCGCGGGGCCTACCTGGGCGGGGCCGACCTGCGCGGGGCCGACCTGCGCGGGGCCGACCTGCGCGGGGCCGACCTGGGCGGGGCCGACCTGCGCGGGGCCTACCTGGGCGGGGCCTACCTGCGCGGGGGCAAACTCGCGGACAACAACCCGCTGGCGATGCTTGGCCAACCCGATGGATGGGACGCTTTCACCTACTTCACCGAGAAGGGCGAGCAACGTGCGCTTGTCGGCTGCCATGACTTCACGCTGGCCGAGGGCCGCGCGTATTGGGCCGGCAAGGAAAATCGCCGCGAGGTCATGGCCGCGCTGGGCTATGCAGAAGCGATTAGTCGGATTCGTGGCTGGACCAAGAACCGCGCGTGAACATCACCTACCACAGTCCGCTCCACCGCTTCGAGGCGTTCGTTCCCTTCGAGGCGGCGCGGGAGCGCGAGACGATCAAACGCGCGGGCTGGTCCTGGGACAAGCAGCGTCGTTGCTGGTGGACCGTCGTGCGCGAGCGCGTCCAGCCGTTCCTCGCGGCCTGCGATGTCGCCGCGCGCATGGAGCTGACCGTCAACCCCTTCGAGGCCCATGCCGCCGAACTCGCCAGCCAAGGCTCCGATGTCGAGCTTGATGTGCCCGCGCCCGCGGGCCTGCAATACCGGGGCTATCAGCGCGCCGGCATCGCCTATGCCCTGGCGCGCGAGCGCGTGTTGCTGGCCGACGAAATGGGCCTGGGCAAAACCATCCAGGCCATCGGCTGCGTGAACATGCGCCGCGACGTGCGCAAGGTTATCATCCTCTGCAATGCTTCGCTTCGGCTGAACTGGCGCAGGGAGTGGGCGCGCTGGAACACCACGGGGATATTCCCCGCGCTGGTCAACACGTCCTGGCCGCGTGAGGCGCGCGCTGGCCTCGCGGACGCGCCCATGGCGCTGATCGTCAGCTATACCAGCGTCCACAAATGGCGGCGCTTCATCGACGCCTGGGGGCCGGACGCGGTGATCTGCGACGAAAGCCACGCGCTCAAGAACTCTAAGACGCGCCAGGCCCGCAACGTGCTGGGCTTCCAGCGGCCGGGCCACGCCATGCACCGCCCGCGCATCCCCGCCAAATACTGGATGCTGCTGACCGGCACGCCGATCCTCAACCGGCCGGCCGAACTGTGGACGACGTGCCGCCTGCTGGATCCGCAAGGTCTCGGCCGTGACCGCCAAGCCTACATGATGCGCTACGCCGAAAGCCCCGCGCGTTTGGGCGAACTCCACCGCCTGCTGCGCCAGCGGTTCATGGTGCGCAGGCTCAAGGCCGACGTGCTGAAGGAACTGCCCCCCAAAACGCGCGAGCTAGTGACGGTCGAGCTGGACGACGAAGCGCCGCTGCTGGCCGAGCAAGAGGTGATGGAAAAGGCGCGCCAGCGCATGGCGGCGCTCAAGGGCGCGCTGCCCCAGCGCGGCGCCCAAGGCTACGCCGAGGCCGTGCGCGAGTTGCAGGAAGGCCGCCACATGGCGATGACGGAACTGGCGCACGCGCGTTACGTCACGGCGATGGCGAAGCTGCCGAAAGTGATCGACCACCTGAAAGGGGTTCTGGATGAGCAAACGAAAATCGTCGTCTTTTGCTGGCACCATGACGTTCTCGACGGCCTTCGATCGGCGTTCGCTCAAGACTGCGTTACGGTCGATGGCCGCGTCGATCCTCAAGACCGCCAAGCCGCTGTGGATAGTTTTCAGCGACCGGAAGGGCCGCGTGTGTTTCTCGGCTCTATACGAGCCGCCGGACTCGGCATCACCCTTACCGCCGCATCCTATGTCGCCTTCGCCGAACTCGACTGGACGCCGGCGATGATGATGCAGGCCGAGGACCGCCTGCATCGCATCGGCCAGGACAACGCCGTGCTGGTGCAGCACATCGTCGCGGATCGCTCGATCGACGCGAAAATGGCGAAGATGCTGGTGGACAAGCAGGCCGTCATCGGCCAGGTGCTGGACGGCGCGCCCGAGCGCGAGGCCGCGATGGTGGACGAATTGCTGGCCTAGCGCGGCGGCGTCGAGGTAATGTGCGGCATGAACACGGCGGGAGGACAAATGCCGCCCATCGTCGCCATGCTCTCCATGCTTCCCGCGTTGTGCCCTTCCTGATAGGCCATCAAGGCGATGAACCCGGCCAGCATCAGGCTCGCGACGATCTTGACGAGCATGCTACCAGCCCTCCGCCGCTTCGCTGAAATCCCTGGCCCGCGGCGCGTCGGCCGGCACGAAGCAGCCGCGCCGCCACTCCAGCTTGAGCTTCCCGCCGTTGGCCGAGTAGTTGCTTTTCATGGTCTTGAGCCAGCGCACATACTTGTCGCCCTCGTCCTTGTTGCCGTCCTTGGTGAGATACAGGCGCGAGCGCACGCTGTTGTTCCACGCCCGGTTGCCGCTGATCCCGCTGCCGCTGTTCAAGCCCTCGTTCGATGGATGGGCCGTCAGGATCACCACGCCCTGTATCTTGATCGCCAGGGCGCGCAAGGCGGTGATGAACCGGCGGACCTGGTTGCGCACGATCTCGTTGCCGCTGAACACGTCCGCCACGGTGTCCAGCACCACGATCTGCGCGCCGTGCTCCTGAACGACATGGGTTAACTGACTCATCAGCGGCTCGGGTCTGCCCCAATCCGTGCGCCGGTCGAAATCCATCAGCGCGTTTTCCTTGCCCGCGCGCTCGACCATCAGCATGTCGTCCAGGTCGCCCATCTCGATGCCGTATTGCGCGTTGATGTTGAATTGCCGCCGGTGCAGCTCGTCGGCGTCGTCCTCGCAGCCGAAGAAGCGGTCAGCGAGATCGTGCCGGTCAACGGCGAGG
>CAKKQX010000018.1 GCA_919902235.1 Burkholderiales bacterium
AGGCACCGGATTTTGATTCCGGCATTCGTAGGTTCGATCCCTACCTCCCCAGCCATCATTTTGAGCAGGCTCCGGTCTGCTTGAGCGGTATCGAATCCCGGGTGCAGGCGGGAGTTTGCTGAAAGGTGCAACGGTGGCTTACGACAGATTGATGGTTTTCACCGGCAATGCGATTCCCGAGCTTGCCGGGGACGTGGTCAACCATCTGCATATTCATCTCGGGCGCGCCAAGGTCGGCCGGTTCAGCGACGGCGAGGTCATGGTCGAGATTCTCGAGAACGTGCGCGGCAAGGACGTTTTCGTGCTGCAGTCGGTGTGCGCGCCGACCAACGACAACCTGATGGAATTGCTGGTGATGGCCGATGCGCTCAAGCGTGCCTCGGCGGGCCGCATCACCGCCGCCATTCCGTATATGGGCTACGCACGACAGGACCGGCGGCCGAGTTCGGCGCGGGTGCCGATTACCGCCAAGGTGGTGGCCAACATGATGACCACCGCCGGCATCGATCGCGTGTTGACCATGGATCTGCACTCGGAACAGATTCAGGGATTTTTTGACATCCCGGTGGACAACATCTACTCGGGGCCGATTTTGCTCGGCGATGTGTGGAAACACGATTACCAGAACCTGGTGGTGGTGTCTCCCGACGTCGGCGGTGTAGTGCGGGCGCGGGCGCTGGCGAAGCGGATGGAAGCCGACCTCGCGATTATCGACAAGCGCCGGCCGCGTCCGAACGTGGCGACGGTGATGAACATCATCGGCGAGGTCCAGGGCCGCACCTGCGTCATCGTGGACGACCTCGTCGATACCGCCAACACGCTGTGCGAGGCCGCCGCCGCGCTCAAGCGGCACGGCGCCGAACGGGTGCTGGCGTATTGCACGCACGCGGTGTTGTCGGGCAAGGCGGTCGAGCGCATTTCGAGTTCGGAGCTCGACGAACTGGTGGTGACCGATACCATCCCGCTGCGCGAGGATGCGAAGCACTGCAAGCGCATCCGCGTGCTGACGGTGGCGAGTCTGCTGGCCGAGACCATGCGCCGCATCAGCAACGAGGATTCGGTGAGTTCATTGTTTGTAGAGTAGTTTGGTGGGGCCGGAATGGGTCCGGATCCGCGTTGGTCGGGAGAGTCTGGTCGCGGACCTCCCGTTATTCAGGAGAACGAAATGAAGATAGAAGTTACAGCATTTCCGCGTACGCAGCAGGGAACGGGTGCGAGCCGCCGCCTGCGTACGAGCGGACGCGCCCCCGGCGTGATTTACGGGGGAAACAAGACGGCGCAGATGGTCGAGCTCGACCAGAACGCGCTGCTGCGGCATCTGAAAATGGAGGTGTTTCATGCCTCCATTCTCGACATGACCGTTGAAGGCAACAAGGAACAGGTGCTGCTGCGTGATTTCCAGATGCATCCGTGGAAGGCCGTGGTGCTGCATGTGGATTTCCAGCGCATCGACAAGAACAAGAAGATTCACATGAGCGTGCCGCTGCACTTCATCAACGCCGAAATCGGTCCCGGCGTCAAACTGGGCGGTGGCGTGGTGCAACACGTGATGAACGAGATCGAAATCCAGTGCCTGCCAGACGATCTGCCCGAGTACATCGAGGTCGATCTCAAGGACATGCAAGTCGGCGACTCGATTCACATCGCCGATCTGGCGCTGCCCAAGGGGGTCGCGCCGATGATCAAGCTCCAGCACGACAACCCGGCGGTAGTGACGGTGCAGTTGCCGAGGACGGTAGCTGCCGAGGATGAGGTCGCGGCACCGGTCACCGAGATTACCGGCCAGGCGCCCGAGGCCGAGGCGGCTGCAGGCGCGGAGGCAGGCAAGAAGGATGCCGACAAGAAAGAGGCGGGCAAGAAGGAAGCCGACAAGAAAGAGGCGGGCAAGAAGGAATAATCCCGTTTGTTTTTCGCCAAGCCCGCCATGTCCGCATGATATGGCGGGCTTTTTATTGATCTTCAGATCCCCGGACGCAGCGCGCAAAGGCCCGCAACGGAGTGCTTTCGATTTCTTTGCGTTGACTGGGCGCCTTTGCGATGCGTTTGACAGGCTTTAACATACGAATATGAAACTCGTCGTCGGACTGGGCAATCCCGGCAAAAAATACGCAGGCACGCGCCACAACGCCGGTTTCTGGTTCGTGGAGCGTCTGGCTGCGGCAACCGGCGCACGATTCTCCGCCGACAGGAAGTTTCACGGCGACGTCGCGAAGCTCGCGACGGATGGCGGCGAAATCTGGCTGTTACAGCCCGCGACCTTCATGAATGGCTCGGGGCAGGCGGTCGGCGCGCTGGCCGGGTTCTACAAGATCGCCGCGTCCGATATTCTGGTGGCGCACGACGAACTCGATCTCGCGCCCGGCGTGGCCAGGCTCAAATTCGGCGGCGGGGTATCGGGTCACAACGGCCTCAGGGATATCCGGGCACAGCTGGGCACGGCGGATTTCTGGCGGCTGCGCATCGGCATCGGCCATCCCCGTGAAAGCACTGCCACCGAGCAGGAAGTCGTTGATTACGTTTTGCATGCACCGCGGACGGAAGAGCGGTCTGCGATGGTTGATGCCATCACGCGCAGCCTGGAAGTGTGGCCGCTGCTGGCGGCGGACAAACAGGAGGCGGCCATGCTCAGGCTGCATACAAAAACCCAGGCAAGCGGTGAGCAGTAAACGGTGAGCAGTCGCCTCCGTTGCTGAATTTACCGCTCGCCGCTTACCGCTTACTACTTACCATCCTATGAGCCTTAAATGCGGGATCGTCGGGCTGCCCAACGTCGGCAAGTCCACCCTGTTCAACGCGCTGACCAAATCCGGCATCGCGGCCGAGAACTATCCGTTTTGCACCATCGAGCCCAATGTCGGCATCGTCGAGATGCCCGACCCGCGCCTGCACAAGATCGCGGAAATGGCGCGGCCGGAAAAAGTGCTGCCGGCGACGGTCGAATTCGTCGACATTGCCGGCCTGGTGGCCGGCGCATCCAAGGGCGAGGGCCTGGGCAATCAGTTTCTCGCCAACATCCGCGAGACCGACGGCATCATCAACATGGTGCGCTGTTTCGTGAACGACAACGTGGTGCACGTGTCGGGCAGGGTTGACCCGGTTTCCGATATCGAAACCATACACACCGAACTCGCGCTCGCCGATCTGGCGACGGTGGAAAAAGCCATGCAGCGCGCCGGCAAAACCGCCAAGGCCGGCGACAAGGAGGCGATCAAGCTCGCCGCGCTGCTGGAGAAAGTGCGCGCCCAGCTCGACCAGGGCAAGCCGGCGCGCGCGATTCGGCTTGATAAAGAGGAACTGCTTTTGCTCAGGCCGTTATGCCTGATGACCGCCAAGCCGGCGATCTATGTTGCCAACGTAGATGAAAATGGCTTTAAAAACAATAAGTTGCTGGATAGTGTCCGTGACTGTGCCGCGCTCGAAGGCGCGCCGGTGGTGGCGATCTGCGCGGCGCTGGAAGCGGAGATGGCCGACATGAGCGATGACGACAAGAAAGTTTTCCTCGCCGATATGGGATTGGAGGAGCCGGGGCTGAATCGCCTCATCCGTGCCGCCTACGGCCTGCTCGGTCTGCAAACTTATTTTACGGCGGGACCCAAGGAAGTGCGGGCGTGGACCATACACAAGGGCGATACCGCACCGCAGGCGGCGGGCGCGATCCACACCGATTTCGAAAAAGGTTTCATTCGCGCCGAGGTGATTGCCTACGACGACTATATCGCCTGCAAGGGGGAGCAGGGCGCCAAGGAGGCCGGCAAGATGCGGCTCGAAGGCAAGGACTACATCGTCAGGGACGGCGATGTGATGCACTTCCGCTTCAACGTCTGAGTTGCACAATACGGACAAACGCTGCCGCGCATTACCTTGGCGGGCTATACTGGTGCCGTGACCGAAAAGTGACGGCGCAAGCCACCGCCAGCTCCGGTCGCAGCATCCGCAGGTTCAGCGGATGCAGGAAGACGAAATATAACGGGGTGGAGGGCGAACCATGAGCCGGAACTTGACATCGGTTTGGGCGTGCGCGGCTTGCATGCTGCTCGCGTCCATGTTGACGGGCTGCGCTGGTGTTGGGCTGGACGGCAGGCGATTGGATATCCATGGCTTGAACAACGCCATCGTTTTCGACGACGTCGATTATGTCCGGGCGGCGGTCAAATCGGGGGCCGTAGGCATCAATCAGCGGATTCCCGCTCCCGGATATGCGGAGGGAACACCGATCATTACCATTGCGGCAAAATCCGCCTCGCTCAACATATTGCGTTATCTGATAACCGCCGGTGCGAACGTCAATGCGCGCACCCCGGTGAACGAGACGCCGCTGATGCTTGCCGCGTTTTTCTACGAGGAAGGCCGCGACAACAGCGCGCACTCCTACGACAGGCATGAAAAGGCGGTGCGCATGCTGGTGGAAGCGGGCGCCAGCCTTGAGAACGAGGCCTATCATTACACGCCCCTGGCGTATGCCGCCTATCAGGGCCATGACCGCATCGTGCGTTTCCTGCTGGCGCGCGGCGCGCGCGTGGATGCCGACGCGCAGGACGGCATGACTTACGTCAATACCCCGCTCATGATGGCTGCGATCCAGGGGCACCGCGGAACGGCGCAATCGCTGCTGCGCGCAGGAGCCAATCCCCGGATCAGGATTCATCGCGGGCACACCGCGGCCGAGCTGGCCGTGAAATATAACCACACGCACATTTTCGAGCTGCTGAAATGTGCGGAAAACGTGACTGCGGGCGAGGCGTTTACCCGCGGGTGTCGCTGACGCTGCGCGATAGCGCAAAGACGGCGCGCCGTATTAGACGTATCAGGTTTTCGCTGTTGTCTTCGGCTTGAGGCTGATCACCACCACGCCTACCATCACCAGCACCGCCCCCGCGATCTGCAGCGGGGCCATGACTTCATCCAGACCCAGATAACCCAGCGCGATGGCGGTCACCGGGCCGAGCGCGCCGATGATGGCGACACGATTGGCACCAATGCGGCGCAGCGCTTCCGAGGTCATGAACACCGGGATCACCGTACTCACTGTCGCCATGCCGATCGCGTAGAGATAAACCGGCGCCGGCAGGTCGAGCGCCGAGAATGGGCGTAGCAGCAAAAACTGCAGTATGCATGCGACGCTCGCGGCGCTCATGGCGTAGGCGGAGAAGCGCATCGAACCCACGCGCGCGATGACCTCACTGCCTGCCACAAGATAAATTGCGTAGCAAGTCGAGCTGGCGAACACCAGCGCAGCGCCCAGCCAGAAATCGCGATGCTCGCTGCCCAGCGTGTGCGCGAAGACCAGCATCAGTCCGGCGTAGGTCAGCGCAAGCGCTACCAAGTCTCGCGTGGTGATGCGCTTGGCCAGCAATAGCGCCGACAGAATCACCACGATAGTAGGATAGGTGAACTGCAGCAGGCGTCCCAGCCCGGCGGAGATGTACTGCAGGCCGAGAAAGTCGAGAAAACTGGCGAGGTAATAACTCAGTATTCCCAGAGCGGCGACGCTGAGCAGGGTGCGCTGCGCCAGTGGCCGTTGCGTCTGGCCATGCCGCAGCCACAGCGCCGCAACGATGAAAAACGGCAGCGAGAAAATCATGCGCAGCGCGAGCAGGGTGACCGGATCGACGACGTAAGCGTAGGCGAGCTTGATGAATATCGGCCGGATCGAGAAGCAGATGACGCCGGCGACCGCCAGCATCAGGCCAATCGCGAAATAGCTGGCGGAAGATTCTTTCCGGTTCACTTCGCCAAGCCTGATTCGACTGATATTACAAGTGCGCCGATGGCTGGAAGTGACCGGATCGAACGTCGTGCCGGAGCGAGCACTATCGCCGCCGGTCTCTGAGCACGGCGCTCATGGTCCGGCTGGCCCAGCTGCCCATAATTCGGCGCAGTATCCGCTGGATTATGGTCCCGCGGATGACCGCATTGATGTCTCCCAGAACTTTGCCTGTCTTGTAGAGGGCGCCACGAATCTTGCCGACCGTAAGCCCTTTCTTGCTGCTCATGATAATTTCCGGCGTCCGGGGGAATAAACGCATTATTATGCCGCGAGTGCTTTCTTGCGCCGTTATTTTACGCGATTGGCGAGTTGCGGCATGCGGGCTCCAACAGGTCGGTATGATAAAATTGCCGTCATTTTAACGACTTATTCGCTGCGGCAGGAGTTTGCATGGCAGGACATTCGAAGTGGGCCAATATTCAGCACCGCAAGGGCCGGCAGGACGCCAAGCGCGGCAAGATTTTCACGCGGCTGATCAAGGAAATCACGGTGGCGGCACGGCTGGGCGGCGGCGACCCCGCGGCCAATCCGCGGCTCAGACTGGCGGTCGACAAGGCTTACGACAACAACATGCCCAAGGACAATGTCGAGCGCGCGATCAAGCGCGGCAGCGGTGATCTCGATGGCGTCGACTACTTGGAAATCCGTTACGAGGGCTACGGCATCGGCGGCGCTGCGGTGATGGTTGATTGCATGACGGACAACAGGACGCGCACCGTGGCTGATGTGCGTCATGCGTTCACCAAATACGGCGGCAATCTGGGCACCGACGGCTCGGTGGCTTTCCTGTTCAGGCATTGCGGTCAGATGGTGTTCGCGCCAGGCACTGATGAGAACAGGCTGATGGAAGCCGCAATCGAAGCCGGCGCGGAAGACATCGCCACCAACGACGACGGCAGCATGGAGGTCATCACCGGGCCCAATGATTTTTCCGCGGCTAAGCGCGCGCTGGAGAAGGCCGGCTTCAAGCCCGAGCTCGCCGAGGTGACCATGAAGCCGACCGCCGAGATTGTGCTTGCCGGGGACGATGCGGCGCGCATGCAGAAACTCCTGGACGCGCTGGAGGCTGTCGACGATGTGCAGGACGTTTTCACCACCGCCGTGCTGGACACGTAAGGTACCACCTTGCGAATTCTCGGCATCGACCCGGGGCTGCGTATTACCGGATTTGGTGTTCTCGAC
>CAKKQX010000019.1 GCA_919902235.1 Burkholderiales bacterium
AGCCCGTTGAGGTAATACCGGATATCTTGCTGGGCCATTGCATACTGAACAAGCAATAACAGATCGCGCAGCTGTTTCTGTGACAGGCTGATTTTTGCCTGTACCGCCCCGGGATCTGCCAGTACGGGAAAATCGCCTGCTGGCAGCGTTTGCAAGTTGAATCGGCTTTTCCCTGCGCGCACTTGTAATCTGTTGTTTTGCGCTTCCAATGCGGCCTCTGCTTCTTCCGGCAGGGCACGTAAAATATCCTGTAATTTTCGCGCGGAAACAGTCAGCCTCGTATCTTCACCGCTCTTTTTGCCATCGATAATAAAACTCGTTGATATCTGAATTTCCAGATCGGTGGCAACGAGTGTCAGTTTTTCCTGCACTTTCTCAATAAGAACGTTCGAAAGTATGGGCAGGGTATGTCTTTTCTCAACAATGCCGGTGACCGCCTGCAATGGCTTGAGCAAGGCGTCACGTTTGACTTGGACTAGTTTCATATTAGTTATTTCTTTAAATAATAGGACTAGTAAGGGAGACGGTTAGTTGTGGGTAGTTTGGAATTGTTTTTTTTATCAAGGCGTTAGCACTGAAAAAACTTATGTATCAAAGGGCCGGACAAAATGTATGGATTGTGCAGAAATTCTGGTGTGCTTGGGAAATACCGGCATACACACATGTTATCCATAATGAATTAACAGGGTTAACAGCGTAGTACTTTGAGCAAAGAATTGATATCCCGGGTGATATCAGTATTGTCAGTTTTGAGTTGGGCGATTTTGCGACACGCATGAAGCACGGTTGTATGATCGCGGCCACCGAAAGCCTCGCCAATATCCGGGAGGCTGAGCTGGGTTAATTCTTTTGCCAGAGCCATAGCGACCTGACGCGGGCGAGCAACGTTACGACTGCGTTTCTTGGAATACATTTCCGAGACTTTGATTTTATAGTAGTCGGCAACGGTTTTCTGGATATTTTCTATGGAGATTTGTCTGTTTTGTATTGCAAGCAAGTCGCGCAACGCTTCGCGGCAGAGATCCACGGAAAGATCCTGACCGGAAAACCGTGCGTAGGCCAGGACGCGCTTGAGCCCGCCTTCTAGTTCCCTGACGTTCGATTGTATGTGCTTGGCGAGGAAGAACGCGACGGCCTCGTCGAGCGTAATGTTTTCCACCTCGGCTTTTTTGAGCAGAATCGCTACGCGCATTTCGAGTTCCGGCGGCTCCACCGCGACAGTAAGCCCCCAACCGAAACGCGAAATCAGCCGATTTTCCATCCCGGAAATTTCTTTCGGGTAAGTGTCGCAAGTGATGACAAGCTGCTTGTGAGATTCGATAAGCGCATTGAACGCGTAGAAAAATTCCTCCTGGGTCCGGCTCTTGCCACTGAAGAACTGGATGTCGTCAATCAACAGCAGATCTAGAGAGTGGTAGTACCGCTTGAAGTCGTCAAAAGCCTTGTGCTGGTAGGCACGGACGACGTCTGAAACATACTGCTCCGCATGGATATAGCGTATTTTGCTTTCCGGCATCCTTGCGTGAAGATGGTTACCTATGGCCTGGATCAGGTGAGTCTTGCCAAGGCCGACGCCGCCGTAAACAAATAAGGGGTTATATGCTGTGCCCGGCCTTTCGGCGACCTGGGTGGCGGCGGCGCGGGCGAGTTCATTGGCTTTGCCTGTAACAAACGTGTCGAAGGTAAACGCCGGGTTGAGGCGCGAAATATCCCTGGTGCCCGGCCGGATTTGCGGTGCGGGCGTTTCCAAGGTTACCGGTAGGGCATGCGCCGCGGTTTCCTTTTCGGCAAGCAAGAGTTTGATTTCGACGGGATGTTCGATGCGCGAAGCCGCCAACTCCTGGATGCGCGTGAAGAACTTGTCGCGTATCCACTGCAGCACGAACCGGTTTGGTGCAACCAGCGTAAGGGTGTTGCCGTTGGCTTGGAATTTGAGCGGTTTAATCCACGTTCTGAACTGCTGGGCCGGGAGTTCTTTTTCGAACTGGGAGAGGCAGAAGCGCCAAAAACTGTTCATCTTGCACGGCGTCGCATGAGATTATTATGGAGTTCCGGGATAGAGCAAAAACAAGGTAGATTTTATCCGTTTTGGGGGTAGTTATCCACAACTATCCTCGAGACGCGATGAGGATTCCCGAAATCAGGGCCGGATTGACATATCAGCATGATAAAAGGTGTAATAGCGGGTTTTTCACTTAGGCAAAAGGCGGGCGCACATGAAACGGACCTACCAACCCTCGAAAACGCGCCGCAAGCGCACCCATGGATTTCTCGAGCGCATGAAAACTCGCGGCGGCCGTGCGGTTATCCGTGCGCGCCGCGCAAAAGGGCGCGCGCGGCTGGCGGCGTGACTGTAATAACGGTTTCACCACGGTATAAAACTACGCTTGCTGCGTTTGCGCAAACGCCATGAATACGAAGCGGTCTTTGCTTACGACTGCGTGGTTTCCAGCCGTTTGTTTGTGGTGCGCGCCAAGCCGAACGGTCTTTCCTCACCACGGCTAGGCATTGTTGCCAGCAAAAAAGTTTTGCCGCGCGCGGTTGACCGCAATCGTGGTAAACGGCTTGCGCGCGAAACGTTTCGCTTGGCACTCCACGGCCTCGCAGCGCTCGACATCGTAGTTCAACTGCGTACCGGGCTTGCGAAACGAGGGCTTGCCAAACGAAACAACGGTATTGCGCGCCAGGAATTGCTGACGCTTTTTGCGGGGCTGGACGGGCGTCTGGCCAGCAGAGAGCCGCCGTCGGCAGGTGCGGCCGTAGAAAACTAAGCGGACAGAATCGATGGACTCGCAACGACTTATTCTTTTTTTCGTGTTTTCATTTTCGGTGTTCTTGCTGCTCGATGCTTGGCAGCGCGACCAGCCGCCGACAGCTCCGACAGCCGTTTCCCAGCAGCAGCGAGGTGGTGCCCAGCCGGGGCAGGCCGCAATCCCGGCCCCGGCGCAGACCCCTGTGCCGGGCGACAAGCTGGTTGCCAGCCAGGCCGTCAAGCCACCCGAAGGCACGGCCGTTCTCCCCAAAGGCGATACGCTTCAGGTAGAGACGGATTTTCTGCGCGCGGAAATCAATACTGCGGGAGGCGATCTGCGGCGCCTGGAATTCAAGAAGCATCGCGCAACGCTAGATAAAAACAAGAATTTTGTGCTGTTTGACAGCAAGCCGGACCATGTTTATATCGCGCAATCTGGTTTGATCGGGGCCAATCTTCCCAACCACCGCAGCACTTACACCGCATCTGCCACCAGCTATGAGCTGGCCGAAGGAACCGACAAAATCGAAGTGCGACTTGAAGCGCCCGAGAGCGGCGGACTGAAAGTCGTAAAAATCTATCGTTTTCACCGCAGCAGTTATGTGATCGACGTCGGCTATGAAATTTCCAACCAAGGGCCGGTGGAAGTTCAGCCCTTCGCCTATTTTCAGCTATTGCGCGACAACAAACCGCCGGACGGGGATTCGGCAATGTTGCCCACATATACAGGCGCAGCGGTCTATACCGACAAGGACAAATTTCAGAAAGTCGCTTTCGGGGACATTGAAAAAGCGAAAACCCCCTACCCGAAGAACGGCAACGACGGCTGGATTGCGATGCTGCAGCATTATTTTTTCAGTGCCTGGTTACCGAAGAATGGCGCGCCGCGCGAGTTTTACACGCGCCTGCTCGACGGCGGCCTGTATTCAGCCGGGGTAATCGTGCCGGCTGGCGCCATACAAAGCGGCAAGAACGGGATGCTCACGGTTCCGCTCTACGCCGGACCGCAGGAGCAAGACAAGCTTGCGAAACTTGCGCTCGGGCTGGATCTCACCATTGATTACGGCTGGCTCACGATCATCGCCGTGCCGCTGTTTTGGGTGCTGTCATGGCTGCATCAGTGGGTCGGCAACTGGGGCGTCGCGATCATTGTACTGACGGTGCTGATCAAGCTCCTGTTTTACCCGCTGTCCCAGGCGAGCTATCGCTCAATGGGCAAAATGCGCGTGCTCGCCCCCAAGCTGCAGAAACTCAAGGAGCAGTACGGCAGCGACCGTCAGCGCCTGCAGCAGGCGATGATGGGACTTTACAAGACCGAAAAAATCAACCCGCTCGGCGGTTGTTTACCGATCGTAGTGCAAATCCCGGTTTTTATTTCGCTTTATTGGGTTCTGCTGGCGAGCGTCGAGTTGCGTCACGCCCCATTTATGTTATGGATCAATGACTTGGCCTCTCCAGATCCGTGGTTTGTGCTGCCCGTGCTGATGGGGGCCACCATGATTATTCAGACCCGGCTTAATCCCGAGCCGCCAGATCCGGTCCAGGCCAAAGTCATGAAAATCATGCCGGTGGCGTTTAGCATTTTCTTTTTCTTTTTCCCGTCGGGTCTCGTGTTGTACTGGCTGATCAATAATATTTTGTCGATCGCCCAGCAGTGGCATATCAATCGCGTGTTGGAACGCGACAACCGGAATCAGCCACGCAAGACCTGAGCGCCGGCCCCGGACGCCCGCGCGTGAAGCCAGAACCGGTATACTCGCCGCCGATGGCCGTCTCAGACATCATCGCCGCAATCGCTACGGCGCCAGGCCGCGGCGGGATCGGCGTCGTTCGTATTTCCGGCCCTAAACTAGCAGATTTGGCCAGACAAATCGTCGACAAGATGCCGCGGCCACGGCACGCGGGGCTTGCCGACTTCCGCGACAGCCATGGGGGCACGATAGATCAGGGCGTCGCCCTGTTTTTCCCCGCACCGCATTCGTATACCGGCGAGGATGTACTGGAACTGCAGGGACACGGCGGGCCGGTGGTGCTGCAGCTGTTGCTGAAGCGCTGCCTCGAGCTGGGCGCGCGGATTGCCGAGCCGGGCGAATTCACCAAGCGCGCTTTCCTCAATGACAAATTGGATCTGGCGCAGGCGGAAAGCGTAGCCGATTTGATCGACGCCACCACGGTGCAGGCGGCGCGCTGCGCCGTGCGCTCATTGCAGGGGGTGTTTTCCAAGCGGATTCAAGAGCTTACGCTGGCCCTGATCGAGCTGCGGGCGCTGGTTGAGGCCACGCTCGATTTTCCGGAAGAGGAAATAGACTTTCTCAAACACTCGGATGCAACAGACCGGCTGCGCGTGCTGCAGCGGCAACTCCAGGCGGTGCTGCAAGCCTCGCAACAGGGCAGTTTGCTGCGCGAGGGCATGCATATAGTGCTGGCGGGGCAGCCAAATGTTGGCAAGTCCAGTCTGTTGAACCGAATGGCAGGGGAGGAGGTGGCGATCGTCACCGACATTCCCGGCACGACACGCGATGCGATACGCCAGATACTGGATATCGAAGGCATGCCCGCGCATATGATCGACACCGCCGGCTTGCGTGATTCAGTTGATCCAGTGGAGAAAGTCGGTATTGCACGCACCTGGGCGGCGATCGAGAAGGCGGATATGGTGTTATTGCTGATCGACGCAGAGCGCGGCGAGATGGCGGAAGACCGGGAAATCCTGAAACGACTCCCTGCACGCCTGCCTTGTTTGCGCGTGATGAACAAAATCGACCTGCTTCAGCGCGACCCGGCGGCCGACGCACTTAAGGCCACGGTCTGGCTTTCCGCCAAAACCGGAGCAGGCATCGATTTGCTGCGCAAGGCAGTACGTGATGCCGCGGGCTGGTGCGGCGCCGAGGAGGGGCTGTACATGGCGCGTGAAAGGCACTTGCAGGCCCTGAGACAGGCCGGGGCATGCTTGGAGCGGGCAGCGGAGCACGGCCGCAATCCGGAGCTTTTCGCGGAAGAGTTGCGACTCGCCCATGTAGCGCTGGCGGCGATTACCGGGGAATTTTCGGCAGACGATCTGCTTGGAGAGATTTTCTCGCGTTTCTGTATAGGAAAATAACGCGCCGATGTTTCACGTGGAACCATGCCGGGCAGGCACCGCCACCGGTGACAAATCCACAACTAAAGATAAAATTCAATATAAACAAGGGCATGGCGCCCCACTTGGACGTCATGCTCAAGCCGCCGTCCGCCACCTCGAGGGGCTGACAAGCTATCCCGACGGAGCCGTTTTGATGAGGCCACGCGACAACCGCGCAAGCGATGGTTGTTTCACGTGAAACATTGCAGTGCCGTGTGCTACGTCTATTCATTTCCAATACGGGATCAGCTATAATTCGACATTTGACCCAGCGCAGCAGAATAATGCAAACCATTGAAAAATTTGATGTTATTGTGGTTGGCGGGGGGCACGCCGGAACCGAGGCGGCGTTGGCCAGCGCGCGTCTGGGCTGTAATACCCTGTTGCTCACGCATAACGTGGAAACGCTGGGACAGATGTCGTGCAATCCCTCCATCGGCGGCATCGGCAAAGGCCATCTCGTCAAGGAGATCGATGCCTTGGGTGGGGCGATGGCGGCAGCAACTGACGAGGCGGGGATACAGTTTCGCATTCTCAATTCGCGCAAAGGTCCTGCGGTGCGCGCCACGCGCGCACAGGCCGACCGCCAGCTTTACAAAGCCGCGATTCGTGGCCGGCTGGAGAATCAGCCGAATTTGCGCATTTTCCAGCAAGCCGTTGACGATCTGCTCCTGGAATCAGATCGCGTCACCGGCGTCGTTACGCAGATCGGCGTGCGGTTTTCCGCCCGCGCCGTGGTGCTGACCACCGGTACTTTCCTTTCCGGACTGGTCCATGTCGGACTGCAGAACTATCAGGCAGGGCGTGCCGGGGATCCGCCCGCCGTGAGCCTGGCGCAGCGCCTGCGCGAACTGGAACTGCCGGTCGGCCGGCTCAAGACCGGAACGCCGCCGCGCATTGATGGGCGCAGCATCGATTTTTCGGTGATGACCGAACAACCGGGAGACCTGCCGACGCCGGTGTTTTCCTTTCTCGGCAACCGCGGGCAACACCCGCCGCAGTTGCCGTGCTGGATCACGCATACCAACGCACACACTCACGACATCATCCGCAACGGCCTCGACCGCTCGCCGATGTTTACCGGCGTCATCGAAGGTGTCGGCCCGCGCTATTGCCCATCGATCGAAGACAAGATCACGCGTTTCGCCGACAAACAATCGCACCAGATCTTCCTCGAGCCGGAAGGGTTGACGGTGCAGGAGTTTTATCCCAATGGCATATCGACCAGCCTGCCGTTCGACGTGCAATGTGCGCTGGTGCGTTCGATCCGGGGGCTGGAGAACGCACACATCACGCGGCCCGGCTATGCCATCGAATACGATTATTTCGATCCGCGCGGACTCAAAAGCTCGCTGGAAACGCGCGCCCTCGCGGGATTGTTCTTCGCCGGGCAGATCAATGGCACCACCGGCTACGAAGAAGCGGGCGCGCAGGGGCTGCTTGCCGGACTCAATGCCGCGCAGTTCGCGAGGGAGCGCGAAGCATGGTGTCCGCGCCGCAATGAAGCCTATCTTGGCGTACTGGTCGACGATCTGATTATGCGCGGGGTGTCCGAGCCTTACCGCATGTTCACCAGCCGCGCCGAATACCGGCTTTCCCTGCGCGAAGACAACGCCGATTTGCGCTTGACGGATATCGGCCGCCGGCTGGGGGTGATCGACGATCGGCGCTGGGATGCCTTCTCGCGCAAGCGCGAGGCGATCGCGCGCGAGCAGGAGCGGCTCAAGGCGAGCTGGGTCAACCCGAAGCTGTTGCCGCAGACCGATGCCGAGCGGGTGTTGGGACAGGCGATTGAGCGCGAATACTCGCTGCTGGAGCTGTTGCGGCGGCCGGACGTCACGTATGCGACGCTGATGACGCTGCCGGGCGCCGGCCCTGCAGCCGATGACGCGCAGGTTGCGGAGCAGGTGGAAATTCAGGCCAAGTACCAGGGCTATATCGAGCGCCAGCGCGAGGAGATAGCGCGCAGCGAACGCAGTCAGAATACGCGCTTGCCCCAGGATCTCGACTACAGCGAACTGCGCGGGTTGTCGGTGGAAGTGCAGCAGAAGCTCAATCGATTCCGGCCCGAGACCATAGGCCAGGCAGCGCGCATCTCGGGCATCACGCCTGCGGCGATTTCGGTGCTGCTGGTGCATGCCAAGCGGGGATTCGCCGGGCAAAAAAAATCGGCATGAGCCTTGCTGCGAAACTCGCGCAGGGCCTCGCCGAACTGCGGCTCGAGCTGGCCGCGGATGCGCAGCAGCGTCTGCTTGATTATCTTGCGCTGATCCGCAAGTGGAACAAGGTCTACAATCTGACCGCGGTGCGCGAAGAGGAGAAGATGGTCGGCCATCACCTGCTTGATTGCCTGGCCGTGGTCCCGCACGTCGCCGCGCCGCGCCTGGTCGACGTCGGCAGCGGTGCCGGCCTGCCCGGCATACCGCTGGCCACGGCCTTGCCGCAGTCACAGATTACCCTGCTCGAAGCCAGCCACAAAAAGGCGACGTTTCTGAGGCAGGCAGTAATCGAACTCAAACTCGCCAATGTCGAAGTGGTATGCGAGCGCGCTGAGACATGGCATCCGCAGGCCGGGTTCGGTGTCGTGATTTCGCGCGCGTTTTCCGGTTTGCCGGAGTTCGCGACAGCGGCGGGACATTTGTGTGCAAAGGACGGCATGATGGCTGCGATGAAAGGGGTCTATCCGCATGAAGAGCTCGCCCAGCTGCCGCCCGCGGTCAAATTACTCAACGTCGTCCCCCTTTCCGTTCCCGGACTGGGCGCGCAGCGCCATCTGGTGCTGATGCAGCCGGCTTAGTCCAGGGCGTGATCATGGCGAAAATTCTCGCGATTACCAACCAGAAGGGCGGCGTCGGCAAAACCACCACGGGCGTCAATCTGGCGGCAAGCCTGGCGGCGGCGAGGCAGCGGGTGCTGCTGGTGGATCTCGACCCCCAGGGCAACGCCACCACCGGCGTGGGCACGCTCAAGCTGAAAGCCCTGCCCACGGTTTATCAGGTCCTGCTTGGCAATGCGAGTTGTGTCCAGGCGCGCCTGGCCACCCCGTTCGGTTTCGACCTGATTCCTGCCAATCGCGAACTCGCCGGCGCCGAAGTCGAATTGGTTGACATCGAGCGGCGCGAAACGCGGCTCAAGGAAGCGCTGACGGGCGTCGAGAGCGAATACGACTTCATCCTGATCGACTGTCCGCCGGCCCTGAACCTGCTCACCGTCAACGGGCTCACCGCCGCGCAAGCGGTCATGATCCCCATGCAGTGCGAGTACTACGCGCTGGAAGGCCTGAGCGATCTGGTGCAGACCATCAAGAAGGTGCGCGCTCACCTGAACCCCGATCTGCAAATTGAAGGGCTGCTGCGCACCATGTACGACCCCCGCAATACGCTCGCACAACAGGTGTCAGCCCAGCTCGTTGCGCATTTCGGCGAGCGGGTCTACCGCACGGTCATTCCGCGCAACGTGCGACTGGCGGAGGCGCCCAGCCACGGCATGCCGGCGCTACGATTTGACAAAGCCTCGAAGGGCGCGCAGGCGTATCTCGCGCTGGCCGGCGAGATGCTCAATCGCGGTGTCCAGTAACCACAGGAAATTTTCAGGCATGGTGAAAACAAGAGGGCTGGGCCGGGGACTGGACGCACTGCTCGGCGGCAATGACAAAGCAGCGTCCGTTGAAGAAACACAGGCGAGCATGGCGATCAAGGACCTGCAGCCGGGCAAATTTCAGCCGCGCACGCAGATTAACCAGCAAGGCCTGCAGGAACTTGCGGAATCGATCAAGACGCAAGGCGTGATGCAGCCCATTCTGGTGCGGCCGATCGCCGATGGGCGCCACGAAATCGTTGCCGGAGAACGGCGCTGGCGGGCGGCGCGTATCGCCGGCTTGACCAGCGTGCCCGTACTGGTGCGCGACATACCGGACAGGCAGGCGCTGGCGGCGGCGCTGATCGAAAACATTCAACGCGAAGACCTGAATCCGCTGGAAGAGGCCACAGGCATTGCAAGGCTGACCCAGGAATTCGGCCTGACGCATGCAGCGACCGCGGAAGTGCTGGGAAAATCGCGCACCGCTGTCACCAACCTGCTGCGCTTGCTTGAGCTGGCGCCGCCGGTGCGCGAACTGCTTGCCCAGGGCAAGCTCGATATGGGGCATGCGCGCGCGCTGCTGGCGCTGCCGGCGACGCGACAGATTGAACTGGCGCGCGAAGCTGCGGCCAGGCAATGGTCGGTGCGCGAGGTTGAGAGCCGGGTGAGCGGCGCGGGCAGGAAGCCGGTGGCGCGCGCACGCCGCGCGGTCGACCGCGATGTGCTGCGCCTGCAGGAAGATCTGGCGCAAAAATTGGGCACCAATGTAATAATCAAGCCGCGCGGCAAAGGCGGCGCGTTGGTCATTGATTACGCCAGCCTGGATGCGCTTGACGACCTGATTTCACGGCTGACCCGCTGAGCAGGCGAATGGTGCGACGCAATGCGGTTTGACGTTACACCTGCCAAACTAGTAAAATCCGACAGTTTGCTCAGTAGCTATCCGAGTGATTGCACGCATCGAGAGCAGGCCCATGCGCACCGCATTGCGGTGGCAGATTTACGCTACGGCGGGGCTGGGATTGCTGGCCGGAAGCTTTATCGGCGTACATGGCGCGGCATCTGCGGTATTGGGGGGCATCATCAACCAGATCGCGGATTTGGCGTACGCGATGCTGGTCTCCGGTCGCCGGATCAGAACAGCGGGGGGCACGTTACGCGCGCTGTTCAGGGCCGAAGCCGCCCGAATCGTGTTGATCGTGTTCCAGATGGAGTGGGTGTTGACGGCCTACAGAGACGTCGTGCATGTGGTTTTTTTTATATCGTTCGCCGTCTCGGTCGTTGTGTTCCGGATGGCGATTTTGGTCAAAGAATAAGTTTTCAGGATAAGCAGAGATGGCCGCAGCACAGGAACTGACGCCGACCAGCTACATCGGTCATCATCTCACCAATCGCACGATTTCCCTCGGCGAAAGCCCATTCTGGACGCTGCATCTCGACACCTTCCTGACGGCCGCGCTGCTCGGCGGCATCGGCTTCGGTTTCCTGTGGTGGGTTGTCCGCGGCGCCACTTCGGGCGTGCCCAACAAGCGCCAGGCTTTCGTCGAAATGCTGATTGAGTTCGTCGACGACCAGGTCAAGGGAATTTTCCACGGCAATCGCGCCTTCGTTGCGCCGCTGGCGCTGACGGTATTCGTGTGGGTGCTGCTGATGAATGCAATGGATTTCATCCCGGTCGACCTCGCCGCCTGGTTCACCGGCAACGTGCTGCAGCAGCAGGAGTGGAAGCCGGTGCCGACCTCAGACATCAACACCACGTTCGCGCTGGCGCTGTCGGTGTGGGCGCTGATGATTTTCTACAACCTGAAGGTCAAGGGCATCGGCGGCTGGACGCACGAGCTGTTCTGCACGCCGTTCGGCAGCAATCCGTTGCTGTGGATACTGAACTTTTTGTTTAACGCCGTCGAATATGTGTCGAAACCGTTGTCGCACTCGCTGCGGCTTTACGGCAACATCTACGCCGGCGAAATCATTTTCATGCTGTTGTGGATGTGGGCGGCCACCGGGCTGGTCGGTTCGGTATTCGGCGGTGTTCTGGCGCTGGGCTGGGCGATTTTCCATATCCTTATCGTCGTGCTGCAGGCCTACATTTTCATGATGCTCACCGCCGTTTACATGGCGATGGCCCACGAAAGTCATTAACCAACGTTTTATTGATTTGCTGAAAAGGAGACTCTGATGGAGAAACTGCAACTCATTGCGATGATCCAGGCGTATACCGGCATCG
Organism: Burkholderiales bacterium; assembly: GCA_919902235.1. Lineage (GTDB taxonomy): Bacteria > Pseudomonadota > Gammaproteobacteria > Burkholderiales > SG8-41 > CAKKQX01. The sequence continues at coordinate 11,680 of CAKKQX010000019.1, forward strand.
GTATCGGCCTGATGATCGGCCTGGGCGCCGCGGGCGCGTGTATCGGTGTAGGCATCATGTGCAGCCGCTTTCTTGAGGGCGCCGCCCGCCAGCCCGAGCTGATGCCGCAGCTGCAGGCGAAAGTGTTCCTGCTGCTCGGCCTGATCGACGCCTCGTTCATTATCGGCGTTGGCCTCGCGCTGTGGTTCGCCACCGGCAACCCCCTGCTCGGAAGCCTCAATTAAAGGTGATACGAACCGCAGTCAGCAGGGGAAAGTCATGAACCTAAACGTTACGATGATTGCGCAGGCAGTCACGTTCCTGGTCTTCATCTGGTTCTGCAAGGTGCTGATATGGCCGCACCTGATCAGGGCGATCGAAGCACGCCAGAAGCAGATTGCCGACGGGCTCGCTGCTGCCGAAGAAGGCAAACAGTCGCTGGAGCGTTCGGCAAAGCAGGCCGATCAGGCGATCGCGCGATCGCGCGATCGCGCCAACGAGATCGTCGCCCAGGCCGATATGCGCGCCAGCCAGATGATCGAAGAAGCAAAATCCGCCGCCAAGTCCGAAGGCGAGCGGCTGATCGCTGGCGCCAAAGCGGAAATCGACCAGGAAGTCTCCCGCGCCAAGGAAATCTTGCGCACGCAGGTTGCCGCGCTCGCGGTTGCCGGCGCCGAGCAGATCCTCAAGCGCGAAGTCGACCCCAAGGCGCATGCCGACATGCTCGCCGCGTTGCAGCGCCAACTTTAAAGCTGACCACCATACAACATGGCCGAACCGGTAACCATCGCGCGTCCTTACGCTGAAGCGGTATTCAAGCTCGCGCGCGAACAGAACGCGCTGGCGGCGTGGGCGGACGCGCTGGCCAATCTCGACGCCGTGGTGGGCGACGCACGCGTACAGTCGATCATCGGCGATCCGAACGTCAGCGCGCAGCAGCTCGAAGGGCTGGTACTCGGTGTCATTGGGGACAAACTTGAGGCGGGAGTCGCCACCGAGGCCCGCAACTTCATCCGGGTGTTGGCGCAGAACAGCCGCCTGGAACTGACGCCGCACATTCGCGTGCTGTATGAAAACCTCAAACGCGAGCACGAAGGGGTGCTCGAGGCGAAGGTGATTTCGGCATTGCCGATCAGCGACGATCAGGTAAAAACGCTGATTGCTACGCTGGAAGCAAAATTCAAGCGCACAATCACCGCCAGAATCGAAATTGATCCGCAGCTGATCGGCGGCGTAAAAATCGTCGTCGGCGACAAGGTCATCGATGCAACGGTGCGCGGCAGGCTGGATGCGATGGCCGCCACGCTTACCCATTAGGAGCGCAAGACATGCAACTCAATCCATCCGAGATCAGCGAACTCATCAAAAGCCGGATTCAGAACCTCGCCGGCACCGCCCAGGCGCGCACCCAGGGCACGGTGATTTCGGTGACCGACGGCATCTGCCGCATCCACGGGCTGGCCGACGTGATGCAGGGCGAAATGCTGGAGTTTTCGAAGAATACTTTCGGCCTCGCGCTGAACCTCGAGCGCGACTCGGTGGGGGCGGTGATTCTGGGCGCATACGAACATATTTCCGAAGGCGACATCGTCAAGACCACGGGGCGCATTCTCGAGGTGCCGGTGGGCCCCGAGCTGATCGGACGCGTGGTCGACTCCCTCGGCCAGCCGATCGACGGCAAGGGTCCTATCAACGCCAGGCTGACGGACGTCATCGAGAAAGTCGCGCCGGGCGTGATCGCCCGCAAATCGGTATCACAGCCGGTGCAGACCGGACTGAAGTCCATCGACGCCATGGTGCCCGTCGGCCGCGGTCAGCGCGAGCTGATCATCGGCGACCGCCAGACCGGCAAGACCGCGGTCGCGCTGGACGCCATCATCAACCAGAAGGGCAAGGACCTGATCTGCATTTACGTCGCGATCGGCCAGAAAGCCTCGTCGATCAAGAACGTGGTGCGCAAGCTCGAAGAGTACGGCGCGATGGAATACACCATCGTAGTCGCTGCTTCGGCCTCCGAATCCGCCGCGATGCAGTTCATCGCACCCTATTCCGGCTGCACCATGGGCGAGTACTTCCGCGACCGCGGCCAGGATGCGCTGATCATTTATGACGACCTGACCAAGCAGGCCTGGGCTTACCGCCAGGTGTCGCTGCTGCTGCGCCGCCCGCCCGGCCGCGAAGCCTATCCGGGCGACGTGTTCTACCTGCATTCACGGCTGCTTGAGCGCGCCGCGCGCGTCAACGAAGAATATGTCGAGAAATTCACCAAGGGTGCAGTCAAGGGAAAGACCGGTTCGCTGACCGCGCTGCCGATCATCGAAACCCAGGCCGGCGACGTGACCGCGTTCGTGCCGACCAACGTGATCTCGATCACCGACGGGCAGATCTTCCTGGAAACCGATCTGTTCAACGCCGGCATCCGTCCCGCGATCAACGCCGGTATTTCGGTATCGCGCGTCGGCGGTGCCGCGCAGACCAAGGTCATCAAGAAGCTGGGCGGCGGCGTGCGCCTGGCGCTGGCGCAGTACCGCGAGCTCGCGGCCTTCGCGCAGTTTGCCTCAGACCTCGACGAAGCCACCCGCAAGCAGCTGGAGCGCGGCCGCCTGGTGACTGAATTGATGAAGCAGCCGCAGTACGAGCCGCTGCAGGTGTGGGAAATGGCGCTGACGCTGTTTGCCGTCAGCGGCGGTTACTTCGACGATATCGACGTCAAGAAGGCGCTGGCCGCCGAGCGCTCGATGCGCGATTACATCAAGGGCAAGTTCGGCGATCTCGTCAAACGCATCGAGGACACCAAGGATCTCTCCAAGGACGACGAAGAAAAGCTGGCTGCCGCGATCAAGGACTGGAAGCAGAACGGCACGTTTTGATTTGACTATTAATCGTTTATAAACAAACAGTTAAGATATGCCCGGCTCGAAGGAAATCCGCACCAAGATCAAGAGCGTGCAAAACACGCGCAAGATCACCAAGGCGATGGAAATGGTCGCGGCCTCGAAAATGCGCCGCGCACAGGAGCGCATGCGCGCGTCGCGCCCGTACGGCGAGAAAATCCGCAACATTGCAGCGCACATCAGCCACGCAAATCCCGAATACCGGCATCCGTTCCTGATTGCGCGCGACTCGGTCAAGCGCATCGGCCTGATCGTCGTTACCACCGACAAGGGTCTGTGCGGCGGCCTGAATACCAACGCGCTGCGGCTCGCGCTGAACAAGATCAAGGAGTGGGAAGCGCAGGGCGAAGAAATCGAAGTTTGCACCTTCGGCAACAAGGGCCTGGGTTTCATGCAGCGCCTCGGCGCCAAGGTCGTGTCGCAGGTCATCGGGCTGGGCGACAAGCCGCAGATGGAAAAGCTGATCGGCGCGGTGAAGGTCATGCTTGATGGCTATACCGAGGACCGCTTCGACCGGCTGCTGATCATCTACACCAAGTTCGTCAACACCATGAAGCAGGAACCGGTGGTCGAGCAGTTGTTGCCGCTGGCCGGCGATGTGCTGGGCGCGCCGGCAGGTTCCTGGGATTACATCTACGAACCCGACGCCAAAGCGGTGCTCGACCAGGTGTTGACGCGTTACATCGAAGCGCTGATTTACCAGGGCGTGGCCGAGAACATGGCTTCCGAGCAGTCGGCGCGCATGGTGGCGATGAAAGCGGCCTCGGAAAACGCCGGGACCGTGATAGACGAATTGACGCTGATTTACAACAAGACGCGACAGGCCTCGATTACCAAGGAGCTGTCGGAGATCGTGGGCGGCGCGGCGGCAGTATGACGCCGTGGCTAAACGATGGGCGACACTCCTCCGCGCTCCGCGCGGGTGGTGGAGAGACCGGGTCGTTTAGGTGCCCTCGCGGCCTGATTGTTTGACGACATTTTGATTTAGGGATTGACCATGAACCAGGGAAAGATCGTTCAGTGCATCGGCGCGGTGATTGACGTGGAGTTTGCGCGCAACCAGATGCCGCATATTTACGACGCGCTCAAGATGGATGGCACGGAACTGACGCTCGAAGTGCAGCAGCAGTTGGGCGACGGCGTGGTACGCACCATCGCGCTGGGCTCTTCCGACGGCCTGCGTCGCGGCATGATGGTGACCAACAGCGGCGGGCCGATCATGGTTCCCGTCGGCCCCGAAACGCTGGGACGCATCATGGACGTGCTTGGTCGCCCGATCGACGAAGTCGGTCCGGTCAATGCGAAAAAAACCATGTCCATCCACCGCACGGCGCCGACGTTCGAAGAGCTGTCGCCTTCGCAGGATCTGCTCGAAACCGGCATCAAGGTGATCGATCTCGTCTGTCCGTTCGCCAAGGGCGGCAAGGTCGGCCTGTTCGGCGGCGCCGGCGTCGGCAAGACCGTGAACATGATGGAGTTGATCAACAATATCGCCAAGGCGCACTCGGGCCTGTCGGTGTTCGCCGGCGTTGGCGAGCGCACCCGCGAGGGCAACGACTTCTATCACGAGATGATGGATGCCGGCGTCGTCAACAAGGACGATTTGTCCAAGTCGAAAGTGGCGATGGTCTATGGGCAGATGAACGAACCGCCGGGCAACCGCCTGCGCGTGGCGCTGACCGGCCTGACCATGGCCGAAGCCTTCCGCGACGAAGGCCGCGACGTGCTGTTCTTCGTCGATAACATCTATCGCTATACGCTGGCCGGCACCGAAGTGTCGGCGCTGCTCGGCCGCATGCCATCCGCAGTGGGTTACCAGCCGACACTGGCCGAGGAAATGGGCCGGCTGCAGGAACGCATCACTTCGACCAAAACCGGGTCGATCACCTCGATCCAGGCCGTATACGTGCCGGCGGACGACCTGACCGACCCCTCCCCGGCCACGACCTTCGGCCATCTGGATTCGACCGTGGTGCTGTCGCGCGACATCGCGTCGCTGGGTATTTATCCCGCGGTCGATCCGCTGGACTCCACCTCGCGCCAGCTTGACCCGCATGTCGTCGGTGAAGAGCACTACAACACGGCGCGCGCGGTGCAGGCGACGCTGCAACGCTATAAGGAATTGCGCGACATCATCGCGATTCTGGGAATGGACGAGCTGTCACCAGAAGACAAGCTGGCCGTCTCGCGCGCGCGTAAAATCCAGCGCTTCCTGTCGCAGCCGTTCAGCGTGGCCGAGGTGTTCACCGGCTCACCGGGCAAGTACGTGTCGCTGAAGGACACCATCAGGGGCTTCAAGATGATCGTCAGCGGCGAGTGCGATGCGCTGCCGGAGCAGGCGTTCTACATGGTCGGCGCCATCGAGGAAGCATTCGAGAAAGCCAAGACATTGCAGTGATTGGGTGAATAGTGATCAAGTGATTTATGGCTTAATCACATAGTCACTTAATCGCATAATTACTTGATAAGCGACAAAACATGGCCAATACAATACATGTAGACGTCGACAGCGCGGAAGAGCAGATCTATTCCGGCGAGTCGGAATTTGTCGTGCTGCCCGGCGAAGCGGGCGAGCTCGGCATTTATCCCCGGCACACGCCGCTGATCACGCGTATCAAGCCCGGCGAGGTGCGCATCAAGCCGGCCGGCGGCGGTGAAGAGGAATTCATTTTCGTCGCCGGTGGCGTGCTCGAAGTACAGCCCAGGGTCGTCACCGTACTCGCCGATACGGCAATCCGCGGCGCCGACCTGGACGAGGCCAAGGCCACCGAGGCGCTGAGGCAGGCCGAGGAAGCACGCAAAAACGCCCAGGGTAAACAGGAGGTCGCGACCGTCGAAGCCGAGCTTGCGATGCTCGCCGCGCAATTGGCCGCGATCCGAAAACTACGTGGAAGACGTTGATTTAATTGAATTTTTTGTAGTATAAGAGGCAGCCAGGCGCTGCCTCGTTTGTTTTTGGGCGCCTGAGATCGGGGAGCTGGACGGCGACATGCACCTACCCGCGGAAGTCGATCTTCTGGTCATCGGCGGCGGCATCAACGGCGTCGGCATTGCGCGCGACGCGGCCGGTCGCGGCCTTTCGGTGCTGCTCGCCGAGCAGAACGATCTCGCCTCGGGCACCAGCTCGGCGAGCAGCAAGCTGATTCACGGCGGCTTGCGCTATCTCGAGCAATTTGAGTTCCGTCTGGTTCGCGAGGCGCTGGCCGAACGCGAAGTACTGCTGCGCGCCGCGCCCCACCTCGTACACCCCATGCGTTTCGTGATGCCGCATATGCCCGAGTTGCGGCCGGCATGGGTGATACGCACCGGACTCTTTCTGTATGACTATCTTGCCCGCCGCCAGACGCTGCCCGGGTCGCATGGCACCGATCTGCGCGCCGCGCCTTACAGTGCGGGGCTCAAGCCAGGACTGGCCAGGGGCTTTGTCTACTCCGACTGTTGGGTGGATGATGCGCGGCTGGTGATCGCCAATGCCCGCGCTGCCGCCCGCCTGAGCGCGTGCATGCTTACACGGACCGCCTGCGTTTGCGCGCGGCGCGAGGGCCGCTGGTGGCGTGTGATGCTGCGCGATGAGCAAGGCCGGCAAACGAATGTCGCCGCCAGAGCCCTGGTCAATGCCGGCGGGCCATGGGTCAGGACCATACTTGCCGAGGTCGTGCGCCAGCCGGTAACCTTCGGACTGAAGCTGGTCAAGGGCAGCCACATCGTGGTGCCGAAGCTCTACGACGGCAAGCACGCCTTCATCCTGCAAAACGACGACAGGCGCGTGGTGTTCGTTTATCCCTATGAACAGCGCTACACGCTGATCGGCACCACGGAGGTTGAATTGCAGGGCGATCCCGGGTCGTGTGCGGCCGGTGAGGATGAAATCGATTATCTGTGCCGTGCCGCCAACCGCTATTTTTCACGGCAAGTGAAACAAGGCGATGTGGTGTGGAGCTATTGCGGCATCCGGCCGCTGTTCGATGACGGTTCAACCAATCCCTCTGCCGTCACCCGCGACTATGTGCTGCGTGTGGACGGCGAGATCGATGACGCGCCGCTGTTGTCGGTGTTCGGCGGCAAGATCACGACTTATCGCAAGCTTGCCGAGCACGCGCTGGCCAGGCTCGCGCCGTGGTTTTCGCGGATGCCGGGAGGCTGGACCTCGGCAGCTCCTCTGCCGGGAGGTGAGCTGGACGGGGACGATTTCACGCAGTTTGCCGCCGCCCGCGTGCCGCGCGATTTTCCATGGTTGCCGGCGTCGCTGTGCGACGCACTGGCGCGCCGTCATGGCAAAAACGTCTATGAAGTGCTGGACGGCGCAGCGCATGTCGGCGATCTCGGGCAGAATTTTGGCGCCGATCTATACGCGCGCGAGATCGATTACTTCATCCAGCAGGAATGGGCGCGTACCGCGGAAGATGTGCTGTGGCGCCGCACCAAGGCCGGCTTGCATCTTACGCCGGTGCAGCAGCAGGCGCTAAGCGCCTATGTGGTGCAGCGGATAAGTTGATGGTTGTGCGATAATTTCAGCATGAATGTCGTCATTCTCGCAGCCGGCCAGGGCAAACGCATGCGCTCGCGCCGGCCCAAGGTGCTCCACCTCCTCGCCGGGCAGCCGCTGATCTCACATGTGATCGCGACCGCGCGCGCGCTCAAGGCGACGCGCATTTGCGTGGTCTATGGGCATGGCGGCGAGCAGGTGCCGCAGGCGATCGGCGCGCCCGACGTCGTTTTTGTCCGGCAGGCGCCGCAACTGGGTACGGGCCATGCGTTGCAACAGGCGCTGCCGCATCTTGGCGATTCTGCAGCCACGCTGGTGCTGTATGGCGACGTGCCGCTGATCCGTCCTGCGACGCTGCAACCGCTGCTTGCTGCCGGCGCCGGCCGGGTGGCGATATTGACGGCGGAGTTCGACGACCCGCAAGGCTATGGCCGCATCGTGCGCGACAAGCGGGGCGGGGTTGCCGCCATCGTTGAAGAAAAAGAGGCCACCGCCGCGCAGCGCAAGATTCGCGAAATCAATACCGGCATCATGGCGCTGCCGACGGCCAAACTTCCCGGCTGGCTTACTAGGCTCAAAAACCATAACGCCCAGGGTGAGTACTACCTGACGGACATCGTGCCGCTGGCGCTCGCCGGCCGTGTCGCGGTGCATGCCGTCAGGGTAAACGAGGCCTGGGAAACGCAGGGCGTCAACAGCAAGGCCCAGCTCGCCCAGCTCGAGCGCATGTATCAATGGCAGATTGCCAGCGGTCTTCTCGAGCAGGGCGTGACGCTTGCCGACCCGATGCGGCTCGATGTGCGCGGCGATCTCGCTTGCGGCAGCGAGGTGAACATAGACGTCAATTGCGTGTTCGAAGGCAGCGTGAAGCTGGGCGACGAGGTCGAGATCGGCGCCAACTGCATACTGAGAAATGTGGAAGTGGGCGCAGGAACGCACATCGCGCCGTTCACGCATATCGATGATGCCGTTATCGGCGCGCATTGCCGCGTCGGTCCTTATGCGCGCATCCGTCCCGGCACCCGGCTCGCAGAGGATGTGCATATCGGAAACTTTGTCGAGGTCAAGGCGAGCGAGATTGCGGCGCATTCCAAGGCCAATCACCTCGCCTATGTCGGCGATTCCAGCGTCGGACGCAACGTCAATATCGGCGCCGGCACCATTACCTGCAATTACGACGGCGCCAACAAGCACCGCACCGTCATCGAGGACGATGTGCATATCGGATCCGACGTGCAACTGGTGGCGCCGGTGCGCGTGGCCCGCGGCGCTACGGTGGGTGCTGGCACGACCGTGTGGAAAGATACCGCCGCGGGCGGGCTGGTCATCAACCCTAAAACCCAGGAACAGCGCGCCGGCTGGCAGCGTCCGCGCAAAGCGGCGAAGGTCAAACCATGACCACGCGGCAATAGCCCATGTGCGGAATCGTGGGCGCCATTGCGGCGCGCAATGTGGTGCCTGTCCTGATCGAGGGCCTGAAGCGGCTCGAGTACCGCGGCTACGATTCCGCGGGCATCGCTGTCATTAACGGCGGGCTGCGGCGGGTGCGCAGCACCGGGCGCGTTGCCGAACTGGAGCGCCTCGCGCAGGCGGGCAACGTCACCGGATCCATCGGCATTGCGCATACGCGCTGGGCCACGCATGGCGCGCCGTCCGAAAAAAATGCCCATCCGCATATTTCAGGCGGCGTCTCGGTGGTGCACAACGGCATCATCGAGAACCATGACGAGATGCGCGACAGGCTGCGCGCGCAAGGCTACCAGTTCGTATCCGATACCGATACCGAAGTCATAGCGCATCTCATTCATTCATACCTTGCGGCCGGCGGCAATCTGCTGGATGCCGTGCGGCGCAGTATCGCGCAACTCGCCGGCGCCTACGCCATTGCCGTCATTAACGAAGTTGATTCGGGACGGCTGGTGGTTGCGCGCATGGGCGCACCGCTGCTGCTGGGACTGGGCGAAGGCGAAAATTTTGCCGCGTCCGATACCTCGGCGCTGGTGCAGGTCACGCAGCGTATCGTCTATCTGGAGGAAGGCGATTGCGCGGAAATCCGCGCCTCAGGGGTGCGCATCTTCGATGCCCAGGGCCATCCGGCCGAGCGTCCGGTGCACATCAGCGAACTGACTTCGGCGGCGGTCGAACTGGGCCGCTACCGGCATTACATGCAGAAGGAAATCTTCGAGCAGCCGATGGCGGTCGCCAATACGCTGGAGATGGTGACCAACGCCCACGCCATATCACCCCAGCTGTTTGGCGCAGACGCAAATATAATATTCAATGAAATCAATAGCATACTAATTCTTGCCTGCGGCACCAGCTATCACGCCGCCATGGTTGCGCGCTATTGGCTGGAGGGGCTGGCCGGCATTCCCTGCAACGTCGAAATTGCCAGCGAGTACCGCTATCGCGAGTCGGTACCGAATCCGCAGGCGCTGGTAATCACGATTTCACAGTCGGGCGAGACCGCGGACACGCTGGCCGCGCTGCACCACGCGAAAGCGCTGGGTCACCGCCACACGCTGTCGATTTGCAACGTGCCGGAATCGGCGCTGGTGCGCGCCTCCGGGTTGCGGTTTCTCACCCGCGCCGGTCCCGAGATCGGTGTTGCCTCGACCAAGGCGTTTACCACCCAGCTTGCGGCGCTGGTGCTGCTGACCATGACGCTCGCCAAATTGCGCGGGCGGCTGACGCCCGCGGGCGAAGCGCAGCTGCTGCACGCATTGCGCCATCTGCCCGCGGCGCTCGCGCATGTGCTTGATGTCGAGCCGCAGATCGCGAGATGGGCGGAGAAATTCGCGCAACGCCATCACGCGCTGTTTCTGGGTCGCGGCATCCATTACCCGATTGCGATGGAAGGGGCGCTCAAGCTGAAAGAGATTTCCTATGTTCACGCCGAGGCCTACGCCGCGGGCGAACTGAAACACGGACCGCTGGCGCTGGTCGACCAGTACATGCCGGTGATCGCGATCGCGCCCAAGGATGCGCTGCTCGAAAAACTCAAATCCAACCTGCAGGAAGTGCGCGCCCGCGGCGGCGAGTTGTATGTGATGGCCGACCAGGACACCCGGCTCGCCGACGGCGACGGCATTCACGTCATTCGCATGCCCGACCACGCCGGACTGCTGTCGCCGATCCTGCATACCGTGCCGCTGCAGTTGCTCGCCTACCACGTCGCGCTCAACAAGGGCACGGACGTCGACAAACCCCGCAATCTCGCCAAATCGGTGACGGTCGAATAAATCCTGAGGCTCAAGCCCCTCGCCGCGGCTTGTGCGGCGCCCGCGCGAACAGCCGGTCGTAAAGCCAGTTCGGCATCACGCGCAACACGCGCGCGACCAGCGCCATCTGCCACGGAATCACGGCAAACGATTTACCCCGTCGGATGATGGCGATGATTTTGCGTGCCGCGTCGTCGGCGCTCATGATGAAGGGCATGGGGTAGGGATTTTTCGCCGTCATCGGTGTCGCTATGTAACCCGGGCAGATGGTGATCACTTTCACCCCGCTCGCGCGCATTTCGACGCGCAGGCTTTCCAGGTAGGAGATGGCCGCCGCTTTCGACGCCGAATAGGCGGCAGCGCCGGGCAGGCCGCGGCAGCCGGCAACGCTGGCAATGCCGACCAGCGCGCCCTTCCCCGCCGTGCGCATGGCTGTGACGAAGGGCTGAAACGTTTTCATCATGCCCACGACATTGCTGTCCATCACCTCCTGAAACACGGCGCTATCCCCGGCGTGTTCGGTAAGCGTGCCTGCGCTCACGCCGGCATTGGCGATCACGACGTCGGGACAGCCATGGCGCGACATGAAATCGGCGGCGGCATGCTGCAAAGCGCCTGCATCGCGCACATCGAGAGCGTAAACCGTCGCCGCACAACCAAGCCGCGAGGCGAGCCGGCCGAGTTCGGGGGCGCGGCGCGCAATGAGGCCGAGGGCTGCGCCCTGCGCCGCGTAACGCTGCGCGAGCGCCATGCCGATGCCGCTGGAAGCGCCGGTAATGATGATCCGCAGTTGATGATGCTGCGCCATGGCAGAGAATCGGGGCGGTGTGCGCGGCGCTTATTTGCCGGCGCGCTGCTGGCGGGCGATATGAATCAGATCGTCGACCACGGGCATCACGCCGCGCACGCCGCCGGCCATGCCGCTCGAGGTGAGATAGCGGTCGTCCACCACGATGGAGGGCGTGCCCTGGACGTCGTATGCCCGCGTGAGTTTCTGCGCCCGCCGGATTTTTTGTGTTACTTCCCCGGAGTTGTAAGCGGCCAGCCAGCGCTCACGATCTATGCCCTGTCGCACCGCCCACTGAGACATGACATCGGGCCTGCTCATGGGCAATTTCTCGAGGTGATAGCTGCGATAGACCTGCTGGTGCAGCCGTTCGAGTTCTCCCAGCATTTCAAGCGCATAGTAGATTCGCGCATGCAGCACCCGGTCGTCGCCCAGCAGCGCGGGCACCCGGAGCAGGGTCACATCGGCCGGCTTGCGTTTAAGCCACTCGGCTAGCGACGGCTGCAGCTCATGACAGTACGGGCAGCCGTACCAGAAGAACTCGACGACCTCTATGTTGGCGCTGGTCCCGGCCGGCCGGGAATCGATCAGGCGGTATTCGTGATTGACGCGCGCCTGAGGCGTATCCTGCGCGTCCGCAGCGAGGGGGGAGAGCAAAAACGCCAGGCAGCAGGCGGCAAAGGTCGCTGCCGCCGGGCTGAAAATCATGGCCTCATTTGCCGCCGCGGCTCTTGCGGGCCAGGGCGATCACCTGATCCAGCTTCTGGAAGTATTGCTCGTAATTGACGCTGTTATCGGGGTTGAGGACCATCGACGGCGCGGTCAGATACTTGCCGTCCACGGTCAGCGCCGGGGTGCCCGGGATGTCGTGCTTGCGCGTCAGGTCGATGGAACGCTGAGTGCGCCCCTGCACTGCGAACGAATTATAGGTGTCGATGAACTTTTGCCGGTCCACGCCCTTGCTGGCGATCCAGTCGAACAGCACCTTGGAATCATTGAGGCGGGCTTTCTGCTGATGGATCGCAACAAACACATCGTGATGCAGTTTATCGACCAGCCCCATGGCCTCAATGGCATAAAAAGTCTTGGTGAGCGGCACCCAGGAATCCTGGAATATGGCGGGCACGCGCCTGAACTCCACGTCGGCGGGCTTTTTCTTGAGCCAGGCCTGGAGTGGTTGCTGCAGGCTGTAGCAATGCGGACAGCCGTACCAGAAAAATTCCAGCACTTCCACTTTGCTGCCGCTGTCGGTTTGCTGCGGCGGGTTGATCAGGCGATAGTCCTTGCCTGCAACAAGTTGCGCCATGACGGCATTGGCACCCAGACTCAATGCCAGCGCTGCGGTAAAAGCAATAAAACGAGCAATAAAACGCATCATGTCTCCATGGATGAGGCGCGTTAACGGTCCCGGACGGCCCGGTTTATTCGCGCACTTTGATCAAAGTTGTATCGACGCCGTTCTGTTTCAGAGTATCGCGTGCCCGGGTGAGTTCCTCGACGCTGGTATAAGGTCCGACCCGCACGCGATGCCAGACGCCTTTATCGGGCAGGGTGGTGGTCTGGATGGCCGCCTCGATGCCGATCAGCGCAAGACGCGCCTTCAGGTTGTCGGCGTCCGGCGCATTCTGGAACGCGCCGGCCTGCAGGAAAAATGCCTCCTTGGCTGCGGCCGATTTCTTCTGGGCGTCGCGTAATTGCTGGTCGGTAGCCGTTTCCTCGACGCCCGGCAGGATTTTGTAGAAGTCGAAACGTGGTTTCGAATCGGGTGCTTTCGTCGCCTTGTCTTCGCCCTTGGCGGTTTTGGGCGGGACCGCCTTGTCGGGCGGCACGCTGCGGGAAAGGAAGGGGCTGGGGATTTTGTTGATATACCAGGCGACACCCAGCGCAATACCGAGGCCTAGCACGAGGCCGATTAATATGCCGACCAGCAGCGAGCCGTTGCCGACGCGTTTGCCGTTGTTGCGCTCGCTGTCTTTGTAATCTCTGCTCATGATTGAATATATTACATTTTTTCCGGGGCTGACACACCCAGCAATTCCAGACCGTTACGCAACACCTGACGCACCGCCGTGACCAGCGCCAGGCGCGCCAGTTTGACCGGCTCCGCGTCGACCAGCACGCGCGTGGCGTTGTAATAGCTGTGAAACTCGCCGGCCAGCTCCTTGAGATAGAAAGCAATCAGATGCGGCGCCAGATCGCGCGCCGCGTTTTCCACGACTTCCGGGTAGTTCATCAGGCGCTGCAGCAGGGCATTCTCCATGTCTGACGAAAGCGGCGCAACATCCGTCTCACACAAGGCATTTTCCCTGCCGCCCCACTGTTCATGCACGCTGCAGACGCGGGCGTGCGCATACTGGATGTAATAGACCGGGTTCTCGTTGCTTTGCGATTTGGCCAGATCAAGGTCAAAGTCGAGATGCTGGTCGCCCTTGCGCAGCACATAGAAAAAACGTGCCGCATCGTTGCCGACTTCGCGCCGCAGATCGCGCAGGCTGACGAAGTCGCCAGAACGCTTGCCCATGGCGACTTTTTCCCCGCCGCGATACAGCACGGCGAATTGCACCAGCGTGACCGTCAGTTTTTCCGCGTCGCAGCCGAGCGCCGTCAGCGCGCCTTTCACCCGCGGGATATAACCGTGATGGTCGGCGCCCCAGACATCGATGACGGTGTCGAAGCCGCGCTCGAACTTGTTCAGATGATAGGCAATGTCCGAGGCAAAGTAGGTGTACTGGCCGTTCTCGCGCCGGACCACGCGATCCTTCTCGTCGCCGAACGCGGTGGAGCGGAACCACAGCGCGCCGTCTTTTTCGTAAAGATGTCCGTTTGCCGCGAGCTTGCCGACCGCGCGCTCCACTGCGCCGTTTTCGTAAAGCGATTGCTCCGAGAACCAGATATCGTAGGTGACGCGGAATTCGCCGAGATCATCGCGCTGGTCCGCCAGCATGGCGTCGAGCGCATGCCGGTGCAGCACCCGCCAGCCCTCCCCCAGCACGATTTTGCTGTGCGCAATCAGCGCATCGAGGGCTGCGTCCGCGTCGCCGCCAGGCGCGGCTGTCGGCAGATCCGCGGCATTGTGTTCGAATTTGGCGCCGTGCGCACGTTCGAGGCTGTTCGCGATCAAACGCACATAGTCGCCGCGGTAACCGTCTTCGGGGAACATCACGGCGCCGCCGCGCGCCTCGAGATAGCGCAGCCAGACCGACGCGGCCAGAATGTCCATCTGCCGTCCGGCGTCGTTGATGTAGAACTCGCGCGCGACTTCAAAGCCCGCCGCAGCCAGCACGTTCGACAGGCACGCGCCGTACGCGGCGCCGCGGCCGTGTCCGACGTGCAGCGGCCCGGTGGGATTGGCGGAGACGAACTCGACCTGCACTTTCTTTTTCTGCCCAAGGCGGTTTTTGCCGTAATCGCCACCGGTTTGCAGAATGTGGTTGACGATCTGTTGCTTGAAAGAACGCGCAAGAAAAAGATTGATGAAGCCTGCTCCGGCGATTTCGGTTTTTTCCAGCAAGGGCGAGGCCGGCAGCGCAGCAAGCAGTTTTTCGGCAATGTCGCGCGGCTTGGCGCGCAACGGCTTGGCGAGCTGCAGCGCAAGATTGCAGGCATAGTCGCCGTGCTGGGATTGCTTGGGCTTTTCCAGAACGATGCTGGCGTCCGGCAGCTGCGGGGCGACCGTTCTCAGGGCTGTCGCGAACAGCCCCGCAAGATGGGCGCGCAAATCAGAAAAATCTGGAGTGGACATCGGGGCAAAGGTCGGCAAAGAGCGCGCTATTATAGCCGACAACGGGGCGCGGACCCGGCTCAAAACTCGAGCGGATCGACATCCAGCGACCAACGCGCGCGACTGGACGTTTCGGCGGCCAGTTTTTCGTACCAGGCGCTTAAAAAATTCTGCAGCCGGGCGCGGGAATCCGCCTGCACCAGCAGCTGCGCCCGTTCCCGGCCGGCGAGGCGCACCATGCCGGCGGGAACCGGATCGTAAATGGTCACCCGGCGCGATAAATCCCGGCCCAACTGCGCGGCGCGCGCAAGCACGGCGAGCGCGGTATCCAGTCTTGGCGCTTCGGCGCGCAGCAGCGCCTGGTAAACAAATGGCGGGAACCCCGCCTGTTTGCGCTCGGCGAGCAAACTGCATGCAAATGCGGCATAGCTTAGCTCGCGCAATGCCGTGTACAGCGGGTGCTGGGGAAACTCGGTCTGGATCAACACCTCGCCCCGGGTATCGCCGCGCCCGGCCCGGCCCGCCACCTGCGAGAGCAGTGCGAAAAGCCGCTCCGGCGCACGGAAATCCGTGCTGTACAGCAGGCTGTCGGCGTTGAGCACGCCGACCAGATTGAGATGCGGGAAGTCATGTCCTTTGGCCAGCATCTGGGTGCCGATCAGGATGTCGACTTCACGCGCGTGAATTTGGCTGCGCATGGTTTGCCAGGCATTGCGCCGCCGCGTGCTGTCGCGATCAACGCGCAAAATGCGCGCCCGCGGAAAGCGCAGGGCGAGCGCCGCCTCGACGCGCTGCGTGCCCTGACCAAGCGGCGCCAGTTCCTGGTTGCCGCACTCCGGACAAGTAACGGGAATCGCTGCCTGATGCCCGCAGTGGTGGCAGCGCAGACGCCGGTCACGCAGATGCAGCACGAGTTGCGCCGAGCAGCGATGGCAGCTCGACAGCCAGCCGCAGGCGTGGCACATCAGCACCGGCGCATAGCCGCGGCGGTTGATGAACAGCATGCTCTGTTCGCCGCGCCCGAGCCGTGCGGCGATGGCTTCGATCAGGTGCTGTGACAAGCCGTCCTGGAGCTTTTCGTCGCGCGTCGCGACGCATTCGATATGTGGCATGGCGGCGTTGATGCGCTGCGTGAGCCCGAGCAGGCGATAGCGCTTGGTGACGGCATTATGGTAAGTCTCCAGCGCCGGCGTTGCCGAGCCGAGAACGATGGGCACCTTGCGCTGCTGGGCGCGCACGATGGCAAGATCGCGCGCCGAGTAACGCAGGCCTTCCGCCTGCTTGTATGAGGTATCGTGTTCCTCATCGACGACGATGAGACCCAGATCCGGCAGCGGCGTGAATACCGCAAGCCGCGTTCCCATGACGATGCGCGCGGCGCCGGATTGCGCCGCCAGCCAGTGCTGCTGGCGTTCGCCTTCGTTGAGTCCGCTGTGCACACTGACCAGCGGGAAACCCGGGAAACGCGAACGCACCATGGTTTCGAGCTGCGGCGTCAGCGCGATTTCCGGCACCAGCAGCAGCACCTGGCGTCCGGCGGCAAGCACGGCTTCGATCGCACGTAGATAAACTTCGGTTTTGCCGCTGCCGGTGACGCCGAGCAGCAGAAAGGGGTTGAATCCGTTCAGGCCCGAGAGTATGCCGCGGGCCGCATCTTCCTGTTCCGGCGTCAGCGCCGGTCCGGCGATTATGGTTTCTGGCGTCAGCGCCGCGGACGGGGCGCTTTCCCAGGGCTCGACCCACCCCAGCGCCAGCAACTGCCTGAGCGCGGCGGGAGCGGTTGCCGCCAGCGCCTTGATCGCGGCAGCATCGAGCGTGCGCCTTTGCCTGAAAAGCGCCAGCAGGCGGCGTTTTACGATTGCACGCGCCGGCAACCCATCCGGTGGCGCGGCCATTCCGGCGGCGGTTAGTGCATAGCCAGTAACGGCTTGTCGCGACAGCTTGCCGGCTCGCCGCAGGCGCACTGGCAGCGCATTCATCACGGTGGGGCCAAGCGGATGGTGGTAATAAGCGCTTGCGAATTGCAGCAGTTGCAAATCGGCCGCGGAAAGCGGCGGCACATCGCGCAATACGCGCAGCGCGGTTTTTAGCCGGCTGTGCGGGAGTTGCGATGTGGTGCCGACCTGGATGATGACCCCGACGGCGGTTTTTTTCCCGAAGGAGACCAGGACACGGCTGCCGACATCTTCGTCGCCCGCGTCTGCGCAGCGATAATCGAACAACGTGGCTACGGGAACATCCAGCGCGACGCGGATGATTTTCATCTGCCTGTCAGAGGGAAAACGCGAAGACTTACAATAGACTGCTCACGCCATTTCTGCGAGTTTGAGGCAACCGGTTTATACGGCACAGGAATTTCGCTTTATTCACACCGGGTTGTGGACAACTTTGTTGATGAGTGTTCGCACCCTGACAGCGCATACCCGGCGCCAGCTTCGGGGCAACGGAGAACAGCTACCGCCAAATAAAGAAATATCAATAAAAACAATAAGTTAAGATGATGTGGCCAAAGTGGGCTGCAGGCACCGATAACCCTGTGCGACGTAACGTCTTGTTGTGCATAAGTTTCCGCCAAAATATCGCTTTACGTCCGCATCCGGTGTGCGTTGCAGGCTGGGATTTCAATGGAATGGCGGGCTTAGCTCATGCACTGCGTCGACCACTGCCGCGACGTTTTCTGGTGGTGTGAATTGGGAGACGCCGTGCCCGAGATTGAAGACGTGCCCGTTGCCGCGTCCGAAAGCCGTCAGAACCTGCTGAGTCTGGGTGCGTATGGTCTGCGGATTCGTGAACAGGACGGCGGGATCAAGATTTCCCTGCAGGGCAACGCGCTTGCCTATGCGCGCGCGCGCGGCGCCGATATCCACCGTCCAGTCGATGCCGACAGCATCGCAGCCGATGGCTGCAATATCCTCCAGCCACATGCCGCCACCTTTGGTGAAAACGATATTGGGAATTTTCACGCCGTCGTGGCTGCGCTTGAGCGCATTGACGATGCGCTGCATGTAAACCAGCGAAAACTCGCGGTAGGCTTGGTGTGTGAGCGTTCCCCCCCAGGTGTCGAAAATCATCACCGCCTGGGCGCCGGCCTCGATCTGCGCGTTGAGATAAGCGATGACCGCGCGACAATTGACGTCGAGAATGTGATGCAACAACTCGGGGCGCTGATAAAGCATGGTCTTGACCAGACGAAAGTCAGCGCTTGCTCCGCCCTCAATCATGTAGCACGCCAGCGTAAACGGACTGCCGGAAAACCCGATCAAGGGCACATTACCGGCAAGCGCTCGATGAATCTGCGCTACCGCATCGAGCACGTAGCCCAGATGCTCGCGGGGGTCGGGAACGGTGAGATTGCGGATTTCCCATTCATTGCGCAGCGGCCGTTCGAATTTCGGCCCTTCGCCGTCGGCAAAATAAAGGCCCAGCCCCATGGCATCGGGGATGGTCAGAATATCGGAAAAAACAATCGCGGCGTCGAGCGGGAAGCGCGCCAGCGGCTGTAACGTTACCTCGGTCGCAAAATCGGGATTCTTGGCAAGCGCGAGAAAACTGCCGGCGCGGGCGCGAGTCTGGTTATATTCGGGCAGATAGCGGCCGGCCTGACGCATGATCCACACCGGCGTATAGGGCGTGGGCTGGCCGAACAAAGCACGCAACAGCGTATCGTTCTTGAGTTTCAACATGTTCAGGATTGCGATATCCGGATCGGGGATTGAGTGATAGGCATGCGGGCGGTTGGCCCGACTCTCAATCCTCGGTCCCCAATCCTGTGGTCC
>CAKKQX010000020.1 GCA_919902235.1 Burkholderiales bacterium
CGCGCTCGGCCGCGCGCTGCAGCAGGCGGCGCAGCTGGATCTGCGAGTGAACACCCTGCGCGGCGACCGCGACAGCGTGCTCGGCAAACTCGCGGCCGATGGCCTGGCCGCCCGGCCGACGCCGTATTCACCGCTCGGCATCAGGCTCAGGGACAAGCCAGCGCTTGCCCGCCATCCGCTGTTTGTCGACGGCAGCATCGAAGTGCAGGACGAAGGCAGCCAGCTGCTGGGTTTTCTGGTCGCGCCCCGGCGCAACGACCTGGTCGTCGATTTCTGCGCCGGGGCCGGCGGCAAAACGCTGATGCTGGGCGCCATGATGCAATCGCGCGGTCGCGTCTACGCTTTCGATATATCCGAAAAAAGACTGGCCCGTCTCAAACCGCGCCTCAAGCGCTCGGGACTGAGCAATCTGCACCCGCAGTTGCTGCAGCATGAAAACGACCCCAAAGTGAAACGGCTGGCGGGGAAAATCGACCGCGTGCTGGTCGATGCACCGTGCAGCGGGCTTGGCACGCTGCGCCGCAACCCCGATCTCAAATGGCGGCAGTCACCGCAGGCAATCGAAGAACTGAAAGTGAAACAGGCATCCATCCTGCGCGCCGCCGCGCGGCTGGTGAAACCCGGCGGCCGCCTGGTTTACGCCACCTGCAGCCTGCTGCGCGAAGAGAACCATGACATCGTCGCCGCTTTTCTCGCCCAGCACCCGGAATTCAGCTTGTTGAATTGCAATGAAATTCTGCAACAGCAGCGCATTTCCCTCGACACCGGCCCCTATCTGCAGCTGTGGCCGCAGGTGCACGGCACCGATGGCTTCTTCGCCGCCGCGCTGCAAAAAAATCCCTGAATCATACAATTAGTGAGCACGCGGCCTTCTGTAGTCGGGGCGACGCGTGATGGCGAAAATCCGGTGCGGCGGAAACGATCCGTTTATTGATCCGGCGCATATTTTTTCCGTGCCATTCATGCTAGGATGCGCCGCAAAGCAGCTGCTTAAAAATACAGCACTACAGCAGGGGAACGCGAATGTCAGACATATGGTACGAATGGTACGAATTGCGCGTTGAGGGCAGCGCCGGCACTATCGCCGGTATCACCGGGGGCACCACCGAAGGCATCGCGATCGCGGATAGCGGCCGGCTGTGTTCTGTCGCTTCCGGCCATGCAAAACGCTTCAGGTCCGAGCAGGAAGCGATAACCCACCTCCTCAACATGACGATTCCCGGCAATTACCGCTTTGAGGTCGTAAAGTGCCGGGCAGCCGCCGCAGCCGCGTAGCACATCAGAAATAACCTGCTCCCGGCAGTTTTCTGAAACTGCCGGTCTCACGCGGCGGGCGCGCCGCCAAACTTTGCCACCACCTCTGCCGCGGGCAGCGGCTTGCTGAACAGGTAACCCTGCATCTCGTCGCACTTGAGCAGTTTCAGCAGATTCAATTGCTCCTGCGTTTCCACGCCTTCGGCGATGACCGTAAGGTTCAGGGAATGGGCGAGCGAGATGATGGTCGAAACGATGGCCATGTGATCGGGATTATTCGTCATATCGACGATGAATGAGCGGTCTATTTTCAGCGAACTGACAGGAAGCCTGGCGAGATAACTCAGCGACGAATATCCGGTGCCAAAATCGTCGATCGCGATGCCTATGCCCGCCGACTTGAGCACATCGAGTTTGGCGCTGCATTGCTCGATATTCTCCATGATCAGGCTTTCCGTGATTTCCAGATCGATTGCCGGGGTTTCACCGCCGCCCCGGACAATGATTTCCTTCACTTCTTCGGCGAAGTCTTTCTGACGAAGTTGCTGCGATGAGATGTTGACGGCAATGCGCGGCGGTTTCAGACCTTTCGCCACCCATTGCCGGGAATCGCGCACAGCCTGCCTGAGCGCCCACCTGCCGACATCGAGGATCATGCCGGTCTCCTCAAGCAGCGGGATGAACCGGTGCGGCGGCACCAGCCCCAGACCAGGACTCTGCCAGCGAATGAGCGCTTCGAGCCCGACGACGCGATTGCTGACAATATTCACTTTCGGCTGATAGTGCAGGACGAACTGCTCATTCGCGATGGCGATGCGCAGCCTGTTTTCGAGATCCAGCCTCTCCGCGACCATGGCATTCATCTGCGGCGCGTAAAACAGGTATCTGTCGCCTGATTCCCTGGCTTTTTTGCGGGCTGCTTCAGCATTGCGGAACAGGACGTCGGCATCCGCGCCGTCTTCCGGGAAAAGCGCGACACCACAGCGGATTGACGGTCTCAGTTCCTGTCCTCCCACCGAAAACGGTTGGCTTACCGCGTCCATGATCTCGCGCTCCAGAATGTGCGCAACCCCCGCGGC
>CAKKQX010000021.1 GCA_919902235.1 Burkholderiales bacterium
AAGCGATGTGGCTCTCGCTCTCGCGCTCCAGTTGCTCGCGCTGGTCCAGATGAGTGATGACAGGCATCCTGCGCTCGCTCGGGTATTGAGAAGAATTTATCGGCGTTCGAACCCTCTCTCCCGACCTCCCAAAGGGAGAGAGGAGGCAACTGTTTTGTTTCTCTTGGTGTCCCTGGCGGCTCAAAAAACAGTGAAGCCGGACTCCTTACCGCAACGCCGTCTTCGCCGCCCGCGTCGCAGTCCAGCGCGCGCGCTTGCCGCCGCCGAGTTCGACCGTGCCTTCCATTTTGTCGCCGGCAATGCGGCCGCGGAACATCTGCCGTGCATTGTCCACGGGAATCGCAAAAGTGATGCTTTCGCCCTGCAGCGCAGTCTGCAACAGCTTGGCGCTGCGCCCGCCCACGTTCAGCGTGCCCTCGAATTTCTGGTAGCTTTGCTGCAGCCTGGCCTCGTACTGCTCTCCGCCTTCCACCGCGATGCGCCATCCGCCGGCAATCTTGGCCGGTACGATCCACAGGTATATGGTTGCGCGCGGCACCCCGTTGATTTTTTCCTTTTCCGGCACATCGAAGGAAAACTGCTCGTCGTGCTGCCACTCGTCAAAATGATAATCGTGGGACACCACGCGGGTGCCGGGCCTGAGTTCGGAAAAAATCTTGGGGCGCAGATTGACCATCATGCCCGGCAGCAGATACAGCGTGAGCACCGTGGCGCGGCTGATATCGGCCTTGAACACATCCTGCACGTAGAATTGCGCGCGGTCAGCGATGCCCAGCCGTTGCGCCTCGCTGTTGCTGAGCTTGACCAGTTCGGGATCGATGTCCACGCCGAAGCCGCGCGCCTTGAGCCGCTGCGCCGCGGTGAGCACGATCACGCCGTCGCCGGAGCCCAGATCAACGACAAAATCCCCGGCGCCGACCTTGGCCATGCGCAGCATCTCGTCGACCACCACCTGCGGGGTCGGCACATAAGGTCCGCCCGTTCTTTCCAATTCTGCAGCCATCGCCTGCTGCGACAGCAACAGGCCGCACAGCAGTGCGCCGCGAACGACGCGCTTGAACCAGTACAACAGACACATGCTCACGCTCCTTGACTCTCTAACAATTACGGTTTCACGAATTTCAGGACAAACTCATCGTTGGGCACCCGCGGCTTGAACACGGAAGCGTCGCGCGGATCGGCCGGGTTGCGCAGGAAATCGGCCTCGGCGGCCAGCTTGAAACCCGCGGCTTCGACTTCCCTGCGTAAAACGCTCTCCTCTATCCGGTGCAAGGACTTGACGACGTCTGTGCCCGCGCCGGGTTTTGCGGAGTGGTCAGCGATGATATAAATCCCGCCCGGCTTGAGCGCGTTGAATACCGCGCGGTTCATGCGGTTGCGATCGGTGCCCAGCCACACCGTGTCATGATAGGCAAAATTGAACGTCACCAGATCGAGGTTGCGTACATCCGGCGGCAGCGGATCGTCGAATTCGCGCACCACATGCACCACGTTGCGCATGGTCTCTTTCTTCAGCCGTTCATCAAAGTTTCCACGCACGAAATTATCGAGAACATAGCGGTTGTTCTGGGCATACACGACCCCGGTCGGCCCCACCACGCGCGCCAGCAGTTCGGTGTTGTAACCGCTTCCCGCGCCAAGATCCAGCACCCGCATCCCCGGACGAACCTCGTAGAACACCAGCAGCCGCTCCGGCTTGCGCCGTTGGTCTGTCACACGGTCGGCATCGCTGCGTTCTTGATGGTGAACGACCCAGAAATAGAAACTCTCCGGCAATTTCTGCTCGGGCAGCATGGCGGCACAGCCGCCGAACAGCAGAACGGAAAACAGCACCGCAAGACGCAGGCCGGCCGCCGCACATGTGTTTATCATCACTATTTCCCCTCCACCTTGCACGATTGGCTGATCTCGAACGGCGACACCTCGCCGGTATAGGTCCGCGCGATGATCCGCCGGATCACCTCGAGTTCGTCAGCGCTAAATTGCGACTTCATGTTCTCCCGGTTCGCATCCGCGAGCAGGACGTTAAGCGCAACACCCTGGTTGCGCAGCCCCACCGTCGTCTGGGCTATGGCCACCAGCTGCTCGCAGCTCAGCCCGGCATGCGCCGCCGCGCCACACAACATCGGCAGTATCAGCCCCGCCACCACATACCGGTTTCTCATCGCGGATTATCTTACTCCAGCCGCAGGCCGTCCATGTAGTAAAATGACCCGACCAATATGATGAACCGGCCACTTTTCCCGTTCCGCGCAGTTTTGCTGTGTTTACCGCTTGTTGCGCTGAGCCTGCCGTGCGACGCCGATATTTACGGCTATGTCGACGAACACGGCGTCGCCCATCTCAGCGATACACAGCTGGACAGCCGCTACTATCTGTTCAAAAAAGAACCGCCGGAGCCGCCCCCTGAGACCGGCATGAATGGCGATCCGCCGTCTGCCGAGCTGCTCAACCTGCTCGTCAACCCGACCTTCAGCCGGCAATACTCCCCGATGGTGTCGGCCATGGCCAGGGAGCACAAACTCGACGCCGCATTGCTGCACGCAGTGATTACCGTCGAATCGGGCTATAACCCCAAGGCCAGGTCTCCCAAGGGGGCGATCGGTTTGATGCAACTGATGCCGGATACCGCGAAACGTTACGACGTGGGCAATATCTGGGACCCGTCGGAAAACGTGCGCGGCGGCGCCCGCTACCTGCGCTACCTGCTGCAGTTGTTCAACGACAATCTGAGCCTGACGCTGGCCGCTTATAATGCCGGCGAAGCGGCGGTAATCCAGTATGGCAACAAAATCCCGCCTTACGCCGAAACCCGCAGCTACGTGCCCAAAGTGCTTCTGCACTACGATCGCTTTCGCAAAATCGGCCGACAGTAAGCATCCCGCAGACTGACATGCACATGGCACAGGCGCCGCTGGTGCGCACCGCGGGCGATCAGGATATCCCGGCCATCGCAGCGATCTACGCTCACCATGTCCTGCATGGCCTCGCATCCTTTGAACTCGAAGCGCCCGATGCACGGGAAATGGCAAAGCGCCGCGCACACATTACAGAACTGGGGCTGCCCTACCTGGTGGCGCAAATCGGTGGTTGTGTCGCCGGCTATGCCTACGCCGCCCCGTACCGTGCCAGACCCGCTTACCGCCATACCGTCGAGGACTCGATCTACATTCATCACGACTTTAGTGGCCGCGGCGCCGGCAGCGCGCTGATGGCCGCGCTCATTGCGGCGTGCGAAACCGCGGGACACCGGCAGATGATTGCGGTAATCGGCGACAGTGCCAATACCGCATCGATCGGGCTGCACGCCAAATTCGGCTTCGCGCGCGCCGGACTGCTGCCGGCAGTGGGCTGGAAATTCGGCAGATGGGTCGATTCGGTGCTGATGCAGCGTGCGCTTGGCGCGGGCGATGGCGCGCCCCCGGCGGAGCCCGGCTAAAGCCCTTCGCCCGCCGTGTTTTGCGGCTGCTTGCCGCGCGCGGCAAGCAGACAAACCAGCCCCGCCCCGGCTGGTATCGCCAGCAACCCGAATGCCAGCGTATAGCTGCCGCCGATGAAATAGGCATTGGCGAATGCAATGGGGCCTATCATCTTGCCGATATTGACGAAAAACAGCGAGCCGCCGGTTGCCCTGCTCACCGCCTCGCGCGGGGATAAGCGCGCCACCTCGGCGAGAAACGCGCCGTTCCAGCCGCTGGCGGTGGAACCGAAAATGAAAAACAGCGCGCAGGAGGCCAGTATCGGCCATGACGGCGTGATTGCCAGACACAGCAGCGATGCCGCAAGCATCACGGCGGCAAGCACCGACAGCACGGTGAAACAGTTGCGGGCCAGATCGGCGAGCCAGCCCCAGAACATGCGCCCCATCACGCCGCCGACCTGCGAAGCCGTCAGTATCAGGCCGGCCTGCACCAGGCCCAGATGCATTTCCTCGGCGAACAGTACCACCGTGAATGTCGACATGCATATCTGCACGATCACGAAACAGCCGCCCGCAATCGACATCAGACGCAGGGCCGGGTGGTTCCAGATGGTTGCAATGCCGCCAAACGGATTGGCCACCATTTTTGCCTCGGGCTGGCGGTCGTCGTCCCAGTACGCGCGTGCACGCTGCAGCATGAAAATCAGCAGCAGCAGCATGAGCGCGTTACCGGCCATCGCCCATTGCCAGCCGAAAGCGAGCGCAACCGACGGCGTAATCAGCGCCGCGCCGATGCCGCCCAGCGGCACGCCGCTCTGCTTGACCGAAAAAATCAGATTGCGGCGCTTGGCGGGGGTAAAGCGCATCAGCAAATGCGACGCCGAAGGGGTGATCATGCCGTAGCCGAGACCGAGGCCGATTGCCGACAAAAAGAAAAAAACGATATGCGGCGCAGTGGCGATCAGGCAGCCGGCAATCAGCAATGACAGCCCGACCTGGGTGGTGCGGCATGCACCCCAGCGCACGCTCAGATTGCCCCCGAACACCAGCGACACCAGCATCGCCACCGCGAGCAGGCTGATCTGGTAGCCGATCAGCGAGGAATGCACACCGTAGGTTTCGGCCACCTTGGGCGCCACCGCCGGCAATATCATGGTCGCCATGGTGCCCAGGGTCTGCCCTGCCAGCAGCACGCCGAGAAAAAAGGCGAAGCCGGGCGCCTTGCGCAGCGCCGGATTACCGCTCACATGCCTCACTGCGCGGCCACGGACGCGGCCCGCGTCGCGGTCCATGACACAGTTTTGCCGTTCAGCACAACCCTGCCCTGCATGCGGTCGCCATCGACCGTGCCGCGATACTCGACCGCCGCGCCGCGGCGCCCCTTGACTGCCGGCAGTTCGAGATGAATCAGATTGCCCTCCAGCCTGCCTTCTATCGCTTGTTCGCCGCCCCGGATGCTGCCCTTAATCAGCTGGAACTGCTGCCTGAGCACTATCGTGAAAGGTTTGTTGCCCGCTTCACCCGCCACGACATGCCATGCGCCCCCGACCTTGGCCGGCACGATCCACAGATGCACCGATGATTTCCACTTTCCGTCAATGTGGTATTTTTCCTCCAGATCCACCGTCAAGCTGCGATCGGGCAGCCATCCATCGAACTGAAAATCATGCGACACCACGCGCGCGCCCGGCTTTAGTTCCGAATAAATTCTCTGGTGTAAAGCGCGCATCATCTCCGGCAGCAGATAAAGCGTGAGCACCGTCGCTTCGCTGATCCGGGTCTCAAGCACATCCTGCTGGCGAAACCAGACCAGGCCGTCCAGTCCCAGCCGCCGCGCGCGGGCATTGCTGAATTCGACCAGTCTCTCGTCGATATCCACCCCCATTCCCCGCGCGCGGTGCTTTTGCGCAGCGGTGAGCACGATACGACCGTCGCCCGAACCAAGATCGATCACGAAGTCCCGCTGGTTCACCGCCGCGAGCAGCAGCATCTGGTCGACCACCGACTGCGGCGTGGGCACGAACGGGCCGCCTGTGGGCAGCTCGATATCCGAGGCCGCGGCCGATGCGGACATGCACAGCAGCGCGGCGCCAAAAACCAGAGATCTGAACATGAGGGCTGAAATTATTTCCGGTAAACTGCGTGCCGCGCCACGGCAAGCCTGACAATAAACAGACAGACGGCGAAACGGCAACTGTGAACTGTGGTTGGTGCGGCCTGCGGATGAGTGTAGACTACTTTGGCGGAGGGTTGAAGCGGGAGCGCGGCACGTTATGCCCGTTATCCCCTTTCATCGGCGCCGGCCGCTCATTTTCGCCGTGAACCCGCTGCGTACCCGCAAAAACAATTCCCGTAAAACTGTCATGCCCACACCGACTTTGCATACCGCTACGGAACTGAAGTCGGCGCCATTGTGCGCCGCGCCCGATCCCAATCCCGCCAAACCGAAAATCGCATTGCCGCCGCTGTCCTGCGACACCCATGCACATGTCATGGGACCGGTCTCACGCTATGCCTACTCGCCGGCGCGCGTCTACACCCCGCCCGACTGCCTGCCGTCCGATTATCGCCGCATGCTCGATACCCTGGGCGTGGAACGCGCGGTGCTGGTGCAGCCCAGCGTCTACGGTACGGACAATACGGCCATGCTGGACGCACTGAAAACCGACCCCGGACGCCTGCGCGGCGTGGCGGTGGTCGCCGGGGACATTGCGAGCGGCGACTTGAAGAAACTGCATGATGCCGGCGTGCGCGGCGTGCGCATCAACATCGTCGACGTCAAAGACCGCAAGCCGGGCACCCTGCCGCTCCAATCGCTGCGCTCGCTCGCGCAACGCGTGGCGCCGCTCGGC
>CAKKQX010000022.1 GCA_919902235.1 Burkholderiales bacterium
TCGCCGGGGCGGATCAGGCGGTCGGTGAAATTGTGCGGATGCGGGCTGCAGCGCTCGCCGGCGATGGCGTTGACCGCTTCCACGCAGTCCGAACCCATCTCATAGAAGCGCTTGGTCGCCATGGCGACGATCTCGCTTTCGCGCACGCCGGGCTTGAGCGCCTCGAAAATGTCCTGATACACGCCGTCGCCCATGGCTGCCGCCATATTGAGCAGGGTGATTTCGTCGTGGCTCTTGATCTCGCGCGCATCCAGCATCACCTGCTGGCCGTCTTTCACCTTGAGCCCCAGCTTCTGCAGCGCGAACAGGAAGGGCGGTTCGACGACGTCGATGCCGAGCGGCATGTCGGCCACGCCCTCCTGCTTGAGAATGTCGTAGATTTCTTTCGCGGCCTGCTCGAACAGACCGACCTTGGGCGACACTGCGCCGCGCAGGCCGGCAAGACCCGGTATGCAGTGGTTGGTGGGCAGCCACGGCGCATACAGCTTGTGATGCCGCACCGCCGAACCGAAATCCCACACCCAGGGCTCGCCGTTGCCGGTGAGCAGGCACCAGCGCGTGAGTTTGTCGCGCGCCCACTCGCCGATCACCGTGCTTGAGATGTAACGCATGTTGATCTGGTCGAACACCAGCAGCGCGCCCAAACCCGATTTCGCCAGCGCGTTTTTGGTGCGCGCGAGGCGGTACTCGTGCAGCCGCCGGAAATCGACGCGCTCCTCGAAATCGACCTGCATGCGGCCCGGCGCCTGCAACGGCCGGTCCCAGCGGTGACCGGGATTGGCCGGATCATAGAGCCCGTCGGGCGCGGCGGACACGCGGCGCCGGGGGTCTATGCCGGCGGCTTTGATTGCTTTCGGCTCGACTTTTTTCGACTTGCGCGGCATTAAAAAACTCCCTTTAAATCAATTAATTACAATCAACACCCAACTGCGTGGCCATCCAGTCGGCGGTCTGGTCGCGGTAGCGGTACCACAGGTTGTTAACCACGTGGTTGCCGCCCTCGATCACATCCAGCACGCACGGTCCCGATACTTCGGCCGCCAGCTGGCGTGCCGCTTCAGGCGAGGTGAGCCGATCCTTGCTGCCGCCGACGATGTAAATCGGGCAGGTGATGTTTTTGGCGATGCCCTTGAGCGACACGCGCAGCGCAACCCTGCCTGCCTCTTCGAGATTGGCGCTTTTGGAACGCACGCGAAAGGCTTCAACGTTGATCACCGGGCGGCCCTCGAAACTTGCCGAGCGCTGGTAAGCACCGGACAGCGCAACGCAGGCCTTGATGCGCTGGTCGAAGGCGGCGGCGCGCGGCGCGTAATAGCCGCCGAAGGACACGCCCCAGATGCCGACGCGATCCTGGTCAAGATCGCGTCGGGTCTCGATCCAGTCGATTACTGATTTGACTGGCTTCTCATATTCGGGGCAGATGGCAAAATCGTACTCGGCTTCGCCCTGCCCCGGCCCGTCGAACGCAAGCGTGGCCACGCCGCGCTTGAGGAAACGGTTCTCGTAATCGTCCATTTCTTCTTTGGTTGAGTCCAGCCCCATGCACATGACGACGACAGGCGGTTGGGCCACGCCCTTGGGCTTGCGCAGGTTGCCGTAGAGCAGTTTGCCTTCATAAGGGATGGCGACGCGCTCACCTGGCGGGTCGATCAGCGGCAACGCCTTGTTGCGGCACTCGACTGCTTTCATGTGCGCCTGCTTCATCTGCACCATGTCGTTGACGAACAGGAACTTGCCGAAGTGATAGCACACCGCGGCGCGCGTGAAATGCTCGCCCGCCGACAATTTGAAACCATCCTTCAACGACTGCTCCCCCAGCGCTTCGTGGATCGCGGCACGCGCCGACCATGCGCTGCACCAGTCTTCCCAGCGTTCGCAGCCCGCCGTCACTTCCTGGAAATCGGTCAGCGGCACGCCGTTGATGACGAAGCGCGGCGCCCAATGCGAAATCGCCGCCTCGACGCGCGGGTCCTTGCTGGTTTTGACTGCAGTATCCATTTCCGCTCCTTGAATCCACACCATGGCAAACGAGGTTTTACGCCTCTCGCCTATCGCCTCTTCAACACTTGGGCAACGCCAACTGCTGCGCCATCCAGTCGGCGGTCTGCGTCTGGTACATGTAACGGCGGTTGTTCACCACATGATTGCCGCCCTTGACGATATCCAGCACCTTGGGACCCGCCACCTCGTCCGCGATGCGCCTGGCATTGGCCGGCGGCGTCAGATGGTCGAGCTCGCCGGCGACAATATAGATCGGGCAGGTGATGTTGCGCGCCGCGTCCTGCAAGGTCAGTGTTCTGGCATTCTCTCGCGCTGCTTCCAGCGTTTTGCAGTGCGAGCGCACGCGAAACGCCTCGCGCGACAATTCGTTGCGCCCGTCGAACACTTCCACCCAGCTGTACGGTCCGGAAAACGACAGGCAGGCCTTGATGCGTTTCTCGAACGCCGCTGCGCGCGCCGCATAATAACCACCCAGCGACACGCCCATGATGCCCACGCGGTCGCGGTCGAGATCGGCACGCGTTTCGACATAGTCGATCACTGCTTTTACCGGCACTTCATAGTCGCCGCGAATCGGCATCTCGTACTCGGCTTCACCCTGGCCGGGACCGTCGAAGGCGAGCGTCGCCATGCCGCGCGCGAGAAAAATGTCCTCGTAAACGTCCATCTCTTCCTTGGTCGAATCGAGCCCGACGCAGATCACCACCACCGGCACCCGCGCCACGCCCGATGGCTTGCGCAGGATGCCATACAATTTATTGTTATTAAAAGGAATTTCCACTCTCTCCCCGGGCGGGGCGAGCAGCGGCAGGGCAAGATTACGGCACTCGACGACTTTCATGTGCGCGCGTTTCATTTCGTCGTAGCGGTGCACGAACATGAATTTGCCGAAGTGGTAGCACAATGCGGCGCGCGTCAGATGCTGACCGGCGGAAGACTTGTATCCGGCAGCGAGCGCCTCGCAGCCCAGCGTTTCATGCACCGCGGCGCGCGCCGACCACGCCGCGCACCAGTCGTCCCAGTGCGCGATCCCCGCCGTGACTTCCTCGAAGTCGGTCAACGGCACCCCGGCCGCCACGAAACGCGGCGCCCAGTTGCGAATGGCGATCTCGACGCGCTGGTCTTTTGCTACCGGAGTATCCATCTCAGAAAAATCCTTCAGCCATCAACCGGGGGGTCACTCGGCCTTGGCGCCGGATTCCTTCACGATCTTGCCGAGTTTGACCACTTCCGACCGGATGTACTTGTCGAACTCCGCCGGCGACATCCAAATCGGATCCGCGCCCTGATTTGACATCTGCTTGCTGATATCGGGCATCTGCAGCACCTTGATGATGCCGGCATTCAGCTTGTCGACAACCGGCTTGGGCGTGCCGGCCGGCACCAGGACGCCAAACCAGGAATCGAAAACGCACTCGGGCACGCCGGATTCCGACACCAGCGGCAGGTCGGGAAATGCCGACGAGCGCTTGCTGCTGCTCACCGCCAGCGGCCGCACCTTGCCGGCCTTGATGTGCGGGAACGCGAGGATCGCCGGGGCAAAGGTCATCTCCAGCCGTCCGGCGATGATCTCGGTGATCGCCTCGCCGAAGCCCTTGAACGGCACATGCACGATCTTGATTCCGGCGGTGCTGCGGAACAATTCGCCGTTCAGATGCGAAGCGGAGCCGATGCCGGCGGAAGTGTAGTTGAAGGTGCCCGGCTTGGACTTCGCCAGCGCGATCAGCTCCTTGACGTTCTTAACTGGAATACTTGGATGCACGATCAGGATATTGGGTATCGATGCCACCGGCGTCACTCCCGAGAAATCCTTGACCGGATCGAACGGCAGCTTGGTGTAAAGCGTGGCGTTGATGGCGTGACTCGCCGATACCATCAGCAGCGTGTGGCCGTCGGGCGGCGACTTGGCGGCGATGCTGCTGCCGACCACACTGCCCGCACCCGGACGGTTATCGACGAACACCTGCTGGCCCCACATTTCCGTGAGTTTCTGTCCGATCAGGCGCGCCAGCGCGTCGGTCGCGCTACCCGCACCGAACGGCACAATGAAGCGGATCTGCTTGGTCGGAAAGTCCTGGGCATGACCGATGAGGGCATACGAGAACAAAATTCCGCACGCGAATACCATCCTTAATGAACGCATCATGTTTCACTCCTCTGTCTTTGTACTGTATTGGATAATCTTCCCCGTCCGCAGCGGTCTGCGACTTGCCGGGATTCCCGATCAAACATTTGCCGGAAGCGCCAGACTGCCGGCATTGCCTGTGCCGCCTGATTTGCCGCTATTGCACCTTGATGCCAAGGTCCTGGATCAGCTTTCCTATACGCGCGTACTCGGAATGCTGGAGTTTCAGAAATTGTTCAGGCGGTCCGAACGCCGGCTCTGAACCCCCTTTCAGGAATTGCTCGCGGACATCCGGCTGGCCGAGGATTTTCACCACGCTGGCGTTAAGCCCGGCGATGATTTTCTTCGGCACCCCATCCGGCGCAATGAAACCGAACCAGGAGTCCGACTGGAACTGGGGCCATCCCGCTTCAGCTGTGGTCGGCACATTCGGCAATGCATAGGCGCGCTTGGGTGTGGCGACCGCTACCGCCCTGAGCCGGCCATCCCTGAGCAACGGCATGGCCGCAGACAGCGGAAAAACGTAAAAGTGCACCCGCCCCGCGAGCATTTCGGAAAATACATCGCCCAGCGACTTGAACGGAACGTGCGCCGCCTTGATGCCCGTCGCAGAGATAAACAACTCCGCGGCCAGATGCGAGGAACTTCCGACACCGGCGGAACCGAAGTTTAGCGCGCCAGGTTTGGATTTCGCCAATGCAACGAGCTCGCTCATAGTGCTCGCCGCCACACCGTTGCCGAGCACGACCGCATTGGGGATGGACGCCACCAGCGATATCGAGGAGAAATCCTTGAACACATCGTAAGGTTTTTTCTCGCGCAGCAGGACATTAGTGAGGTGTGGCTGGCCGACCAGGCCGATGGTGTAACCATCGGGGTTGGACTTGCCGATAATCTGGCTGCCGATAAGCCCGCCCGCGCCCGGACGGTTGTCGATGACGATCTGCTGGCCGTAAACCTCGCTCAGGCGCGTGCCCACCACTCTGGCAAGGAAGTCGCTGGCCGCACCCGGCGGAAACGGCACGACAACACGGATCGGTTTCGTTGGAAAGCTCTCGGCAGCATAGGCATTCGCCGCCGCCAGCACGATTCCCGCAATAACTATTGTACATTTCAAGAGTTTCATGTTCGCCCCTCCTTAATGTGCGTGCACCCTCAAACTGCCGGCATCCCGAGCTGCCGTGCCATCCAGTCCGCGGACTGCGTGCGGTACTTGTAGCCGCGGTTATTGGCAACGTGATTGCCATCCTCGATCAGCAGAAACTCTACAGGACCCGCTGCCTCATGCGCCAGACGCTCGGCATCCTGCCACGGCACGATGCGATCCTGCTTGCCGGCAACGATAAACAGCGGGCAGCTGATTTTTGCAGCGACGCCCTTCAAGCTCAGCGTCGCAGCGTGTCTGCGCGCCTCATCCTGCGTCTTGCAGCGCGCACGCACCCGGAACGTCTCGCGCGTCAACTCCGGCAACCCGTTCCAGCAATCACCGAAATTGTACGGCCCCGAAAGCGCGACGCACGCCTTCACACGCTTTTCGAACGCCGCTGCGCGCGGGGCGTAATAGCCGCCCAGCGACACGCCCCATAATCCAATGCGGCCGCTGTCTATTTCGACGCGCTCCTCCACCCAGTCGACCACCGCCCGCACCGGTGTCTCGTAATCGCCGCGAATCGGCATCTCGTACTCGGCCTCGCCCTGCCCCGGTCCGTCGAAGGCAAGCGTCGCCATGCCGCGCGCAAGAAACACGTTCTCGTAGGCATCCATTTCTTCTTTCGCCGAGTCGAGACCCATGCACATGACCACGATTGGCGGTTTCACCGCGTCCGCGGGCTTGCGAAAATTGGCGTAAAGTTGGCGGCCCTCATAGGAAATCGTCACCCGCTCGCCCGGCGGATGCAGCAGCGGCAGCGCGCGGTTGCGGCACTCGACCGCTTTCATGTGCGCGGCGCGCATTTGCGAGTAATCGGCGACGAAAACAAATTTTGCGAAGTGGTAGCAGGCGCCGGCACGGGTGTAATGCTCCGCCGCCGAAAGCTGGCAACCCGCGGCAAGCGCCTGATTTCCCAGCGCTTCGTGAATCGCAGCGCGCGCGCACCAGGCACCGCACCAATCCTCCCAGCGCGCCAGACCATCCGTCACTTCCTGAAAATCGGTCAACGCAACGCCGTTGGCCACGAAGCGCGGTGCCCAATGTGAAATGGCGGATGCGACGAGCGGATCTTTCTTCGGTTTGCCGGCGATTGCGTCCATGACTTGTGTTTCCGGTCAGCCTGCGCGCTGCAAATATACCGGGTCCAGATATTTTTCCGGCGCGCCCTTGGGCGGCTTGTAACCTTCAGCATCCCAAACCACGTCGATCACCTGTTGCAGCCCCTGCGCCGTGATCGCCGGCCGCGACCGCCTGGCAAAGCGCTCGAATGCCTTTGCGGTTGCTTCCGGCCCCACACCCAGTCGCGACGGCAGCATGGTGATTGCCTCTGCCTTGTTGCCGGGATCCTGCAGCCATGCATACCCGGCGTTGAACGCGCGAATAAAAGCGATCAACGGCTGTTCGTTATCCCGCACCCATGAGCGGCGTGCCGCAGCGACGGACCCGGGATAGGCCGGGAAAAAGTCGTTGATGGCACCCAGGCTGCCGAAGCCGGCGGTAAGCAGATTGCGATCGAATGGCGGGTTGAGCAGGCTCGCGCTGGCAGCGCCGTTTTTGAGCGCGTCGAAGCGCTCCTGCGAGCCGCCGAATTCCTTGAATACAACATCGCCCTTGCCAAGACCTTTTTCGGCCAGCAGTTTCCTTAACAGCAGCGCATATCCGGTGCGCGCTCCGTCGACCGCAATAATCCTGCCTTTGAGATCAGCAAACGACTGGATGCCCGCGGCCACCACCAGGGAAAGATCGGGGGCGTGTCCCTGCGCCATGAAAATGAACAGATCGGAACCCTGCTCGACGCCGCGCACGACGTGGTCGGATTGCTGAAACCCGATATCGAACCCGCCGCGGGTCAGTTGCTCCAGCTGCATCACCGACGATCCGGTCAGCGTCACCTCAACGCGTATGCCTTCTTTCTCGAACAGCTGTTTTTTCTGGGCCACATACAGCGGCCAGGTCAGCAGGCCTTCGGAAATCACTGCCAACCGGACAGTTTGAGCTGCGGATGCCGCCTGGGTCAGGGCCAG
Organism: Burkholderiales bacterium; assembly: GCA_919902235.1. Lineage (GTDB taxonomy): Bacteria > Pseudomonadota > Gammaproteobacteria > Burkholderiales > SG8-41 > CAKKQX01. Next base: position 7,301 of record CAKKQX010000022.1, read on the forward strand.
ACCAAACTGCGGGCGCAATGCACGGAAAATCAGGAAACCTTGCTGTGACACACACTCCTCCAGGATATTGCGAAAAAGGAAGGCAGCTGACCTGCTTTAGGGTCATGCAGGAAAGGTCTTGCCATAGCCGGGAATGCTATGTTCACATAGACCAATTGTCAACAAATTTTATCATTGGTTCATAGTTGACATAAATTGGTTTATCCAGCCATCCGGCACTGCATCGCAGCATAAACTCGCATTTATACATGCCTCCCAAAGCACTTCCGTGTCCAGCCCCACTAATTAAAATGAACCAATTGACCTTATTGGTTTATTTGAGGACAATGTAGCCGATTATCATTCGCCCGCCACGCAGCGAGGATCGCGAGGAACAGCGTGACCGCAACCCCGAATCGTATGCCCCCGCGCGAAAGCACACAACGCATTCGCGACTTCATCATCCATGCCGCCACAAACGGCACGCTCGCGCCAGGCGCCAAGCTGCCAACCGAGCGCGAACTTGCCAAGCGTTTCGCTCTGCCGCGCAACGCCGTGCGCAAAGCGCTTTCCCAGCTTGAAGCGGAAGGCTCGATCACCCGCCACGTCGGACGCGGCACCTTCCTCGCCAATCACACCGGAACCGGCGGTGACTTTCCCGCCGACAGCGTATCGCATACCAGCCCGGCGGAATTGATGGAGGCGCGCCTGCGGCTGGAGCCCACGCTGGCGGAACTGGTGGTGACCAATGCCACGCAGGCGGATTTCGACCGCATGGAAATGTGCCTGGAAAAAGCGGAGAAAGCGGCAACGCTGGACGAATTCGAGTTGTGGGACGCGGCGCTGCACCAGGCGCTTGCGGCAGCAACCCATAACCGTTTCGTGATACGCGTGCTCGACATGGTGACCGCGGTGCGCCACCAGTCGGAATGGGGCAAGCTCAAGGACCGCATCGTCACTCCCGAACGCCGGCTCAAATACCAGGAAGAGCACCGCGACATCGTACGCGCGCTGAAAGACCGCGACGCCGACCGCGCCCGTGCCTTCATCGTCACTCATCTGCAGCACGCGCGGCGCAATCTTTTCGGCTACTAGGCAGATGCCTGGCGGGCAGCCGGCCCGCCGAATTCCGTATATCCTGTTCAGGCATGGATATTTCTTTTACCTCCGCGGTCGTGATCCTGCTGCTGGTGATGGACCCGCTCGGCAATATTCCGCTGTTCGTCGCACTGCTCGGGAACACCAGGCCGGCGCGGCGCATCGTGGTGATTGCACGTGAGTGCACGATCGCTTTCGCGGTGCTGCTCACCTTCGTGTTCTTCGGCAGGCAACTGCTGACGTTGATCGGCCTGTCCGACTCCTCGCTCAACATCGCCGGCGGCGTCATCCTGTTTCTGATCGCGCTGAGGATGATCTTCAGGCACCCGGAGGGCATATTCGGCGACACCGACCAAATCGCCGGCGAACCCTTCATCGTGCCGCTCGCGATTCCGGCGATTGCAGGGCCGACTGCGCTGGCCACCGTGGTGCTCATGGCATCACGCGCGCCCGAGCGCATTTTCGAATGGGTGGCCGCGCTGACCATCGCCATGGTAATAACGCTGGCGCTGCTGGTGTTCGCCGAGCGCGTGAGCAATCTTGTGGGCAAGCGCGGTCTGCTGGCCCTGGAGCGGTTGATGGGGCTGCTACTGACCGCTATCGCGGTTGAAATGCTGCTGCGGGGCATCGAGGCTTTCGTGCGGCAGCTTTAGAAAATCGACTCCGGCTTGACGCCCCCCTAATCCGGTCGCGTCCGGACCAGCCCCTCAGGTACCGGTTTCGGCTTTTTCTATCGCTTTTTGACACAGGCTGACGATGCGCCTGTATGCGGTTTGCCGCTTGTGGCGGTTGGCATATTCCGGGATGGACTCGACGCGCTTGATCACTTTCTTGCATGCCCGCAGCAAGTGCCTGGTCGCGATCAAGATTCCGGGATGTCTGCGCAAGGTGTTGATATCTTTGCGGCTTAACGCCTGCAGCACTTTGTGGCGGGCTTGACTCAGTCTTACTGTTTTCATCCTCACCCCGATCGTCGCCATCCGCGCATTTTGCAAGCGCGTTGTCGCTGCAAAACCGGCAAGCGCGCCGCTTGCCGTAACTATTGAGCGTTTCATAATGGATG
>CAKKQX010000023.1 GCA_919902235.1 Burkholderiales bacterium
TATGCGAGCTTCCTTCAGTATTTTTCCCTCTCGAATCACCTGGAGTGTCACCACGCCGATGAACCTCCTCCCGGTCATGGTGCTGATATGAATCCAGTAGTGGTTTTCCCAAGCTACCTGAAGCAGCTTGATGATCCGATCCTGCAGAGCATTTGGGATCAAGCAGGGACTGCACTGCATACGGCGACCAATATCACATTTATCGGCTTCAGCCTTCCTAAGGCCGATGTGGCGATTCGTGCCTTGCTCAACCCAGTGAGGAGACGTCTTTCTGACGGAATGTGCGAGGTTACCGTCATGGTGGCCTCGGATTCGCAAGCCGAGAAGAGGTGGAAGCGCTTCCTCGGTGATAGGGTACAGATAATCAAAAAGACCGCTAAAGAGTTCTTCATGCCAACGTGAGACAGAGGGGTTCGCACATCCGACGATGGTGTGCCTAGCCGAACGTCCGCTACGGGTCGAAAGCGGACGTCTCGTTTCGGTTACGCATCGCGCATAGGTGCCTGTCGTGGAAGCATCATCCTATGGTTGGCGGGAATTAAAAACCTTATAGGTTAATCCAGTAAGTCCTGTCTATTGCTTTTCGTTTTTCGAGACGCTTTCCAGGTATCTGAACATCTCGGTGTGGTCGCTCGCCGCGCCGAGTTTCTTTTCCATGCGGTTCCAGATTTCGGTGCAGGGTTGCGCCAGCAGCGTGGGGACCTGCATCGCCTGCGCCACTTCCAGCGCGGTGCGCACGTCCTTGGCCATCAGGCCGGTGATGAATCCGGCGCCGAAGGTGCCCGACAGCATGTGCTGTTTCACCTTGTTTTTTGTGGTGTTGTTCATGCCGCTGGAGGCGTTGAGGATGTCGACCGCGACATTGGGGTCGAGGCCGAAGCGCTGCGCGGCGATGACCGCTTCGCAGGCCGCGACCAGGCCCGCGGCCGAGACGTAATTGTTGAGCGCCTTGATGGCGTGGCCCGCGCCCAGCGGACCGGCGTAAAAAATCTGGTTGCCCATTTTCTCGAACAGCGGACGGCACTGCTCGAACAGCGCCTGGTCGCCGCCCACCATGATGGACAGCGTGGCGGCAATCGCGCCCTTGAGTCCGTTCGACACCGGCGCGTCTATCAGTTTGATGCCGCGGTTTTCCAGCAGCGCGCCCAGTTCGCGCGTGCCCAGCGGCGAGGACGAACTCATGTCGATGAGCAGGCTGCCGGGCTTGAGTCCGGCGGCGATGCAGTCGCTGAAACTGTCACCCTTGCCGCATACCGCTTCGCGCACATGTTTGCCTTCGGGCAGCATGGTGATGACGGTGGCGCATTTCTCGCCGACTTCGATCAGGCTGGCGGCGATTTCGATTTCGCGCGTTGCGGCGAGCGCGGCGGCGCGCTTGGGATCGATTTCATATGCCAGCACCTTGTAGCCTGCCTTAGTGAGATTGGTCGCCATGGGCGTGCCCATGGTGCCGATGCCGACGAAGCCGATTTTTCCTGAAGTCGCGTTCATGGGTTACTCCGAAAGCAAAAGAGCATTAGCCACAGCGGGCACAGAGGACACAGAGACAGGGTGGGAATACAAGCCGTTTGGGACATGTCACAGAGCGGGAATTTTATAACTATTTGTTTTAATTAATTTTTTTCTAGATTTTCTCTGTGCCCTCTGCGTCCTCTGTGGCAAAGGGTTTCAATCGCCGATAGGCAAATCAGCGCCGACGCCGCGTTCGCGGGCCAGCGCCAGCAGCCGTGCGCACACATAGATGTCCTGTATGCCCATGCCGTGCGATTCGTAGAGCGTGATCTGCTGCGGCGAGCTGCGGCCCGGCGCGCGTCCCGCGATGACGTCGCCGATCTCGGTCAGGTTTTGCCATTGCAGCAATCCTTTTTCGACCACCGGCAGCAGGTCGCCGCATTCGTGTTCCGCGGTGCCGCGCGAATCCACGGTCACCAAATCACAGCGCCGCACCGCCGCCTCGTCGAGCTCGCGCCGGGTGAGCGCGTTGGAGCCGGCGGCATTCACGTGCTGGCCGGGTTGCAGCCAGTCGCCCGCCAGCACCGGCGTCGCCGACTTGGTGATGACGTTGACCACATGCGCGCCGGCTAGCGCGGCTGCGCCCGATTCTGCGGGCACCACTTCGATGCCCAGTTTTTGCGCCATGGCCTTGCAGTAGGCCTCGAGCTTGTCGCGGGTGCGCGAAAACACCTGCGCCCTGCGGATGCCGAGCGCGCGGCACACCGCTTCGATCTGGCCCACCGACTGCCGGCCCGAGCCGAGCTGGCCGAGCACCGATGCACCCTTGTTGGCGAGGTATTTCGAAGCGACGCCGCTGGCCGCGCCGGTGCGCATGATGCCCATCCAGTCGGCTTCGATGATGGCTTCCAGTTTCGCGCTGGCGATGTTCATGAGATGCACGTACATGCTTTTGCCGCGGGCGTGGGTGTAGTAATACTTGAAGCCGATGTAGCCCAGTTCCGGCGCCGCCGCCTGCAGCACGTGCTGGGTGCCCTCGGGGATGTGGGTGCGCACGCGCGGAATGTCGATGGCGCGCCCCAATGCGCGATCTTTCAGCGCCCGCTCGACTGCGTCCAGCGCGTCCTGCATCGTCAGCAGTTGCCTGACGTCGTTTTCTTTGAGGTATCTGACCATGATTGAGAGATTTTAATTAGCCGCCAAGGCGCCAAGACGCCAAGGAGGGCAAACAAAAATATTAAGGCGCCAGTCATTCCAGGTATTCACGGTAATCACCCGGTTGGTAACGCACATCCTATCTTACTGAGGTTTTCTTGGCGTCTTGGCGTCTTGGCGGCGCACTCAGGTTTTCCTGTTTTTCAAGGCCTCGGCACGGATCGCCGACAGCGTGGTGCGCGGGGTGATCGCGTCGGGGTCGATGCGCAATTCGATCAGCGCCGCGGTTTTCGCGCTGTAGGCGCGCTCGAACGCGGCTTCGAAGTCCGCCGTCGCTTCCACGGTTTCGCCGTGCAGGCCGTAGGCGCGCGCCAGCGCCGCGAAATCAGGGTTCTTCAACTGGGTGCCGCTCACGCGTCCCGGAAAATCGCGTTCCTGGTGCATGCGTATGGTGCCGAACATGCCGTTATTGACCACGAAGAAAATCACTTTGACGTCGTACTGCGCGGCGGTCGCGAGTTCCTGGCCGTTCATCAGGAAGTCGCCGTCGCCCGCGAACGCCAGCACCGGCCGGTCGGGATGCACCAGCCGCGCTGAAATGCCGGCGGGCACACCGTAGCCCATCGCGCCGCTGGTGGGCCCGAGCTGGGTGCGGAAGCCCGTGTACTGGAAGAAGCGATGCACCCAGATCGCGAAATTGCCGGCGCCGTTGGTGACGATGGTCTCGGGCGGCAGGCGCTTTCTGAGGAAATGCACGACTTCCGACATATTGAGTTTTCCCGGCACCGCAACCGGCTTGTGCCAGGCTTCCAAATCAGCGCGCGCGGCTTTGGTCCACGCATCCCATGCCGGTTTCACCGGCTGCAGCTTGCACGCAGCGGCGGCGAATTCCGGCATGCCGGAGTTGATCAGCAGCTCGCCCTGGTAGACGCGACCCAGTTCCTCGGCGCCGGCATGCACGTGCACGAGTTTCTGTTTCGGCCGCGGAATGTCGATCAGCGTGTAGTTGACGGTGGTCCATTCGCCCAGCCGCGGTCCGACGACCAGCAGCAAATCACAGCTCTTGATGCGCTCGGAGAGTGCCGGGTTGAGTCCGACCGCGACGTCGCCGACGTAGTGCGGATCGCGGTTGTCGATCAGGTCCTGGCAGCGGAACGAGCAGCCGACCGGCAGGTTGAAGGCGGTGGCGAAAGCCAGCATGTCGTCGCAGGCCTGCTTGTTCCAGCCGCCGCCGCCCAGCATCAGGAACGGGCGTTGCGCCTGCGCCAGCATCTCGCGCAGCCGCTGCATGTCGGCCGCGCCGGGATGCGCGGCAACGCGCTGGTAGCGCGCGGTATCGGCCACGGTTGCGACGTCGGTCTGCATGTCTTCGGGCAGTGCCAGCACCACCGGTCCCGGGCGGCCCGAGGTCGCGACATGAAACGCGTGGCTGATGTATTCCGGCACGCGGTCGGCGCGGTCGATCTGCGCCACCCATTTCGACATCGGGCCGTACATGCGGCGGTAATCGATTTCCTGAAAGGCTTCGCGCTCGACCACATCGCTGCCGATCTGGCCGATGAACAGAATCAGCGGTGTCGAATCCTGGTGCGCGGTGTGGATGCCGATGGAAGCGTTGGTCGCACCCGGTCCGCGCGTGACGAAGCAGATGCCGGGACGGCCGGTGAGCTTGCCGTAGGCGTCCGCCATGTTGGCTGCGCCGCCTTCCTGGCGGCAGATGATGAACCTGATCTGGTCCTGCGCATCGTGCAGCGCATCGAGCACCGCCAGATAGCTTTCTCCCGGCACGCCGAAGGCGGTGTCCACGCCGTGGACCTTGAGCGCATCTACCAGGAGTTGCGCGCCCGAGCGGGCGAGCGTCGAATCATTGGCTTTCATGCATCCTCCGGCTTATTTCCTGGCGATACGGATTACTGAGAAGAATACAAGCCTATCATGATCTGCAGATGCGCTGTAGCGATCGGCAGGCGGTATCATGCGCATGCGGCGAATTGCTGCTGCTGGGCGCGGCGCACCGAAAATCGTCGCATCAATCAATTAGCGGATGGAATTTCATGTCGATACTGGTCAGCGGCGGCGCCGGTTTTGTCGGTCTCAACGTGGTCGAGGCGCTGCTTGCGCGCGGCGAGACGGTGGTGCTGCTCGATCGTGGTACATTGCCGCCCGGCGCGCAGCGCATTTGCGTGCGCCATGCCAATCATCTGGTGATCGCAACGGGCGACGTGCTGGACGCGGAAGCGCTGGCAACCGTCGTTGAACAGCACCGCGTCGAGCGCATCGTGCATTGCGCCGCGGTCACCTCCGGCCCGCAGCGCGAAGCGCAGGATCCGGCGGGCATTGTCGACGTCAATCTCAAGGGCACGATCAATATACTGGCCGCCGCGCACCGCTGCAGGGTGAAGCGCGTGGTGTACGTCAGTTCGGGCGCGGTTTACGGCGAATCGTTGTACAAGCTGCCGCGGGTCGATGAAGAAAGTCCGGCGCTGCCGTTGACCATCTATGCCGCGACCAAATTCGCCGCCGAGCGCACCTGCCTGCGGCTGGCTGAACTTTGGCAGCTTGATGTGGTGTGCGCGCGCCTGGGCACGGTGATCGGCCCGTGGGAGCGCGATACCGG
>CAKKQX010000024.1 GCA_919902235.1 Burkholderiales bacterium
TCGACCGGCGTATGGCCCTTGATGGCCATCGGACCGAGATGCGCAAGCGCTGCGGGCTGCGGCAAATTGTCCACTACTGCCCTCGAACACGCCAGCGGCACGCCCGCTTCCTTGGTCAGGCTTTCAAGGCGCGACGCAACGTTGATGACATCGCCGATTGCCGTGTAATCGTGGCGGGTGGACGAACCGATGTGGCCTACCACGGCATCGCCGGCATGCAGGCCCACGCCGATCTCGAGCGGCTGCTCGCCGCGGCCCGCCGCCTGTGCGTTGAAGCGCGCGACATGACGCAGCATATCGCGCCCCGCCTCGAATGCCGCAAGACACGGGTTGTCCAGCGCGTTCGGCGCCCCGAACACTGCCATGATGCCGTCGCCCATGAAACTGGTGACGGTGCCGCCGCGCGCATGAATCAGCGCCACGGCCTCCTCGAAATAACGATTCAGAAAACTCACCACATCCTCCGGCGTCATGCTCTCGCTGCGCGCGGTGTAGCCGCGAATGTCGGAAAACAGGGCGCAGATGAATCTCTTTTCTCCGCCCAGCACCGCATGCAGCCGCCCCGCCAGAATCTGCTGCATGACCGGCGGACTGACGTAGCCGGAAAACACCTTGCGCAGACGACGCCGTTCCTGCAGCTGCAGCGCCGCCTCGTACGCATTCCTGCCGCCGAGCGCAAGCAATCCGGTCAGCGCAGCGCCAGCCACCGGCAGGTGCATGCTGTGAAACAGCAGCGCGGTCGACAGCGTCCACAGCAATCCGGCGCCCGCCGCGTATGCCAAGGCCAGCAGCAGCACCCGTCCTGTCACCAGCCACAACAGCGCCGCCGCGACACTCAGCGCCGCCACCACGAACGGTGAAACCGTGGTGATGATCCCGTTGCCGAGCAGGCTGCGCAGGACCTGTGCATGCAGCAGCACGCCGGGACTGCTGTCTGCATCCGCCTGCCACGCGGCAAGCGGCACCGGCAGGCGCTGACGGTCTTCGAACGGCAGCACGATACCCAGCAGCACCGTCCTGCCCCTGAATGCGCGCTCCAGCGCCGGCATATCCTGCGCCTGCGCCAGCACCTGCTGCAGCGGGATATAGTCGAAGCGCGCGCCGCGGGTGTAGTCGATCAGACCGTTGCCCGCATCGAAACCCAGACGGCGCGCGATCTGTCCTGCAAACGTCGCCACCGCCTCACCGCCATCGCCCAGGCGCTCATCGAAGCGGCGTACCACGCCGTCGATATCGGGCTTGAGCAGGGCATAAGCGGTCGCGCCCTGTCCTGCCGCAGTTACAAAAGGCTTGTGTATCGGGCGCGGCGCGCCCGCCGGATCCACGCTCAGCGCCAGCACCAGCGGGTAGGCGCGGCGCGCTTCCAGGATGCCGCGCAGCAGGGCCGTGTCGTATCCCGGTGCCACGGCATCGTAGCTGCGGTCGGGCAGCACGATGTCCACGCCCACCGCGGCGGGTTGCGCAACAACCATCGCCTGCAAAAACCGTCCGAGGTGTTTGTGCCACAGCGCCAGCGGCTCGGGCAGTTCGCGGATGCTGTCCTCGTCGATGCCCACCACGACCACGTCCCGGGCCACGGCACGGGGCGCGAGCGCGCGCAGCGTCGCAAACTGCAAATCGAGCAGCTTGAGGTCCGCCAGAGAAAAGGCGGGGATGAAATGGAACGTGGCACCGAAAGCGATGATCAACGCCAGCATGACGCGCCTGGTCATCGCTCTCTCCCGTATTTTGTCACCCAGCGCATCGTATGTTAAAAATCGCCCTTAATCAGAAGGTTGCAGCTGGTCTATAATAGCAATCAGCGATGGCTTCGTGCCACCGTTCAAGGTGTAGCGGAGGAAACATTCATGCGCAGCGTTGCGCGCGATGCAGGATTCAGCTTGAAGCTGCTGCTGTTGGCCGGGTTTCTTGCCTTCATTTCCTTCTCTGTGCCTGCCGCCGAGCAGCGCGTGGCGCTGGTGATCGGCAACAATGCCTATCCCGCCGCGCCGCTCAAAAATCCCGTCAATGATGCGCGCGCGATGGCCAAGTCGCTCAACAAGCTGGGCTTCGAAGTCATACTGCGCACCAATCTCGATCAGAAAGGCATGGTCGAAGTGCTGCGCGAATTCGGCGCGCGGCTGCGCGAAGGCGGCGTGGCACTGTTCTACTACTCCGGCCACGGCATGCAGGTAAAAGGACGCAACTACCTGATTCCGGTGAATTCCGACATCCGCAGCGAGGACGAAGTGCCATACATGAGCATCGACATGGCGCAGGTGCTCGACAAGATCGAAGCCGCGCGCAGTCGCGCCAACCTGGTGATACTCGACGCCTGCCGCAACAATCCTTTCGTGCGCACCTTCCGCTCCAACCGCGTCGGGCTGGCGCAGATGGATGCGCCGGGCGGCACCCTGCTCGCCTTCGCCACCGCGCCGGGTTCGGTAGCGCGCGACGGCAACGAAGATAATGGCGTCTATACCAAGCACCTGCTGGCCCAGATGAATACCCCCAGGCTGCCGGTGGAAGTGATGTTCCGGCGGGTGCGCGAAGGCGTCACGGCCGAAACCAATAACAGCCAGACCCCGTGGGAGAGTTCGTCGCTCACCGGAGATTTTTACTTCAATCAGTCTGCAGCAGCGCCGGAGCGGGCACCGCCTGCTGCCGTTGCAACGCCCAGGCCGCAGCAAGCCGCACCCGCGGTGAGTGTCGATCCACTCGCGGTCGAACTGGCGTTCTGGAACAGCATCAAGGACAGCACCAACCCTGCCGATTTCAGCGCCTATCTGCAACAATATCCGTCCGGCAGCTTCGCCGGGCTTGCGCGCAACAGGATCGATAGCGCCAACTCTCGGCAGGCGCGGGCAACTGCAACGCCGGAACCAACCCCGTCTCCGCCCCCTGTTACAAAAGGGCTTAATGTCGCCTCGCTCGCGCCGGATACCGCCATTGTCCGCAGCACATCCCGCGCCCCGCTGGCGGGAGAAAGCTGGACTTATCGCCTGGTGGACGAGCGTCACGAGAGACTGCTGGCGACGGTCACGCACGAAGTCGCCACCGTAACCGGGAATACCATCAGCGAAGCCATCACGATCAAAGAACAGCCGCGGTGGCGATCACAGGAAGATACGCCGCTCGAAATGCTTTTGTTCGAGCAGCGCCTCGCGGATGGCCTGATCCTGCAGCAGTTCACGCCGTTCCTCGGCGTGCATGCGGAACTTGCAGTAGGCGCGAACTGGAAGGACATCGCAGGGCTGAGTTCCATGTCCAGCTTCGATGCCTGGCAAAGCAGTGCCAAAATCGTCGCCCGCGAAAAAATCACCCTGCCCGCCGGGGAATTCAACGCATTCCGGATGGAATTCGAAGCCTCGCGCCGCGCTCCCACCAATTATCGCGACCTCTCCACCGTCACCCGCATCTCCCTGGTAGCCTGGTACGTGCCGGAAACAAAGCGCGTGGTGAAAACCGTGCGCAAGACATACAACCAAAGAGGCGGGACTCTGGATACCGACCGCTACGAGCTGTTGAGCTACAAGCTGAGATAAGACGGTTACATCACCAGCGTATGACGGCTTTACCAACTCAGTCCACATTATCTGAACATGTGCTGCGGCATGACGATGCGAACGGCATCGTCACGCTCACCCTCAACCGCCCGCAGCAATACAACGCCCTGTCCTCGGCGCTGCTGATCGAACTGCAGGCGGCGCTGGACGACATCGCGCGCAATCCAGCCGCGCGCGTGGTCGTCATCGCCGGCGCCGGCAAGGCGTTCTGCGCCGGCCACGACCTCAAGGAAATGCGCGCGCATCCGGAGCGCAAATTCATCCGCGATGTGTTCCAGCGCTTCAGCCATCTGATGCTGAGCCTGACGCGGCTGCCGCAACCGGTGATCGCGCGCGTGCACGGCGCCGCCTTCGCCGCCGGCTGCCAGCTGGTGGCGCAATGCGATCTCGCGGTGGCATCGGATGCGGCGCAATTCGCGACCTCGGGCGTGAAATACGGCCTGTTCTGCAATACGCCGGGCGTCGCGCTCGCGCGCAACGTCTCGCGCAAGCAGGCGCTGGAAATGCTGCTCACCGGCGAGCCGATAGACGCGCAGACCGCGCTGGCGCGCGGCCTGCTCAACCGCGTGGTGGCCGGTGATGCGCTGGACACGGAAATCGCCAAGCTGGCGCAGTCCATCCTCGACAAAACCCCGGTCGCCGTCGCCGCCGGCAAGCGCGCTTTCTACCAGCAGATCGAAGCGGGCCTGGAACAGGCGTATGAACTCGCCACAGAAGCGATGGTCTGCAACATGATGACCGAGGACGCGGCTGAGGGCATAGATGCCTTCGCACAAAAACGCAGACCGCAGTGGAAGGGAAAATAAGCGTAAGCAGTGAGGCGGCAATCGGTAGTGTCTCAGTTTGATTGTAAGGCGTGATGCGCCCTATGCTTGAGCGCGCTAGAATAGCGGCATGGCTACGAAACCCAAGCGCCCCCGTGATCCCTTCCAGCTTGCAAAGCTTATCGGGGATATCTCCACCGGGCAAGTCGAAGATCAAGACCCAAGCGCCGGAAAGAATCCTGCTGCTGTTGCTCTAGGCAAGCTAG
>CAKKQX010000025.1 GCA_919902235.1 Burkholderiales bacterium
ATGCCCCGGCCAAGCCGCTGCTGGCGATCGTCGCTGGCAGCAAGGTCAGCACCAAGCTGGAACTGCTGGCCAGCCTGGTTGGCAAGGTCGATCAGCTGATCGTCGGTGGCGGCATCGCCAATACCTTCATGCTTGCCGCGGGTATGTGCATCGGCAGGTCGCTGGCCGAACCCGACCTCGTGGGCGAGGCCCGGACGGTCATTAATATTATGAAGGCGCGCGGCGCGCAGGTACCGTTGCCGGTGGATGTTGTCGTGGCCGATGATCTGTCCGCATTGGCCCGCGCCAATCCGGTAGATGCCAGTGCGGTGCAATCCGGCGACCTGATCCTCGATGTCGGCGCGAAAACCGCGCAGATTTTCGCCGAGCTGATTGCCAATGCCGGCACGGTGGTCTGGAACGGCCCGGTGGGCGTGTTCGAATACGACCAGTTCGCCGGGGGCACCAAAGTCATTGCCGGAGCGATTGCAAACTCGGGGGCATTTTCGATTGCTGGCGGCGGCGACACCCTGGCAGCGATCGCCAAGTACGGTATTGCCGACAAGGTTTCCTATATCTCGACCGGCGGCGGCGCCTTCCTCGAATTCCTGGAAGGCAAAAAATTGCCGGCAGTCGATATCCTCGAGCAGCGCGGAAAGCAGGGCCGGGCCGGCTGAACAGGATGGAGTTTGTAACACACGCTTATTACACTGCGTTCGATATCACGCCCCCTTAATTCGACCCGGAGTCCCCCATGCTTCGCCGCACGAAAATTGTCGCCACGCTGGGCCCGGCTTCCAGCGATCCCCGGACGCTGGCACGCATGATAGATGCCGGCCTCGATGTCGTGCGCATGAACTTCTCTCACGGCACCGCCGCCGAGCATCGCCAGCGCGTCGACCTCGTGCGCTCACTCGCGATCAAGGCCGGTCGCGCCGTCGGCGTGCTGGTCGATCTGCAGGGACCCAAAATACGCATCGGCAAATTCCGAGAAGGCAGGATCACGCTCGTGGCCGGGGAAAGGTTCGTGCTGGACGCCGAATGCGAAATCGGCGATGCCCATCGCGTCGGACTGGACTACAAAGGCCTGCCCAAGGATGTGCGTACGGGCGACACCCTGCTGCTCGACGACGGCCGCATCGTGCTCGGCGTGTCCGCGGTGAAAGGTCCGCGCATTACCTGCTTGGTCGAACAGGGCGGCGCGCTGTCCAATAACAAGGGCATCAACCGCAAGGGTGGTGGCCTGACGGCGCCCGCGCTGACCGAAAAGGACAAGCGCGACATCAAGACGGCGGCAGAGCTCAAGGCAGATTTTCTCGGCATTTCCTTCCCGCGCTCGGGCGCCGACATCCGCTGGGCGCGCGATCTCATGCACAAGGCCGGCGGCAGGAGCCTGATCATCGCCAAAATCGAGCGCGCCGAGGCGGTGCCCGCCCTGGAAGAAATTCTCGAGGCTTCGGATGCAATCATGGTGGCCCGCGGCGACCTTGCGGTGGAGGTGGGCGATGCCGTGGTGCCGGCCCTGCAAAAGCGCATGATCCGCATGGCGCGCGACATGAACAAGGCGGTGATTACGGCGACGCAAATGATGGAGTCGATGATCACCAACCCGATTCCGACGCGCGCCGAAGTATCCGACGTAGCCAACGCCGTGCTCGACGGCACCGACGCGGTTATGCTGTCGGCCGAGACCGCCACCGGTCAGTATCCGGTCGAAACCATCGCCGCCATGGCGCGCGTCTGCGTGGAAGCCGAAAAAGAGGACACTTTGGGCAGCGAGCGCCGCCGTGCCGGTCCGCCCACCGAGGTCGAGGAGGCGATTGCCCGCGCCACGGTATTCACAGCCAACGGCCTGAACATCAGGGCGGTCGCAGCCATGACCCAGAGCGGCAAGACGGTGCAGCTGATGTCACGCATGCACACGACGGTGCCCATCTACGCCATGAGCTACGTAATCGAAACGCGGCGGCGGGTCACGCTGTTCCGTGGCGTCTACCCGGTCAAGTTCAAGGGCGCGCGCAATCCCGAAAAAGCGCTGCACATGGCCGAAGACGAGCTGCTCAAGCGCGGCGCCGTGCAGCGCGGAGACACCATCGTGCTTACCATCGGCGAGCCTTTCGGCAAGGCCGGCGGTACCAATACCATGAAAATAGTGAAGGTCGGCGAACACCGGCATGCCTGAGGCGCGGGCCGCAGGCAGCGTACGGCAAACAGCCCGTGTTTCCAGTCATCGCCAGCGTAGTAAAATACCGCGGTTATCGCTAACCGCACAATCTGCAGGAGATCCCATGTCCGCAAATAATCTCGCCGCCATCGCCCAGGCGATGGTCGCGTCCGGCAAAGGCATACTTGCCGCCGACGAAAGTACTGGCACCATCGAAAAACGCTTCAAGAGCATCGGCGTCGAGTGCACCGAGGAAAGCCGCCGCGGCTATCGCGACATGCTGTTTTCCAGCAAGGGGCTGGGGCAGTTCATCAGCGGCGTCATCCTTTATGACGAAACCCTGCGCCAGAAATCGGCCGACGGCCTCCCCTTCGGCAGTCTGCTCGAAAAAAACGGCATCCTGCCCGGCATCAAGGTAGACACCGGCGCCAAAGATCTCGCGCTGTGTCCGGGCGAGACCGTGACCGAAGGCCTCGACAACCTGCCCAGGCGCTGCGCCGAGTATGTGAAGCTGGGCGCCAAGTTCGCCAAATGGCGCGCCGTCATCACCGTAGGCCGCGACATCCCAAGTACGACCTGTATCGCCGCCAATGCGCATGCTCTCGCGCGTTATGCGGCGATCTGCCAGGCGGCGGGCCTGGTGCCCATTGTCGAACCCGAAGTGCTGATGGATGGCGAACACACCATAGAGCGTTGCGAGGAAGTCACCGAATGGACGCTCAACGCCGTCTACGAGGCGTTGTACCTGAACCGCGTCACGCTGGAGCATAGCGTGCTGAAACCCAGCATGGTGATTTCGGGCAAGAGCTGCGCCAGACAGGCAGGCGTCGGGGAAGTTGCCGAGCGCACCGTGCGCACCCTCAGGCGTACCGTGCCTGCTGCGGTTGCCGGCATCACGTTCCTGTCCGGTGGCCAGGGCGACGAGACGGCCACCGCCCACCTCAATGCGATGCATAAAGTGGGCAATCTGCCGTGGCCGCTGTCATTCTCCTACGGCCGCGCGCTGCAACAGCCCGCGCTCAAGGCGTGGCAAGGTGCGGCAGCGAATGTGGCGGCGGCGCAGGCGGCGCTGCTGCACCGCGCGCGCATGAACGGCCTCGCCTGCCGTGGCCGCTATTCGGCCGACGCCGAAAAACAGCCGTTTGTTGCTTAAAAACGGGCACAACAAAAGCACGAAGGCGCAAGGTTTGCGCAAAGACTTTAACAAGCGGATCGCTTTGCGTGCCTTTTGCGTCCACCCCTCGCCCCTGCCCCATCTGCCACGAGGAGCGGGGTCGAGAGTTAGAGGCGGTGCCATGGCAGCTCAGAGTTTACAGACCGGATGAGCACATTGATTGATCGCACGCCGGTTGCCATCATTACCGGCTTCCTGGGCAGCGGCAAGACGACACTGCTCAATCACCTGCTGCAGCATCCCGGGATGGCGGGCAGCGCCGTCATTGTCAACGAATTTGGCGAGATTGGGCTCGACCACCTGCTGATCGCCACGCCCAACGAGAACACGGTGCTGCTGTCGAGCGGCTGCATCTGCTGCACGCTGCGCGGCGATCTGGTCGATACACTGCACGATCTTTTCCGCCGCCGCCGTGATGGTGAGATCCCGGTCTTTGACAGGGTGGTGATCGAAACCACCGGCCTTGCCGATCCGGTACCCATCATCCAGACCGTGGTCACCGACGAAAAACTGGCGCGCTGGTTCTGCCTCGACAGCGTGGTGACGCTGGTTGACGGCGTCAACGGCGCACTGCAGCTCGATCAGCAGGCCGAATCGGTCAAGCAGGCCGCGGTCGCCGACCGCTTGTTAATTACCAAAAACGATCTTGCGCCGCCTGCGGCCATCGATGCTTTGCAGGAGCGCCTGGCGCGCATCAATCCCGCCGCGCAGCAGTTCGTGGTGATGCGTGGGGAAATTGCCCCGGACAGCCTGTTCGGGGCCACACTGAACCGCGCCGATGCCGACGGCGGCGAAGTGGTGCGCTGGCTGGGCGAGGCTGCTGTTGCGCAGAGCGGCCGCGGGCGCCGCCACGCGCACGCCGGCCATGGCGCCAAACGCCACGATGACCATATCCGGGCCTTCTCGATCCATCTCGAGGAGCCGGTAAGCAGCGCCGGGCTCACCGCCTGGCTCACCGCGCTGGCGTCGTTGCGCGGCGCCAACCTGCTGCGGGTGAAGGGCTTGCTCAATGTTGACGGCAATCCGGTGGCGGTTCATGCCGTGCAGACACTGATCCACGAGCCGCTTGCGCTGACGCAGTGGCCCGACGCCGACCGCCGCTCGCGCCTGGTTTTCATCACGCGCGACATGGCGCGCGAAGACATCGAGGCTACCCTTGATGTGCTGCGCTGGCAGAGCACGCCCCGGGAGCCGCGGCAGACGCTGGATCCGCAGGCGTACGCGAAATTTCTTGCGGCAATGGAAAAGTTCCACTGACGCCATGGGGTTGCTTGACATTTCCGGGGCGATTAATTAGCTTCCAAGGTTCCCTGCAAACGCTTACATAAGCGCCTGCCCGTAACCGATTCAAGGAGGAATTCAAGGCATGTTCGATTACAAAGTGCCCGAAGCAAAAGGCGCGCTCAAAGTCATCAAGGGCGGCATGCTGATCGACGGCAATGGCGGCAAACCGCTGAAGGACCCCGTCATCGTACTCGAGGGGCGCCGTATCAAGCAGGTCGGCACCAAAAGCGAAGTCAAAATCCCGGCGCGCGCTGAAATTATCGACTGCGGCAAGCTCACCCTGATGCCCGGACTGATGGACGTGCACCTGCACACCATGATGTTCAACTGCCTGACTTTCCATAACTATCGTGTCGCGCAATGGGAAATCACGCCCGAACTGCAGCAGATGTACGGCCTGTTTCATGCCCAGCTATGTTTCGACATGGGCTTTACCACGCTGCGCGACCTGGGGCTCAATTCCAGCCGCGGCCTGCTCACCGCGCATTTGTGCGCCGTGCGCGATTCCATCAACGCCGGCGTCCTCGAGGGCCCGCGCATGTTCATCGGCGGTTTCACCACCATCACCGGCTCGCATCTCGACCTGATCCAGCCGCGCGCGGCGCAACGCTACGGTTTCCAGACTGCCGACGGCCCGTGGGAGCTGCGCAAGCTCGCGCGCACCAATCTGCTGGCGGGCTGCGACATCGTCAAGACCTGCGCCACCGGCGGCGGCGGCACCGACAAGGAAGAGCCCGATATCCGCAACATGACGCAGGAGGAAATGGACGCCATCGTCGACGAGGCGCACGCCTTCCACAAGATCGCCGCGGTGCACTGCTTCACTCCGGCGGGGCAGCGCATGGCGCTGCAGGCCGGTGCCGACACCATAGAGCACATGGTGTTTTCCGACGATGAAACCATAGACATGCTGGCCGAATCGGGCGTGTGGATGACGCCGACGCTGCTGCATCGCACCGATCACGCCATCGATACCCGCAAGCACCAGGGCACCTCGATGTTCGTGATCAACAAGATGAAGGCGTTGCAGCCGTACTGCTACGAGACTTTTCAGAAGATGCACAAGGCCGGGGTCAATATCGCCATGGGCACCGATATGGGCTTCGATCCCGAGATGGGCACCAATGCGCGCGAACTCGAGGTTTACGTCAAACTCGGCATGAAGCCCATGGATGCGATTCTCTCCGCCACCCGCAACGCCGCGCGCGCCATCAAGATGGACAAGGAGCTGGGCACGGTGGAAGCGGGCAAGCTCGCCGACATCATCGCCGTCAAGGGTGACCCGCTCAAGAACATCGCCGTGCTGCAGGAAAAGAAAAACATCCAGATCGTGATGAAGGAAGGCAAAATCTACGCCGATCGCCGCGCCGGCAAGAGCAAGAGCGTGGTCAACGTCAATCCGGGCGACTGGAAAATAATCGATTATTTGTAAAACGTGAGGGGTTATCCCCTCACGACAACTATCAAGGAGAGAAGATATGTCGTCAACAACCCAAAAACGCACGGTCAATAAAAAAGTTGCGACGCGTGCCAGTGCAAAAACAAAATCCGCCAGCAAGTCCAAAACCAAGACCCTCGGTGCGATCAAGGGCGGTAACGGCAAATACCAGTTCCCCATGGCCAGGCTCAAAAAGGTGCCGGCCGGAAACGGCTACTCGACTTCGCACGGCGGCGTGGTCGAGGGCGCACGCATGCTGGTGGGTTATATCCACAAGCCGCGCGGCACGGGTTCGCGCATGCACTCGCACAAGAACGAGCAGTTCAACTACGTGGTACAGGGTACGCTCAAGGGGTCGATCAACGGCAAGCGCGTGCTGGCGCCTGCGGGCACCTTGATCTATATCCCGGCCAACGCACCGCACACCCTGGTTTCCACGCCGGGTGAAGATGTGATTTTCATCGCGATCAAGGATTTGTCCCAGAGCATTCACGGCATGGCGGTGGACGGCACCATGAGCGGCCCCCACTTTGAAAAAGGCTTCGAGCCCAAGACACGGCGCACCTAGTCAGCCCGGCGGGAGTCCGGTGTTTCCGAAATATAAATTATCAATTAAAACAATAAGATATATGTGGTTGCAGGAGGGGCCCTTGCCATGCAGTTGACCGCTGAAGAAAAAAGAATGCTCAAGGGAGAGATGGGGCTGGCCGCGCGCGAGGCACTGGCGCAGCAAATCGAAGTCGGCAAATTTTTCGGCGCGCGGCGTTTCGTGCCCGTGTCCAATGTGCACATGATGGGTGACATCGAGGTCATGGGCGACTCCGGCAAGTCCTTTCTCGAGCGCATGGCGCAGATCGGCGCCAAATGCATTCGCAACACCACCACCAATGCGCGCTGCTTCGATTTCGACTACGTGGCGCGGCTCAAACAGGATGCCGGCGAGGCGGAGAAGGAAAAGCAACTGATTTCCTGCCTCAGGCGCATGGACGTCATCACTGCCGACACCTGCATCAATTACCAGACCCTGTATCAGCCGCACATGGGCGAACATGTCGCCTGGGGCGATACCGGCACCGTGATCTACGCCAATTCAGTGTTCGGCGCGCGCTCCAATTTCGAGTCGGGTCCGGCGGCGCTGGCCGCCGCCATTACCGGCCGCACGCCCGAATACGGCTTTCATCTCGACCGCCATCGCAAGGGCACGCTGCAGGTCAAT
>CAKKQX010000026.1:0-6101 GCA_919902235.1 Burkholderiales bacterium
TTTCTGTCTTTAGATTTTCTGTGCATACTTCCGCACCTTCGCTTCATCCACTTCGATGCCCAGACCCGGGCCGGCGGGGACTTCGGCATGCCCCTTGGCAAAAACCAGGGGCTGGAGCAGCAAATCATCTTTAAGATATTGATTTGAAAGACTAATTCCCCAATCCATAGAGGGAATCGCAGCGGCGATGTGCAGCATGGCGGCGGCAGCGATGCTGGATTCGGCGATTTTGCAGGCGAGATTGATCTTCATCCCGAGCTCCTCGCATAGCAGCGCCGCGTCGTAAACCGGTTTCATGCCTCCCAGCTTGATGGTTTTAAGGCTGCCGCCGCGGGCGGCGCGTGCCGCATGATGGCGGCGCAGATCTTCCATGCTGTGCAGGCCCTCGTCGCAACCGATGCTGATGCGGCTCGCGGCGGCGACTTTTGCCATGCCCTCCAGGTCGTGCCCGGCCACCGGCTGCTCGAAAAAATCCAGCGCCGTGTTTTCGACTGCGCGCACATAGACCACGGCCTGCTCCGCAGACCAGGCCTGGTTGGCATCGGCACAGATCAGCACGCCATCACCCAGGACATCGCATACCTTGCGCGTGCGATCCGCGTCTTCCAGCGGTTCGGCGACGCCAACCTTGATTTTGAAAGCGACAAACCCGCCGGCTTTGCTGCGTTGCGCTTCGGCAATATCGGACGCAGTGCTGCCGGTGCCTATCATGCGCAGCACCGGCACGCGGCCGCGCCGCTTGGCGCCGAGCAGATCGAAAACAGGTTTGCCCGTGGCGCGACCGAGCGCGTCATAAAGCGCCATTTCCAGCGTCGATTTGGCGGCGTGATTGGCGTGAAGATAGCGCTCGGCACGGGTCATGACCGCGGCGATATCATCTGCCGGCATGCCTTCCAGCAACGGCGCAAGATAGCGGATCGCCGCCACCATGCCCGCCATCGTTTCCCCGGTCATGGTGGGGGCCGAAGCGGCCTCGCCCCAGCCCACGATCCCGTCGTCGGTTTCAATGCGCACCAATGCATTATTTGCGCTGCGCACCTCCTCGAACGACATCCTGACCGGCTTGAGCATCGGCAGGCTGACCGCGATGGCTTCGATATGTTTGATTTTCATGGCGGGTTTTCCGGATTGCGCCGGGCGAGTGTAAAAAGGCCGGGCGACCTGCATTCTTTATGCAGGCTGCCCGGCCGGTGATTATTCGTGCGTCGCGCGCGATAACGGCTATAGCTTGCCGATTTTCTTCACCGCCTGGGCCATGCGCTGGTAGTCGGTATCGAAGAAGGTCTTGAAATCCGCGCCTTCCCGGTAGTCGGGCACGACATTCACGTTCTCCAGCGCCTGCTTGAACGCGGGGTCTGCCGCCGCTTTTCTGATCAGGTCGCGCATCCTGGTAAATGTCGACTCGGGTATGCCGGCCCTGGTGAACAAGCCCACCCACAAATAAGCTTCAATATCGATGCCCATGGACTTGAAGGTGGGCACGTCGGGAAACGCGGGGTAGGGTTTGGCACCCCAACTGCCGATGGCGCGCAACTTGCCCGATTTCACATATGCATGAATGGCCGCCGGTCCGCCACCGGTAACCTGCGAGTGGCCGCCCAGCGCCTGGGTGATGGCGGGTCCGCCGCCGGTAGTCGGCAGGTGGCGCATCTTGGTCTTGGTGGCATCCAGGAACATCGCCATCGGCGTATGCGTGATGCCGTATGGGCCGGAAGTTGAAAACACCAGTTCGTTCGGACGGGCTTTGGCCAGCGCAATCAACTCCTTGACGTTCTTGACCGGTAATGCTGGATGGATGGTCATGATCAGAGGATCGGCGGAGAGCAGCGCGATCGGCGCAATCTGATCGAGCGAGAACGGAGTTTTGACACCGTACAGCTTATCCTTCTCTATGGCGAGGTACAGATTGGGCGTCGTCACCAGAATGTTATAGCCATCTGGCGGCTGGTTGGCGACGTAGGCGGTGCCGATTGCCGCCGTACCGCCGGGGCGGTTGATGACCGGCGCCGGCTGCTTGGTGAGTTTTTCCAGTATGGAGGAAAGCGGCTGGGCGTGGATCTGATTCATGCCGCCGGGGGGATTGGGCACGGTAATATTGATTGGACGCGCAGGGTAATCCTGTGCGTATCCGCTGCTGGCGGCGATACCCAGGGCGGCAGCTAATAGCAGGTGTTTCATGTGTGCTCCTCCATATTTGACGATAATTATGTAGTAGTGATGTAGTGTGATGTAGTGGAATCCGCGCCGTTTTTGATTTATTGCGAGGCCTCAGGGAAAAGGTAATCCCCCGGTCCTGCCATGTCAACCTGCATGCACGGATTTTCCATATTGGCAGCCCGGCGTTTCTCCGTTAGCCTAACCGTCGGACGTTGTGATGACTGTAGTAAATTTCCGTAATTCCCGGTGAAGGAAGAAAATGCCCGCTACGTTTCAGCTGCTGTTAACCGAATGCATGGCCCCCGTTTCCGTGTGCGCCGCCTTTAAGGCGGGAACGGAACACACCGCGAAATCGCCGGCACACCGGTAAACCAGCCATGACACACGACATACGTTCTATCCTGATCTATGGTTACGGCGTCATGGGGCGCGGCGTCGCGCGCACCTTCGCCGATAGCGGCTTCGAAACCATCATCCGCAGCAGCCGGGCGCGCGAGATTACCGATCTGCCCGCAGGAGCAACGGTTGTGGACAGCCTGCCGGCAAAGACACCTGACCTGGTGCTGGAATTGGTGCCCGAGAACGTGACGGTGAAGCAGGCGGTATACGCCGATATCGAAGCAGCCTATCCGGATGGCAATGTGCTGATAGCGACAGGCACATCGGGGCTGGATCTGGTCGAACTCGGCGCGAAGCTGAAGCGCCCCGAACGTTTCCTCGGCATGCACTACTTCATGCCCGCCGACAGGGCTTTGGTGGTCGAGGTGATGGCGGGACCCGCAACGCCCGCAGCCGCCGTCGATGCCGTGGCGGCGGCACTGCGCCGTTCCGGCAAGGAGCCGGTGGTGCTGTACAAGCCGATAGTCGGATTCCTGGTCAATCGCCTGCAGCATGCGATTTTGCACGAGGCGTATTACCTGATCGAAGCCGGGGTCGCCAGCGCGGCCGACATCGACCATGCCGCGCGCCGCATGCTGGCGCCGCGCATGTGTCTGAACGGCCTTATTCAGCAGAAGGATATCAGCGGCCTCGGGATACACGCCGATGCGCAGTCTTCCATCGTGCCACAGTTGTTTCACAATCGCGTTCCCAACCCGATGCTGCAGGACATGGTAAACCGCGGCGAAACCGGGCTGGCTGCGGGCAGCGGTTTTTACGACTGGGCCGGATGCGATGTGGAAGCGGTGCGCCGGCAGGCTTCGGAGCAGCTGGGCAGCTTGCTGCAGTTCCTGGATGACGGACTCGGCGCTGCGGCGCCCGCTACGCAGCCCACGAGCCGTGATCCGCGCCGCAAAAGCTGACCGTTTTGTGCAATACGGATTGATTTGAAGCCGCCTGCATTTACTTACCGCTCTGTGACCGCCGCGTTTTACGGTGGCGCGCGCGAGGCTTTCGGCGTACCCGCCGCCGTTCTCGGCGCCGGCTATATCGGCTACGGCGCACTGGCGTACGAAAACGGTTATTCGGTATGGCTGACGATGCTGGCCACCGCCACGATCTGGGCGCTGCCGGGACAACTCATTCTGATCGAGCTCCATGCGCTGGGTGCCGCCGCTTTCGCCATCGTGCTCGCCGCGGTGGTGAGCGGTGCGCGCTTCCTGCCGATGACGCTGTCGCTGCTGCCGGTCATGCGCGACGCGCGTTACGGCAGGCCCGTCGTATACGGCGCTGCGCATCTCATCGCCATGACCGGCTGGGCGTGGGCGATGCGGCGTTGCCCCGATCTGCCGCAGGAACAGCGTCTGCCGTATTTCGCCGGCTTTGCTGCGACCTGCATGGCGGTAAGTGTGGCCAGCTGCCCCATCGGCTTTTATCTGTCCGGCGCATTTCCGCCGCTGGTGCGGCTCGGCTTTGTGTTTCTGACGCCGGTTTATTTTTTCGTCATCCTGGTCGGCGACGTGCGCACGCGGCTCGCCGCCGCGGCGCTTGCCTGCGGCGCGCTGGCCGGCCCGCTGTTTCATCTGCTGAGCCCGCAGTGGAGCGTGCTGCTGTCCGGTTTCGTTGGCGGCACCGCCGCCTATCTGATCCAGAAAAAATTCAGGCGATCCCATGCCTGATCTGTGGCTGCTGGTTCTGGCGTGCGCTGCCGGCACTTACCTGTGGCGGGGGTTGGGCGTGCTGCTGTCGGGGCGCATACGGATCGACAGCGAGCTTTTCAACTGGGTGGCTTGCGTGGCTTATGCGATGGTGGCGGGGCTCGTCGTGCGCATTATCGTCATGCCAACCGGCATGCTGGCGCAGAGCCTGCTTACGGACCGTCTGCTGGCATGCGCGCTTGCCCTGCTCGCTTACTATACCTGCCGCCGCAATCTGTTCATCGCTGTCTGCGCCGGCGTCATCGCGCTGATCGCGATCAACTATGTCCGCACGGCTTGGGTACTCTTAGGCTAGAATGCCGCCTTCCGGGAATTGACCCCAGGAATTGACATGACCCAGGGCATACTTGTTTCGCGCGAAGGCGCGGTCGCTACCGTCGCATTGAGCAACCCCGGCAAGCGCAACGCGCTGACGGTGATCATGTGGCGGGAACTGGCGCGCGTTATGCGCGAGTTGTCCGCGGATGAAAGCCTGCGCTGCATCGTCGTGCGCGGGGCCGGACGCGAAGCGTTTGCCGCCGGCGCCGATATTGCCGAGTTTGCCACGGCGCGCGATAACGTCGAACAGGGCAAGGTTTACCACCGGGAGCATGTTTATGGCGCGCTGCAGGCGGTCGGCGAATGCCGGCATCCCACGCTGGCGATGATCCACGGCCCGTGCGTCGGCGGCGGCCTCGAGATCGCCTGCCAGTGCGACCTCAGGATCTCCGGTGAGTCGGGGCGCTTCGGGGTGCCGATCAACCGCCTGGGTTTTTCCATCGCCTACGATGAACTGGCGGCGCTGCTGCCTCTGGTGGGACGCGCCGTAGCGCTGGAAATCCTGGTCGAGGGCCGGGTGTGGGGGGCGCAGGAAGCGCTGGCGAAAGGGCTGCTGACGCGCATCGTTGCCGACGACGGACTCGAGCAGGAAGCGTACGCGACGGCGCGCCGCATTGCCGGAGGCGCACCGCTGGTCGCGCGCTGGCACAAGCAGTTCGTGCGCCGCCTCACGCCGCAGCCCGCACCGCTGACGCCGGACGAAATCGAAGAAAACTTTGCCTACTTCAATACCGAAGACTACCGCATCGGCTACGATGCCTTTATCAACAAGAAAAAACCGAAGTTCGTAGGACGTTGAAACAGCCGCCAAGGCGCCAAGACGCCAAGAAATGCTGAGATAAAGAGGCGGCAGAGTTTGCAGGCAACCCAAAGCAAATTCCTCCAAAATATCTGTGGAGGGTCAGATTTCAAATGATTGTTTATCGCTTTCCTTGGCGTCTTGGCGCCTTGGCGGCTAATTCAAAATTCAGGAGTTGCCATGGCAGGACCGTTGTCGCATGTCCGCGTGCTCGATCTCTCGCGCGTGCTCGCCGCGCCGTGGACCGGGCAGAATCTCGCCGATCTCGGCGCCGAAGTCATCAAGGTCGAGCGTCCCGGGAGCGGGGATGATTCACGCGCCTTCGGCCCGCCCTGGCTCAAGGACACACAGGGCAATGACACCAAGGAATCGGCGTACTTTGCTGCCGCCAACCGCGCCAAGAAATCCATAACGATTAACCTGTCCAAGCCCGAAGGCCAGCAGATCGTGCGCGATCTGGCCGCGCAATGCGACGTGCTGCTCGAAAATTACAAGTTCGGCGATCTGGCGCGCTACGGGCTGGGGTACGATGACCTGAAGCAGATCAACCCGCGCCTGATTTATTGCTCGGTTACGGGCTTCGGCCACACCGGGCCGTATCGTGGACGCCCCGGCTACGACTTCATGATCCAGGGCATGGGTGGGCTGATGAGCATTACCGGCGAACGCGACGATCTGCCGGGCGGCGGGCCGCAGCGCGTCGGCGTGCCGATTGTCGATATCATGACCGG
>CAKKQX010000026.1:6201-10823 GCA_919902235.1 Burkholderiales bacterium
TGCCGGGCGGCGGGCCGCAGCGCGTCGGCGTGCCGATTGTCGATATCATGACCGGCATGTACGCGAGCATCGCGGTGTGCGCGGCGCTGGCGCACCGCGCCGAGAGCGGGGTCGGCCAGCACCTTGATCTTGCGCTGCTCGACACCCAGGTCGCGTTTCTCGCCAACCAGGCGATGAACTATCTCGCGAGCGGCGAGGCGCCGGGCCGGCTCGGCAACGCCCATCCCAATATCGTGCCGTATCAGACGTTCAAGACCGGCGATGGCGACATCATCCTCGCTTGCGGCAACGACAATCTTTTCAACAAGTTCTGCGAAGTGGCGGATTGCCGGTCGCTGGCGCAGGACGCACGATTTACGACCAATGCCAAACGCGTGGAAAACCGCGCCGCATTGGCGCCGCTGCTGGACGACATTTTCAGGCGGCGCACCACCCACGAGTGGGTGGAGGCGCTGGAAGCCGCCGGCGTGCCCAATGGCCCGATCAACACGATCAGCCAGGTGTTCGAAGAGCCGCAGGTGATCGCGCGCGGCATGAAAATCGAACTGCAGCATCCCACGGCCGGGAAAGTGCCGCTGGTGGCGAGCCCGATGCGGTTTTCGGCAACGCCGCTCAAGCACGAGATGCCGCCGCCTACGCTGGGCCAGCACACCGATGAAATTCTGCGCGAAGTGTTGGGATTGGGTGCTGAAACCATCGCCGGTTTGCGTGCTGCCGGCGTTGTCTGAGCGTGCGGCGCACTTGCTCCCTTCAAGGGAAAGGAATCTTTACTTCATCAGCGCTTCTATGAATTCCCATTCGGCAGGATCGACAGGTGTGATCGACAGGCGGTTGCCTTTCGCCAGAATGCGCATGTTCCGCAGCGGCTTGTGGGCGCGCAGCCCGGACAGGCTTATCAGCCGTGTTTTTTTGACGAACCTGATATCCACGTTCAGCCAGCGCGGAGCATCCTGGGTTGAGGCGGCGTCGTAGTATTTGCTTTTGCGGTCGAACTGCGTTTCATCCGGATGGGCCGGCCTGCACACCTCGGCGATGCCGACGATGCCGGGCTCCTCGCAGTTGGAGTGATAAAACAGCACCCTGTCGCCGACGCGCATCTGGTCGCGCATGAAATTGCGTGCCTGGTAGTTGCGCACGCCGCTCCACGCGGTGGTTTTGTCCTTCGCCAGGTCGTCGATGCCGTAGGCGGAAGGCTCCGATTTCATCAGCCAGTAGCGCATATTCGTGGTGAGTGGTGAGCGGTAAGCAGTGAGCAGTGAGCGGCTTACCGCTTACTGCTCACCGCAGTACGACGGCGAAAAAAATGCGGCAAAGCCGCATTTTCGTGTTGGGACCCCCGCTGATGCCGTCAGACCCTTTATCTTCTTGAACCGAAGGTTCAAGGTGGTCACCTATCGAGTCCATTAGGCGCTTCCGTGTAGGACGCGCACACCGGACTGCCTGAGTCGGCAACCAGAGCTAGATTATTGGTTCAAAGAATCGAGAGCCTTAACAAACACCGCAGGGGAAACTCAGAACAGTTCGCTCTGATCCGATATTGCCTGATCGAGCACTGCTTCCATGCTGGCGATTCTACGCTTTATCTCCGCGATGTCAAAACCGCCGCCGACTTTTGTGGCGAGAAATTCGTGCGCGATATTAAGCGCCGCCATGATCGCAATGCGCTCGATGCCGATCACTTTGCCGTGATCGCGGATTTCGAGCATTTTGCGATTCAGATAATCGACGGCTTCGAGCAGCCCTTTTTGTTCGCTCTCCTGACAGGCGACGCGAAATTCGCGCCCCATGATGTTGATCTGCAGGCCTTTGGGTTCGGCGCTCATGCGTCGTCTTCAGGAATCTGATTAAGCAGGTTCTCCAGGCGACTGGTCGCATTACTTATTTTTTCTTCAAGCTGCCTGTTTTCGTTGAGGGCGGACGCGAGCTGCTGGCGCAGCTGCTGGTTATCGACGCGCAGGCGCTGACAAAGCTCGATAAATTGGCTGATTTTCTGTTCGAGCGATTTGAGTTCTGCTTCCATGTCGGCACTATAGAGTCGAAAATCCTGCTAAGTCAACTGCTAAGGATAATTTTTGAATGTGATTTAGCATCCGGGGAAAATGCCATGGGAATACCCTGTAACCTTTCTCCATACCACGAGTCGACGTGGCTAAACTGCTGATGCAGTGCGGAAAAGCTCCGGCGCCAGATCGTTTGCAAATGTAAATTGAGTTGTCCTGGCCAGGCAGATAAAATCCCTGTGCTGCAGTTCATCCGCTATCCGTAAGTGGGCGCTGACTGCGGCGCGGTTTCGGGTGCCTGGCTTGAGTCATCAAGCAGGTTAAACGGGAAACAGGTGCGGTGCCGGCGGGAAGCCGGGAGAGCGGGGGCTTTGGTTGAAAGCGCATTTAGCTTTTGACGTTACGCCTCTCGCCTCCCGCCTCTCGCCTCACCCAAGCCTGTGCTGCCCCCGCAACGGTAAGTGAGCCGCGGTCGAAGTTATTGATCGCGTCGCGCGCCATTACGCCACTGTGCTTCACGCATGGGAAGGCGGCGCGCGGCAAGCTCGCGAGCCCGTATACCGGCCCGAACCAAACATGAAGGAAATGCCGCGGGGATGCGGCGGTCCCGGTTTCGGTCGGTCTGCGTTTTATTTCCCCATGGTGTTTCCTCGTTCGCACTCGCACGCGGCGGGCGTGCATTCGAGGAGATTTTGAAATGCGTTATGCATGGCAGTTGGCAATAGCCGCCGCGCTCGCCGCTGGTGGCGCGCGCGCGGCTGAACCCCCCCTGGTCTGGGTCGACGAGGTCGTCGTCACCGCGACGCGCTTCAAGGACCGTTATATCGACAAACCGGTCAACGTGACGGTGATCAGCAGCGAGGACATCAAGCACAGCGCGGCCAAGACCGTGCCCGATCTGCTGTCGGAGCAGGCGGGGATCGCGATCCATGATTTTTTCGGCAACAACGCCGCCACCACGATGGTGGACATGCGCGGCTTCGGCATTACCGGCGCCCAGAACACGCTGATTCTGGTCGACGGACGCCGCGCCGGCGATATCGATCTGTCGGGCGTGCAATGGTCGGCGCTGCCGCTCTCGGCGATAGAACGCATCGAGATCGTGCGCGGCAGCGGGTCGGTGCTTTACGGCGACGGCGCAACCGCAGGCGTGATCAATATCATCACCCGATCACCGGCCGCCGCCGCCAACGGCGTGACGGTGCAGGCCAGGGCGGGTTCTTATTCGACCACCGAAACCCAGCTCAACGCCAGTTATTTCAGCGGGCAGGCCGGCTTTAATCTGAGCGCGAGCAATTTTGAATCCGACGGCTACCGCGTCAACAACCGCAACCGCCAGACCAACGCGCTGGCCGATTTCCGGCTGCTCACCGAGAGCGGAGACGTCACGCTCAAGCTGGGCGCCGACCGCCAGGGCATACGGCTGCCCGGCGCGCGCCAGGTGCAGCCGAGCGCAGGCGTCAATCAGTTGCAGACCGACCGCCGCGGCGCGCAGACGCCGTTCGATTATGCGCAGCGCGACGGCAACCGCGCCACCTTCGACTGGCGCCGCGACACCGGCTTCGGCGAATTCAACATCGGTTTCGGCTGGCGCGACAAGGCGCAGACTTCGTATTTCGATTTCGGCGGCTTTCCCGATTACCGTCTGATCGACCTCGATGTATGGTCGTTCACGCCGCGCGTGAAAATTGCGCAGCCGCTGTTCGGCCGCGCCAACACCCTGGTGGCGGGATTCGACTGGTACCGCTGGAACTACCAGCTGCGCCGCTCGAATTCCGAGGCCAATATAGGCCAGCCGTTCAACACCGTGGATGCGACGCAGGAAACCGCCGCGGTGTACCTGCACAACACGACCCGCATCAGCGAACGCGCCACCGTTACTGCCGGCGCGCGCCGCGAGCGACTGCGCATAGACGCCAGCGATCGCTATGATCCCACAGCGCCCGGCGGCGCGTTTGGCTCGGGCGCGCCGCCCGACGCGCAGAAAGAATCGGAGTACGCCTACGAGCTGGGCCTGCGCTACCAGCTTTTGCCGGGCACGGCGCTGATCGGCAAAACCGGGCGCAGCTACCGCTTTGCCAATGTCGATGAAATCTACGAGACCTCGGCGCTGTTCACCAGCCAGTTCCAGTTCCTGCGGCCGCAGACCGCGCGCTCCCACGATATCGGCGTGGAAACGCGCGCCACCGCCGGCTGGCTGCGGGCGACGCTGTTCACCATGGATGTGCGCGACGAAATCCATCTCGATGCGTTTACCACCGGCATCGGCAACACCAATCTGCCGCCGTCGCGCCGCCGCGGATTCGAACTCGAAGGCAAATGGCTGGGCTGGAAAACCCTGACTTTGGGTGCGGCCTACACCTATACCGATGCCCGGTTCCGCGAGGGCACGCTGCCGGGTGGGGTGTTCACGCAGCAAAATGTCGCGATCGCCGGCAAAACAGTGCCGCTGGTGCCGCGCCACAAGCTCAATCTACACGGCTCGTGGGCGATGGATGCCGCGACACGGCTGAACGTCATCGCCACTTATGTCGGCGGGCAGTTCATGGACAATGACGAAGGCAATACCCTGGGCGTGAAAATTCCGTCGTATACGGTCACCGATCTCAAACTCACGCATCG
>CAKKQX010000027.1:0-2895 GCA_919902235.1 Burkholderiales bacterium
CGGGGGCGTGGTCCGAGCAAATGGCGTCCACCGTGCCGTCGGCAAGCCCCTGGCGCAGCGCGTCGCGGTCGCGCGCGCTGCGCAACGGCGGCGTCAGATGACAGTTGGGGTCGAAATAACCGACGTCCATCTCGGAAAGATGCGCGTGGTGGATCGCGATATCGCAACTGACCGGGATGCCCAGTTGCTTGGCCTGGCGCACCATATCAACGCCATCGGCGCTCGACAGCCGGCACAAGTGAACGCGCGCGCCGGTCACGCGCGCCAGCAGCAGGATGGTGGACAGCGCGACGGTCTCGGCGCAGACCGGTATGGCGGGCAGGCCCAGCCGGGTCGCGACCTGGCCATCGTGCGCAACGCCATTGCGGGCAAGCGTGGGGTCCTGCGGGCGCAGCCACACACAGAAGCCAAAAGTCGCCGCGTATTGCAGCGCACACAGCAGCACGTGGTTATCGGTAAGCGGCGCGTCGGCCTGCGAGAACGCGACGCAGCCGGCGTCGCGCAGTTCCGCCATTTCGGTCAGCCGCGCGCCCTTGAGCGCCTGGGTCAGCGCCCCGACCGGGTAGACATGCGCCTGGTTGAGGTTCTTGGCGCGGAACTTGAGCATCTCCACCAGCCCCGGCTCGTCGAGCGGCGGATCGGTATCGGGTGGACAGGCAAGGCTGGTAACGCCGCCGGCGATCGCCGCCTCCATCTCCGATTCCAGCGTCGCCATGTACTCAAAGCCGGGCTCACGCAAGCGCGCGGCAAGATCCACCAGCCCGGGGCAGACCACCAGTCCCGAGGCATCAATGGTGCGGTTGGCGGTGAAGCCTTTGGGCGCCGCGCCGACCGCGGCGATTTTGCCGGCGGCGACGAACACATCCATGGGCGCGTCGATGCTGTTTTTGGGGTCGATCAGCCGGCCGTTTTTAATATGGATTTTCATGTCCGGAGGTCAGTTTCCCGCGAGTATGCTCATTACCGCCATGCGAATGGCGATGCCGAAGGTGACTTGCGGCAGGATCACCGATTGCCTGCCGTCGGCCACGCTGGAATCGATCTCGACGCCGCGGTTCATCGGCCCCGGATGCAGCACGATCGCATCGGGTTTGGCGAGCGCGAGCTTGTCATCGGTAAGGCCGTAGTATTTGTAAAACTCCTGGGCAGAAGCGAGCAGCGCACCCTGCATGCGCTCACTCTGCAACCTCAGCATCATCACCACATCCACTCCCTTGAGTCCCTCGCGCATGTCGTGATAGACATGCACACCCAGGCTCTCGACGTGGCTCGGCAGCAGCGTCTTGGGGCCGATGACGCGGATCTCCGGGCAGCCGAGCGTGGTGAGTGCGTGGATCTGCGAGCGCGCGACGCGCGAGTGCAGGATGTCGCCGACGATTGCCACCCGCAGATCGGAGAAATTTTTCTTGTAATGACGTATGGTGAACATATCGAGCAGGCCCTGCGTCGGATGCGAGTGGCGCCCGTCGCCGGCATTGATCACATGAATCTCGGGCGCGACGTGGCGCGCAATCAGATAAGGCGCGCCGCTCGCGGCGTGGCGCACGATGAACATGTCGGCCTGCATCGCGGCAAGGTTGGCCACCGTGTCGAGCACGGATTCACCCTTGCTTTGAGAGGAAATGTTGATGGCGAGGTTGATGACGTCGGCCGACAGGCGCTTGGCGGCGATTTCGAACGTAGTGCGGGTTCGGGTCGACGGCTCGAAGAACAGGTTGAAGACTGCCTTGCCGCGCAGCAGCGGCACTTTCTTCACCTCGCGCTGGGTCACGCCTACGAAAGACTGGGCAGTATCGAGGATCTGCCGCAGGATGTTCGCGGGCAGTCCTTCGAGCGAAAGCAGGTGGTGCAGTTCGCCGTTCTTGTTGAGTTGCGGGTTGGCGGGGTCAAGCCACATGGCGCATATGCTCTCTCAATCCTTGGTCAGCAGCAGGGACAGCCGCCCCTGGTCGTCGCGTTGCAGTTCGATGCGGTCCTGCTTGCCGACGGCCACCGTCGTCCCGACAAACTGCGCCGATACCGGCAGTTCGCGCCCGCCGCGATCGACCAGCGCCGCCAGCCGGATGCTGGTCGGGCGGCCATAATCGAACAGTTCGTTCATGGCCGCGCGTATGGTGCGCCCGGTGTAGAGCACATCGTCGACCAGGATCAGATGCCGGCCTTCGACATCAAACGGAATGTCCGAGGTTTTGACGTCGCGGTGCAAACCGATCTTTTCGTAGTCGTCGCGGTAAAAGGACACGTCGAGCGCGCCAAGGGGAACTTTAAGCCTGAGGGCCTGATGCAGCCGTTCGGCGATCCACACGCCGCCGGTGTGAATACCGATTAAACCGGTCTCGGGCCCGACTTCGGGCCGCATCTGGTCAATGAGCGCCTGCAGCAGTTGCTCGGCGTCGGGTAGCGGGTAGCCCGGCATGGTTAGGGTTTTTCTAGCGGCCGCTAGGTTAACACATCTGGCCGGCCAGCTTAAGGGCCGCCGGGGGTTTTTTTGCTTTCGGCGTCGAGGTAGTTTTGCAGTATTTCCTGCGCCGCAACCTGGTCGAGCACGGCCCTGCGTCTGGCGCCATGCGTGCCGGCGCTGCGCAATGCGGCTTCCGCCTCGAGCGAAGTGTAGCGCTCGTCCACCAGCCGGGTCCTGATCGCGAAGCGACCCTCCAGGCGCTGCGCGAAGCGCCGGCACAGGCGGCTGGTTTCATGCTCGCTGCCGTCGGCGTGGGCCGGTAATCCAACCACCAGACACGACGGCTGCCACTCCCTTATCAAGGCGTCTATGGCGGCGAAGCGCGATCGGTTGTCGGCGGCCGCGATGGTGGTAAGCGCATGGGCGAGACCGGTTTCGGTGTCGCCGACCGCGACGCCTACGCGCTTTTCGCCGAAATCGAATGCCAGAACCGT
>CAKKQX010000027.1:2995-23997 GCA_919902235.1 Burkholderiales bacterium
CTCACGGGATCAGGCATGCCCCGCCTGCTCCGACAGATTGGCGTAATCGACGCCGAGCAGTCCCATTGCGGCCGCCAGCCGCCCCTCAGCCGGCATCTCGAAAAGGACCTCTGGCCTGGCCAGCACGGTGAGCCAGGCATTTTGTGACAGTTCGTGCTCCAGCTGCCCTGGCGCCCATCCCGCATAGCCCAGGGTGACGAGCATTTGCTGCGGGCCTTCGCCGCGTGCCACCGCCTGCAGAATGTCCCTTGAAGTGGTGAGCCCGATTTGCGGGCTTACGGCGAGCGTCGATTGCCACTGGCCGAGCGGCGTGTGCAGCACGAAACCGCGGTCGACCTGCACTGGTCCGCCAAAGTGCACCGGTATCGTCTTGAGGGAGTCGGAAGCGAGCGCGATGCTGACCTGTTCCAGCAGACTGTGCAAATTCATGTCGATCGGCCGGTTCACGACCACGCCCAGCGCTCCCTGGTCGTTGTGCTCGCAGATAAAGGTGAGTGTTTTGGAAAAATGGGGATCGACCATGGCGGGCATGGCGATCAGGAAGTGCTGACTGAGGTTGACGTTTTGCATTTGCAGGATATTGTAAAGCCGGGATACCCCCGCCACAATTGAAATAAAGACCGTTGAAAATGAGGAGAGGTGAGAGGAGATAAGCGACAGGCGACAGGCGAAAAGGCGGTTTGATCACTGGATCGGATTCCCCGCCCCTGTCTCCTCTCGCTTTTCTCCTTTCGGGTTACTTGCGCCAGAATGCGGGCGTAAAAACGATCAGGAAGGTAAACAATTCCAGCCGGCCGAGCAGCATGGCAAAAGTGCAGACCCAGGTTTGAAAATCGCTCAGTACCGCGAAATTGGTCGCAGGGCCAACCTGGTGGAGTCCGGGACCGATATTGCTCAGCGACGCAACCACCGCCGAGAATGCGGTCATCGCGTCCAATCCCGACCAACCGAGAATGAGGGTCATGCTCACCAGCATCACCACCCACATGAAGAAAAAGGCCAGCACCGCAAACACGACCTGATTGGGCACTACCTGACCGGCGACTTTCAGCGGAACCATGGCATTGGGATGGGCAAGTTTCTTGAATTCGCGATAAACCTGCCGGTAAAGAATTATCGCGCGCATCATCTTGATGCCGCCGCCGGTGGAACCTGAGCAGCTCAGGAATGTGCCGAGGAAGAGCACCCACAGCGGCGCGAAGACCGGCCAGAAATTGTAATCCGCGGTAGAGTAGCCGGTAGTGGTGCCCACCGAAACGATGTTGAACGCGGCGTAACGCAATGCCGTGAGGAATTGCGGATAGACGCCGGATAGCCACAGGAAAAGCGCGATACCCAGCACGCTGATCACAACGACCAGCAAGAAATAGCGCACTTCAGTATCGCGGTGGTACGGCGACAGGCTTTTCCCGCGCCACACCATGAAATGGGTCGCGAAGTTGATGCCCGCAAGCAGCATGAAAAAAATGGCAATGGCTTCGATCGCCGGCGAATCAAAATAACCTAAGCTCGCGTCGTGGGAAGAGAATCCGCCCAATGACAGCGTGGTGAACCCGTGAATCAGCGCATCCATCCAGTTCATGCCGGCGACGCGGTAGCTCAGTATGCAAGCCAGCGTGAGCGCCGCGTAGATAAGCCACAATCCTTTGGCGGTCTGGGTCAGGCGCGGGGTAAGCTGGTCTTCCTTCATCGGCCCCGGAATCTCGGACTTGGTGATCTGGCGCCCGCCCACGCCGAGCATGGGCAGAACCGCCACCACCAGCACGATGACGCCCATGCCGCCGAGCCATTGCAGCTCGGCGCGCCACAGGTTGAGCGAAGGGGGCAACTGGTCGAGCCCGCTGAGCACGGTGGCGCCGGTTGCTGTCAGCCCTGACGCCGCTTCGAAATAGGCGTCGGTAAAAGAAAGCCCGGGTATGCCCAGCAGCAGCGGCACCGCTGCGAACACGGCGCCGCCCGTCCATACGAAAACCACCAGCAATATGCCTTCGCGCAGGCTGAGTTCGCGCTTGTGCTTGCGAGTGCCGAACCAAAGCAGAAATCCGGCGGCGAAATTCACCGCCATCGACAACGCAAATTGCCTGGTGGTGCCGTCATCGAACAATACCGAGGTGGCAATCGGCGCCAGATGCGTCAGACTCATCGCCATGGCGATGATGCCGAGCACGGGCGAAACGGCGAGTACCCAGACCATTAAAAATACTGCTTAAAGGAAGCTCACGTCGACCTGAAACAGCTTTTCCACTTTTGATACCATGCGCTTGTTGACGACGAACACGATGACGTGGTCTTCAGCCTCGATCAGGGTGTCGTGATGGGCAATGATCACCTGGTAAACATACGCCGGTTTGCCGTTGCCATTTTTCGCTTCGGCGCGCTCCTGACGGCGCACGATGGCGCCTATGGTAGTACCTTTCGGCAGGTCAATCTGTTCGACGCGACGCCCGATGACTTTTGATGATCTGGCGTCGCCGTGGGCAATCAGTTCGAGCGCTTCTGCCGCACCCCGCCGCAGACTGTGCACAACCGCGCAATCTCCGCGCCGCACGCGCGCGAGCAGCGTGCCTATTGTCGCCTGGGCCGGTGAAATCGCGATGTCGATCTGCCCGCTTTGCACAAGGTTTACATAGGAACTGCGGTTGATGAGCGCGATCACCTTGCGCACCCCCATGCGCTTGGCAAGCAGCGAAGACATGATGTTGTTTTCGTCGTCGTTGGTGAGCGCGCAATAGACGTCCATCTCGCCGATGTTCTCGGTTTCGAGCAGTTCTTCGTCGGTCACGTCGCCCACCAGCACCAGCGTTTTGTCGAGTTCCGCGGCAAGGCGTTCTGCGCCGGCTTTGCTGAACTCGATGATTTTGACCTCGTACTTGTCTTCCAGCGCCTTGGCGAGGCGGCGTCCGATATTGCCGCCGCCGCCGATCATTACGCGCCTGACCGGCTTGTCCATGCGTCGTAGTTCACGCATCACGCCGCGGATATTTTCGGTCGCGGCGATGAAAAATACTTCGTCGCCGGCTTCGATCACGGTATTGCCCTCGGGAATGATCGGACTGTCGTGGCGGAATATGGCCGCCACCCGCGTGTCGATCTGCGGCATGTGGGTGCGCAGATACTGCAACTCGTTCCCGACCAGCGGACCGCCATGGAATGCGCGCACCGCCACCAGGCTGACCTTGCCGTCGGCGAACTCGAGCACCTGCAGCGATTCGGGGAATTCGATCAGCTTGACGATGTAATCGGTGAGCACCTGTTCCGGACAAATCGCGAAATCGACCGAGAAATTGTCGGTCGAAAAGATTTCCGGGTGCGAAAGATAGTCGGCGGAGCGGATGCGCGCGATTTTGGTCGGAATATTGAACATGGTTGCGGCGAGCTTGCATGCCACCATGTTGATCTCATCGCTTTGCGTGACGGCAAGTATCATATCGGCATCGCGCGCGCCGGCGCGCTCGAGCACGGCCGGATGTCCGGCGTTGCCGGTCACGGTTCTCAGGTCGAGGCGGTCCTGAAGTTTCTTCAGCCGCGAGGCATCGGTGTCGACCACGGTGATGTCGTTGGCCTCGGATACCAGGCTTTCTGCGATCGAAGATCCGACCTGTCCTGCCCCCAGAATGACAATTCTCAAATCAGGCTCCCGCGAAAAACGCGATTCTATTCCGCTTGCATGCGGGCCGCTAGGATTGTTGGCGCAGCCAGCGTTTCCAGGCCTCGAACAATTCCGGGCTGCCGGCGGCGATCACCGAGCGCTGCCATAGGGCGCTGGCCCAGAAATCGTCGTGCTCCAGGCTGCACAGCGAGCCGCCGGCCTCCTGCAGAATCAGCGATCCGGCCGCATAGTCCCACAGTTTCTGGCCGCCGTGCACGTAAACGTCGAATCGGCCCGCTGCGGTATAACACCATTCAAGCGTGCTGGCGCCGAAATTGCGCTGGGAGAAATAGGGCGGGCGGATGGCGATACGCTGCGCCAGATCGCGCGGCAGGCGCTTGAGATCGACGCCCGCCATCGCGCCGGCGAGCGGTGGCACGTGCTGCTTGATCGGCAGTCTTTCGTCGTTCAGGAACGCGCCTTTGCCCTGCTCCGCGCAGAACATTTCGTCGGCGACCGGATCGAAAATCACGCCGAGTACGGTGCGGCCTTTGCGCATGAGCGCAACCGATACCGCGAAATAGGGCAGGCCGTTGGCGAAATTGGACGTGCCGTCGATGGGGTCGACGCACCATACTTCCCCGTCTCCGGCCAGCCACTGCTCCATCTGCTGCTCGCGCGACATTTCCTCGGCAACGACGGGGCAGGGGTCGATGGCAGACAGCTTGCGGGTCAGGGCGTCCTGGGCTGCGAGGTCGGCGCTGGTGAACAGAGAACCGTCTGCTTTGCGTTCGTGCGCAACCTTGAGAAATCGCGGCATCACTTCCTTGACGGCGACCTCGCGTACTGCGGCGGTTACGGCTTGCAGCATTTTGGGATGATTAATGAATAGAGTCGGGCCGGGGCAGCGCACAGCGGGATGTGAGACGCGGTGCCGGCCGGGGCTTGTCGTGTGGCATAATTTTAGCATGATGCAAAATTTCAAGTCTTTGACCCGTTTATATTTTCCCGGCGAAATCGCGGCGCACGGCCGGTGCGTGCTGGCGCCCGAGCAGGCACACCACGTGGTGCGCGTGCTGCGTTTGAAGGCGGGCGACAGCGTGACCTTGTTTGATGGCCGCGGCGGCGAATATGCGGCAGTCATCACGGGTCTGGCCAAGGCCGGCGTTACGCTCAATGTCGCAGAGCGGGCCAGCGTGGATCGCGAGTCGCCGCTCGCAGTGACGCTGGCGCAGGCGATATCGAGCGCCGACCGCATGGACTACACCATTCAAAAAGCAGTCGAACTCGGGGTAATGCGCATACAGCCGCTGGAGAGCAGTCGCAGCATCGTGCGACTTGACGCTGCGCGTGCGGCAAAGCGGGTCGCACACTGGCAGGCGGTTGCGGTCGCTGCCTGCGAACAATGCGGTCGTAATCGCGTGCCCGAGGTTGCGCCGGTGCTGCCGCTGCCGGCCTGGCTGGGTCGCGCGGCAGCTCAAGTTGGCGTCCCGCGCC
Source organism: Burkholderiales bacterium (assembly GCA_919902235.1). GTDB lineage: Bacteria > Pseudomonadota > Gammaproteobacteria > Burkholderiales > SG8-41 > CAKKQX01. The sequence continues at coordinate 8,082 of CAKKQX010000027.1, forward strand.
TGCTGCTGTCGCCGCGTGCGCAGGCGAATTTGCGCGATCTGCCGGCGCCATCGTGGGAAGTGCTACTGCTGGCAGGACCAGAAGGGGGATTGTCGCCGCATGAACAGGACGATGCGCAAATCGCCGGTTTCACGCCTGTAAGGCTGGGTCCGCGCGTGTTACGCACCGAGACTGCCGCCGTCGCCGCATTGGCGGCGATGCAGGTCCTGTGGGGTGATTTCTGAGGTTTGGTGCAATGCCGCCGTGTCTGCGGCGTTCAGCGAATGGGACGGAACGTGCTTTTCCTCGGCGCCATTCTCGAATAATATATGTGCTTGAAATAATTGTGAAATAGCCGAATTCCCGCATTCGGATGCGGGTTTCGGAATTTAGGGGACGGACATTTCCAAATCGACACAGAAAAGCGCGGACAAGCCGGTGCGGCGCCAGAGGCTTTCACCGCAGGACCGTTTCATCGACTGGTTCCAGTCGGTAGCACCGTATATTCACGCTTTCCGCGGCAGAACATTCGTGATCGCGCTTGGCGGCGAGTTGGTAAGTGATGGCCGTTTCTTCGACCTTACCCACGACCTGAATCTGCTGGCCGCGCTGGGTGTGCGCCTGGTGTTGGTGCACGGCGCGCGGCCACAGATAGAAGCCAAGCTCAAGGAGCGCCGTCACCGCAGCCATTGTCACCGGGGGTTGAGGGTTACGGACGACGTAGCCCTCGCCTGCGCCAAGGAAGCCAGCGGGCGCCTGAGAGTGGAAATCGAAGCACTGCTCTCCATGGGCCTGCCCAATTCACCGATGGCGGGGGCGGATATCCGCGTCGCCAGCGGAAATTTCATCACTGCAAAGCCGATCGGCGTGCTGGACGGCGTTGATTTCATGTATACCGGCGAAGTGCGCAAGGTTGACGCCGCGGCTATACAAAACCGGTTGCAGGATAACGAACTGGTGCTGCTTTCGCCGCTGGGTTATTCGCCAACCGGGGAGGTGTTCAATCTTGCGCTCGAGGACGTTGCGGCCTCGACCGCAATCGCCCTGCGGGCAGACAAACTGATTTTCCTGATGGATACACCGGGCGTAACCGGCTCACGGGGAGAATTGCTGAGAGAACTGTCGGTGCAGCAGGCGCAGGCGCAGATTGCGCGTGTCGAAGCTGCCGGCGGTGATGCACAGTTGTATCTGCCGTGGGCGGTGCGCGCCTGCCAGCAGGGCGTGAAACGCGCGCACCTGATTTCGGGGCATATCGACGACAGCCTGTTGCTCGAACTGTTCACCCATAAAGGCGTCGGCACCCTGATTACGCCGGATCCGATCGAAACGCTGCGCCCCGCTCGGCTTGACGATATCGGCGGCATCCTGCGCCTGATCGAGCCGCTCGAAGCCGACGGCACGCTGGTCAAACGCAATCGCAGTCTGCTTGAACGCGAAATGAACCGCTTTTTCGTGCTCGATCATGACGGTATCGTCGTCGCCTGCGCCGCGCTCTACCCCTTTCCCGATGAGCGCGCCGGCGAGTTCGCCTGCCTTGCCGTGCATCCCGATTTCCGCAACCAGGGCGCGGGCGAACGGCTGATGAAGGAGATCGAAGCGCGGGCGCGCCGGATCAAGCTGAAGCGACTGTTCGTGCTCACCACGCGTGCCGAGCACTGGTTCGTCGAGCGCGGCTACACCGAAACTGGCCCGGAGGTGCTGCCGAAGCAGAAGCGGGCGCTGTACAACTACCGGCGTCGCTCGGTAGTCCTGACCAAGCGCCTGTAATTGCACCGCGCCCGTCACGATACCGCTTTGAGCCGAAAAATCGCATGAAGACCGCGCTTTTTTCATTGTCTTTGCGTGCCCGGCTGCTGCTTGCCGGCACTCTGGTGCAGGTGGTGATGCTGGCGTTGTTGATCGCCAATGGCATCAGCGTGATGGACAGCAAGCTGAATGAGCGTGCCGGCGCCCACCTTGCAGAGCAAAAACAGTTGCTCAATGCCGTGCTCGCCCCCCGGCTCGTTGGGGGCGACCACGGCAGCGCCCAGAGTTTGCTCGACAGCGTGCGTCGCGACAACGGAATTTTGTATCTGGTCCTGCTCGACCGCCAGGGCAGGATCGTCGCTTCCAGCGGCCGGGAAAACGGTCAGCCGTTGCCGCCAGTGGAAATGGACTTGCGCAAGCAGCTAGGCAGACACGGGGGCCGTTTCGATACCGAGCTCGATATCGAAGCCGGGAAGGAAAAGCTCGGCAAACTGCGTTTCGGGCTGTCGACGGCTTTCATGCAGACGGCGCGCGACGAACTGGTCCGCGACAACCTGTTGATCGGCGGCATTGCGCTGGCGGTTTCAGTTTTGCTGATGGTAGCCCTGAGTTACTGGTTAACGCGCAGCTTGGCCCGGCTGACCGGCGCCAGCGCGAGCCTGGAGGCCGGCGATCTCAGCGTCCGGCTGCCGATTACGGGCGGCGACGAAGTCGGCAGGCTCGCCCACGCTTTCAATACCATGGCCGCCGCATTGCAGGGCCGTATCAAGGCGCTTGCCGAAAGCGAGGCCAAATTTACTACTATCGCCGATTACAGTTATGACTGCGAGCTGTGGATCAGTCCCGAAGGCGGGTTGATATGGATCAATCCGCGGGTGCTCGACATGTTCGGTTACACCCCCGAGGAGTGCATAGGCACGGCAAATTTCCCCGCGCCCTTTATCAGCGAGGCCGACATCGGCCGTACTGTGCGCGAGATCCGCCGGGCGCTGCGTGGCAACAGCGGGCAGGACTACGAATTCCGTGCGCGGCGCAAGGACAGCTCGGAGTTCTGGGCTGCCGCCGACTGGCGGCCGGTCTACGACAGCCGCGGCAGCTATCTCGGCATCCGCATCAGTATCCGCGACATCACCCAGCGCAAGGAGGCGGAGCAGCGGCTGGAAGCCACAGTGTCTGAATTGCGTGAGGCGCAGCAGGTGCAGCAGGAGTATCTGACGCGCGCCCAGGATGAGCATGCGCGGCTGTCTGCGTTGCTGGGGGCGATGGACGCCGGCATCCTGTTCGTCAGTCATGACAACAAAGTCGTGTACAGCAACCCTGCCTTTACCCGCATCTGGATGATCGTGCCGGGAACGCGGCTGATCGGCAGGCATCCGCAGGACGTGCTGACGACCTCGCCCTGCACGCTGGTGCGCCCCGAAGAACAATCGCGGCATATCCTGCGTCAGCCGCGCGAGGGCGAGATTTCGGGCACGTTCGAAATCCAATTGTCTGACGGACGCGTGATCACCCAGCAGAGCCATGCGGTCGAGGATGTTTATGACCGGCCGGTAGGCCGTCTGTGGCTGTTCGAGGACGTGACGCGCGCGCATCAGACGGCAGACCAGCTGGTTTACCTTGCCGAGCGCGATGCGTTGACGGGGCTCTATAACCGCCACCGTTTCAACGAGGAACTGGCGCGCCTGACCGCGGATGTTGCACGCCAGTCGTCGCGCGTGGCGCTGCTGTTCTTCGACCTCGACGACTTCAAATATATCAACGATTCCTTCGGTCATCGCGCTGGCGACGCCATGCTGATCCGTGTTGCGGGCGAGGTCGGCGGGCAGGTGCGGCGCAATGAAATTTTCGCGCGTCTCGGCGGCGACGAGTTTGCAATTCTGGTGCCGGACATATCCGACGACATGCTGCGCGTTCTGGCAGACCGGATCACGCGCTCCATCGAATCGGTGCGCTTCCAGTTTGAGGGGCAGAACCTGCGGCTTACTTCCAGCCTCGGCATCGCCATATTTCCGGATCATGCCGACAATGCGGAAGATCTGATTGCGCGCGCCGATACTGCAATGTATCAGGCGAAAGAGGCGGGCAAGAACAACTGGCGAATCTACCGCAGCGATCTTGATACCTCGTCGCAGATGGTGTCCCGGCTGTCCTGGAACGACCGTATTTTGCACGCGCTCGAACACAATCTCATGGATTTGCAGTTCCAGGGCATTTACTCGACGATCGACCGCTCGCTGTCGCATTTTGAAGTGCTGGTGCGCATGCGTGACAAGGACGACATGGACTCCTTCCTGATGCCGGGACAGTTCATCCCGCTGGCTGAAAAGTCGGGGAAAATAGTCGATATCGACCGCTGGGTGCTGCGCGAGAGCATACAGATGCTGGCCGAGTTGAAATCGGTACCCGCGCTCGCGGTCAATATATCGGGGCGCTCATTCGATGAGCCGACGCTGCCCCAGTTCATCGCCGAGCAGCTCAAGCGCTGCGGGGTATCGCCCCAGCGGCTGATAGTCGAGCTGACCGAAACCTCGGCGGTATCGGATCTGCATGATGCGCAGCGTTTCATCGAGGCGCTGCGCCACACCGGGTGCGGGATCAGCCTGGACGATTTCGGCACCGGATTTTCCTCTTTTGCCTATCTCAAGTACCTGCAGGTCGATTCGGTTAAAATCGACGGGTTGTTCATCCGCAACCTGCCGAACGATTTGGATAACCAATTGTTCGTGAAGGCAATAGTCACGGTGGCGCGCGGTCTGCACAAAACCACCATAGCCGAGTGCGTCGAGGACGAGGAAACGCTGGTGATGCTCAGGCAATTTGATGTCGATTGTGTGCAGGGCTATTTCCTGGAAAAACCGCGCGACGATCACCCATTGCTGCTCACCGCTTCAAGGCGGCGTGCAAACCTGGAACTGCGGTTTACCTGAACGGTCAGAATGACAAGCGGTAACGATTCCGCAACATTTCTGTAACAACCTGTTGTTATTCTGGAGTGGCTAATCATGGCAAGAACAGTGCATTGCGTGAAGCTTGGCCGGACAGCGGAGGGCCTGGATTTCCCGCCCTATCCCGGCGCGCTCGGCCAGCGTGTTTTCGAAAACGTTTCGAAAGAAGCCTGGAAGCAATGGCTCGAACAGCAAAAAATGCTGGTCAATGAAAATCGCCTCAATCTCGCCGACAAAAAAGCGCGCGACTATCTGGCGCAGCAAATGGAAAAGCACTTTTTCGGCACCGGCGCCGATCTGGCGGCCGGCTACGTTCCGCCGCCGGCGAAATAAGTGCGGCGGTAACGCTGCGCCGGCACACGAATTGGTGCCGGCAATCCGGCCATGAGTAAAATCCGCCTCGCTCCAGAGCTCTACCTTAACCGCGAACTCGGCCAGCTAGCGTTTAACCGGCGCGTACTGGCGCAGGCTGAGAACCGCGGATATCCGCTGCTCGAGCGGCTCAGGTTCCTGTGCATCGTCAGCAGCAATCTCGACGAATTTTTCGAGATCCGCGTCTCCGGACTCAAGGCGGAAATCGAGGCCGGCTCGCCAGCGGTGGGCCCGGACCGCGTGCGCGCCGACCAGGTATTCAGGCAGGTGGCGCAACAGGCTCACGAACTGGTGGCGAACCAGTACCGCCTGCTCAACGAGGAAATTCTGCCGGGTCTGGCCCGTGAAGGCGTGCGTTTCCTGCGGCGCTCCGATTTCACCCCGGCCCAGGCGGATTGGATCAAGGGTTATTTTTTCCGCGAAGTGATGCCGGTGCTGACGCCCATCGGGCTCGATCCAGTGCATCCTTTCCCGCGGGTGCTCAACAAGAGCCTCAATTTTGCAGTCGAGCTTGAGGGCAAAGACGCGTTTGGCCGCAATTCCGGAATTGCCATCGTGCAGGCGCCGCGGGTGGTGCCGCGGGTGATTCGGCTGCCGCGCGAAATCTCCACTGAAGAATATGACTTTGTTTTTCTGTCCTCCGTTCTGCACGCGCACGTCAATGAATTGTTTGCCGGCATGAAAATGATCGATTGCCACCAGTTTCGTGTTACGCGCAACAGCGAGCTTTTTGTCGACGAGGAGGAGGCCAAGGATTTGCGCACCGCGCTGCGTGGAGAGCTGCCGCAGCGGCAGTTTGGCGATGAGGTGCGGCTCGAAGTCGCGGAGAACTGCCCGCCGCAGATTTCGGATTTTTTGCTCGCCCAGTTCAATCTCGGCCAGGACGACCTTTTCCGCGTGGACGGTCCGGTCAACCTGGTGCGGTTGATGAGCGTGCCGGACTGGGTTGACCGCGCCGAGCTCAAATTTCCGCATTTTCTACCCGGGCGGCCGGCTCAGCTGGAGCAGCGGTCCGATATTTTCGGCGCCATCCGCGAGGGCGATATTCTGCTCTATCACCCGTTCCAGTCGTTCCTGCCGGTAATCGAGTTTTTACAGCAGGCGGCGCGTGATCCCAGCGTGGCGGCGATCAAACAGACCGTTTATCGCACCGGCGCGGAATCGGAGTTGATGGAAATCCTGATCGGCGCGGCGCGCAGCGGCAAGGAAGTCACGGTGGTGCTGGAACTGCTGGCGCGCTTCGATGAAGAAGCCAACATCAACTGGGCGCAGCGTCTCGAGGAGGTGGGGGCGCATGTCGTCTACGGCGTGGTGGGCCACAAGACGCACGCCAAGATGCTGATGGTGGTGCGGCGCGAAGACGAGCGCCTGCGCCGCTATGTGCACCTGTCCACCGGCAACTATCATCCGCGCACTGCAAATTTTTACACCGATTTCGGGTTGTTCACCTGCAACGAGGAAATCGGCGCCGATGTGAGCGACGTATTCATTCAGCTGACGGGGTTGGGCAAGGCGAGCAAGCTGAAATATCTGTGGCAGTCTCCGTTTACGCTGCACAGGCAGATGTTGCGCGCCGTGCACAACGAAACGCAGATCGCGCTGGCAGGGCGCAAAGCGCAGATTATCGTTAAAATGAATGCGCTGCTTGAACCGGAGATTATCGCCGCGCTCTACGAGGCATCGAAAGCCGGGGTCGAGATCGATCTTATCGTGCGCGGCGTGTGCTCTTTGCGGCCGGGCATTCCGGAAATTTCCAGCAACATCCGGGTGCGCTCCGTCGTCGGCCGCTTTCTGGAGCATTCACGCGTGTTTTATTTTCACAACGATGGCGCGCAGGACGTGTATCTCGCCAGCGCCGACTGGATGGACCGCAATTTCTTCCGCCGCGTGGAAGTATGCTTTCCGGTAATTGATCCGGCGCTCAAAAAGCGCGTGATCGGAGAAGGCCTCAAACTTTACCTCGAGGACAACACCCAGGCATGGGAAATGGACCAGCATGGGCAGTACCAGTGCAAGACGCCGCGCCGTAGCAAGCCGGTGAGCGCCCAGGACATGCTGATCGAGCTGCTTGCGCGCAGGCAGACGGCCTGACGCGGCGGGTTGCCGGGAATCACAGTCCGCGCCTTGCGGCTACACGCAACACCATGCATATCCCCGGCCCCCATTCCGAGATTGAGCTCAAACTGCAGATCCCGGCAAGCGCGCTGCGCCGCCTGAGTGCGCATCCGCTGCTGAAAAGCCGGGGCCGTGCAGCGAGCAGAAAGCTTTACAGCGTTTATTTCGACACGCCGGAACTCGATTTATGGCGGCAGGGCGTTGCGCTGCGCTTGCGGCGCGAAGGCAAGCGCTGGGTGCAGACGGTCAAGGATGGCGGCGAGGTGCAGGCCGGGCTGCATCGCAGAATAGAAATCGAAACCAAGGTGGCCGGCCCTTTTCCGGATTACGCGGCAATCGACGATGCGGCCATGGCGGATTTATTTGCATCACCGCAGCTGCGGGAGCAATTGAAGCCGGTTTTTGTCACCGAATTCAACCGCACAACAAGAATCATCACGCCTCATCCGGAACTTGAGGTCGAGGTCTGCGTCGATCGCGGCGACATCAGGAGCGGTGCGCGCATCGAGGCGATTTGCGAGATTGAACTGGAACTGAAAACGGGGCCGGCATCGCGGCTTTTCGATCTCGCCCTGGCATTGCTCGATGCCGTTCCGCTGCGCATTGAAAACCGCTCCAAGGCCGAACGCGGCTACGCCCTGTTTCAAAACCTGCGGCCGGTGCCCGTCAAATCGCATGCAGCGGCGCTTGCCGCAGACATGTCCGTCAATGACGCGTTCAAGGCAATCGCCTGGACGACGCTGAGCCACCTGCAGGCCAATGAACGCGGCATGCGGGAAGCTGAAGACCCCGAGTGCCTGCATCAGATGCGCGTCGCGCTACGCCGGCTTCGCTCTGCGTTCGGTATCTTCGACGGCGTTCTGCCCGAGACGGCAACCGCGCCGCATGTAAGCGGGCTCAAATGGCTGGCTGCGGCGCTCGGGCCGGCGCGCGACTGGGATGTGTTCATGACCGAAACGCTGCCGCCGATACGCAGCGCATTCGGCGAGCACGTCGGGCTGGCGGCGTTCGCGTCGCAGTGCGCGCAACTGCGCCTGGCTGCCCGGCGCCGCGCCCGGCGCGCCGTAAACTCCAAACGTTATCAAAGGCTCGTGCTGGCTCTCGGGGGATGGCTCACGGCCGAAGCCTGGACCGGTTCGATGCAGGCCGAAGCGCTTGCCGCAACGCGGGTTCCGGTGCTGGAGTTTGCGGGCACGGTGCTGGAACGCCGCGCCAGCCAGGTTGCAAAGCGCGGCCGCAAATTGCCGCAGCAGACGAGTGCGCAATTGCATTGCCTGCGCATCGCGGTCAAGAAGCTGCGCTACACCGCCGATTTTTTTGCAAGCCTCTACGACGCGAGGCAGGTGAGCGAAACGCTGGCGCACCTCGCCCGCCTGCAGGATATACTGGGCACCATGAACGACGCGGCGGCGGTGAGCGCACTGATAAGCCAGGGTTTCGGCGCCAGACCGGGACGATCCGTGATCGAGGCGCGCAGCATCATGCTGGGCTGGAGTCAGGGCCGGGCCGCAACGCTCAGGCGCGAGCCGCGCGCGGCGTGGAAGGCGTACCGCGCGCTCAGGCTGTTCTGGTAGCGCCGGTCAGGCGATTTGCGAGAGAACATGGAACTTATCCTGTGGCGTCATGCCGACGCCGAAAACACCATTCCTGACGAGGATCGCAGGCTCACCGCCAAAGGACACAGGCAGGCGGAGCGCATGGCAATCTGGCTCAGGGAAAGATTGCCACAGGACGCGCACGCGCTGTCGAGCCCGGCGCGGCGGGCGCAACAGACGGCGCAGGCCCTGACCCCGAAGTTCAGGATCAGCAGCGCGCTGAGCACCACCGCCACCCCGCAATCGGTGCTGAAGGCGGCGAGCTGGCCTGGCGGCGGGGGCACGCTCGTGCTGGTCGGCCACCAACCGGCGCTGGGTGCGGCGGCGGCGCTGGCGCTGACCGGCACCGCGACGGCATGGAGCTTCAAGAAAGGCGCGATCTGGTGGCTGGCATACCGTGAACCCGGCGATGAGGTCATCGTGCGCGCGGTCATGGCGCCGGACATGCTATAGGAGGCATTCGTGTTCGACTCGGCAAATCTTGAACATAAAGTCAGCAAGGAGGCTTATCGCCGCGAGGAGCCCAGGTTGCGCGAGGCGCTGCTCAACGCCCAGTACGACCTCGGGCAGGACGGGCGCTTCCCGGTGCTCATCCTGATCGCGGGCGTGGAGGGCGCCGGCAAGGGCGAGACCGTGAATCTGCTCAACGAGTGGATGGATCCCAGGCATATCGAAGTGAAAGGCTTCGCCGATCCCTCCGACGAGGAAGGCGAACGGCCGCGCATGTGGCGTTACTGGCGAGCACTGCCGTCCAAGGGCAAGATAGGTATTTTTTTCGGCGCCTGGCACACCCAGCCCATACTGGACCGCGTGCGTGGGCGGATAGGTTCCGGAAAACTGGACCAGCAGATCGCAGACATGCTGCGCTTCGAGAAAATGCTGTGCGACGAAGGCGTGCTGCTGCTCAAATTCTGGTTTCATCTGTCGAAAGACCAGCAGGGGAAGCGCCTCAAAGCGTTGGCGAAAGACCACAAGACCCGCTGGCGCGTGACCGCGGCGGACTGGAAGCTGTTCAAGCTCTACGATCGCTTCGCCGGGGTGTGCCAGCCCTTCGTGCACAAAACCAGCACGGGCGAAGCGCCGTGGATGGTGATCGCTGGAGCAGACCCGTATTACCGCAGCCTGACCGTGGGCAGGACGCTGCTGGCAGCGATGCGGGAGCGTATCGACGAGAAACCCGTGAAACGGCTTCCCGACAAGACACCGCCGCTGTTGCCCTCGGTCGACAAACTCAACGTATTGCGTGCACTCACGCTCGACCAGCCGCTGTCGAAAAAAGAATACGAGAAGCAGCTCGAGAAATGGCAGGGCCGGCTCAACGTGTTGTCGCGTCATCCGCGCTTCGCGAAGATTGCCGTGGTCGCGGTGTTCGAGGGTAACGACGCCGCCGGCAAGGGCGGCGCCATCCGCCGCGTGACCGGCGCGCTGGACGCGCGCTGCTACGAAAATATTTCGGTCGCGGCGCCCGGCGAGGAAGAGCGCGCCCAGCCTTATCTCTGGCGCTTCTGGCGGCATATTCCCCGGCGCGGCCGCTTCACGATTTTCGATCGCTCCTGGTACGGCAGGATCCTGGTTGAGCGCGTCCAGGGTTTCTGCGCGGAAGCCGACTGGATGCGCGCCTATACCGAAATCAACGATTTCGAGCAGCAGCTTTGCCAGCACGATATCGTGGTTGCCAAGTTCTGGCTGACGGTGAGCAAGGAAGAACAGTACCGGCGCTTCAAGGCGCGCGAAAGCGTGAGCTTCAAGCGCTTCAAGATCACCCCGGAAGACTGGCGCAACCGCAAGAAATGGGATGACTACGAACTGGCGGTGTGCGATATGGTGGACCGCACATCGACTCGCATCGCGCCATGGACGCTGGTCGAAGCCAACAACAAGTATCACGCGCGCATCAAGGTGCTGAAAACGCTGGTGGCCGCAATAGAGGCCACCTTGAGGAATTCAAAAAAATATAAATAAATCAAATGGTTATGAAAAATTATGGGGGGATTGCGATTATCGGCATAACGGTCGCCGACTGGTGCCCTGCCCGCAGCCCTGCTCGTCCCGCCTGTTGCCGCGGCGTCAGTTGGCGAGCGCCAGTTCGGCCCCTGTCTCCACATCGTCCAGACCGGGGATCTTGAGTTCGAAGCCGAGCTTGTCCCACTCCCTGATCTCGTCGCGCAGCGCGGTTACGGTCAGCGGGTTGCGCACCAGCCAGTCCAAATCCAGCGCGAGGCGGATTTTTCTGTCCTGCAGTCTGGCTTGCAGCGGCGGCTGCGTGATATCGGCGCGGCCGCGATAGAACAGCGCCGCCAGTCGAAGTGCCAGCACCGTTTTCAAGTCGATATGGTCTTCGATCCTGTCGAAAACCTTTTTCAGCGAGCGGCGGTGTGCCAGAACGATCTGCGACAGCCGGGTCTGCTCGGCGCGCGAAAAGCCGGGCATGTCGGCGTGATTGATGATGTAGGCCGAGTGCTTGTGGTAGCCGCTGTACGCGACCGAAATGCCGATTTCGTGCAGCTTGGCGGCCCACGCGATGTAGAGTGGCGCGTTTTCGTCTGTCGCGTCGGACTTTGCAGCCTCCGACAGCTTGCCATGCAGAATAAACGCCAGCGCGCCGACGCGACGCGCCTGCAGCGCATCGACGTGGTAGCGCTGCATGAACTGGCTGACCGTGACATCACGCATGTCCTTGTGATGAAAGCGGCCGAGCATGTCGTAGAGTATGCCCTGGCGCATCGAGCCGCCGGCCACCGTCATCGAATCGACGGCGAGTTCCGACAGCACGGCGTTCATGATGGCGAGCCCGCCGGGCAAAACCGGCACCCGGTCCGGCCGCAACCCGGCCAATTCGATCCTGTTCATGTCGCCGGCCTTGATCATGCAGGTGCGCAAGCGGTCGATGCCGGCCGGCGTGATACGGCCATCCTCGAAACCGTTCAGTTGCAGGATGTCTGCGAGGGCGCGCGCCGTGCCGGAAGAGCCTACCGCGTGCTGCCAGTTGCCGCGCGCGAATCCGGCAACGGCTGGCTGCAGTTCGGTACGCGCTGCGAGTTCGGCCTGCTTCATCGCTGATTTGGTGATTTTACCGTCGGGAAAATAGCGCAGGCTGTAGCTCACGCAGCCCATGAACAGGCTGTCCAGCTTCTGCGGCTTGTAATTGGCGCCGATGATGAATTCGGTGGATCCGCCACCGATGTCCACCACCAGCCGCTTCTCCTTTGATGCCGGCAGACTGTGGGAGACGCCCAGGTAGATGAGCCGTGCCTCCTCGCGCCCGGCCACAACTTCGATCGGGAAGCCCAGCGCCGTTTCGGCTTTTTTCAAAAATGCGGCGGCATTTTTGGCGACGCGCAGCGTGTTGGTGCCGACCGCGCGTACCGTGTGGCGGTCGAGGCCGCGCAAACGTTCGCCGAAGCGCATCAGGCAGTCAAGCGCGCGTTCTTGCGAGATCTCGTCCAGGCGTTTGTCTTTGCCGAGCCCGGCGCCGAGCCGTACCGATTCGCGCAGCGCGTCCAGAGGATAAATCTGGTCGCCAACCACCCGCGCAATCTGGCAGTGAAAACTGTTGGTACCGAGGTCAACGGCCGCAAGTGTGGAGTATTCAGCCATCGACCGATGGCCGGAGCGGCCGCGAAAAAACTGCCATGAAGCGAAGGGGTAAGACGGACGATAACTGCGAGCCGGGAATCAGGATGCTGATGAACTGGGGGTCTCGCATCTTGTGCCAGCGTCGGCTTTGCGGCTGTCGGTTCCTGGGTGTCTGCTGCTGTTGCGGATTGTGCAACTGCTGCGGCAAGTATAAGACCTGCCGCGGCGGGACGCCATGTCCCGGCTGCTGCCTGCCCGCCGGTCAGTGGTGTCCCAGCGCCTCGCGCTCGACCGCCTCGACGCCGGTATGGCGCACGTCTTTGCCTTTGACCATGTAAACCACGTATTCGGACATGTTCTTGGCGTGGTCGCCGATGCGTTCGATAGCTTTGGCGATAAACAGAATCTCGATCGCATGGGAAATTGTGCGCGGGTCTTCCATCATGAAAGTGATTAATTGGCGCAGTATACCGCTGAACGCCTGGTCCACCTGCTCGTCCTGGCGCACGACCTTGGCGGCAACCGTGAGATCAAGCCGCGCGAACGCGTCCAGCGTATTGCGCAGCATGCCGAGCGCAATGTCCGCAACGTGGCGGATTTCGGTGGCGCGGGGCACGTACGGGCGGTCGGCTTCATAGATGAGCTGGGTCATGCGCGCGATCTTGGCTGCCTCGTCCCCGATGCGCTCCAGATCGGTGATGGTCTTGACCACCATCATCAGCATGCGCAGGTCTACAGCCGCCGGCTGGCGGCGGGCAATGATGGTGCTGCATTCCTCGTCGATCGCGACTTCAAGGGCGTTGACGCGATGATCTTCCTCGACCACGCGCGCCGCAAGCTGAATGTTGCCGCTGGACAGCGCATCAAGCGCACGCACGATCTGTTCCTCGACCAGCCCGCCCATCTGTAGCACGCGCGAGCGCACCGCTTCGAGTTCGGTATCGAACTGCTTCAAAGTATGTTCACTGGTGGGCATCGACCGCGCCTCCTAGGCAAAAGACCAAAATAAACTCGCTACGCTACCAGCCAATTATGACAGTTTAATGGCTATTCAGCCTCTGCTCAGCGTTTGTACGCCGCCGGTGGTTCCCAGCAGCAGTACATCGGCGCCGCGCCTGGCGAACAGGCCGTTGGTTACCACGCCGGTGATCTGGTTGATTGTGGCTTCAAGTTCGGCGGGCGCCAGTATCTGCAGATTATGCACGTCGAGAATATAGTTGCCGTTGTCGGTGATGAAGCCCTGGCGCCATTCGGGTTGCCCGCCCAGCCGCACCAGCTCGCGCGCCACGTAACTGCGCGCCATCGGCACCACTTCGACCGGCAGCGGGAATTGGCCCAGCACGTCGACCAGCTTCGACTGGTCGGCGATGCAGATGAACTTGCGCGCCACCGCGGCGACGATTTTCTCGCGCGTCAGCGCGCCACCGCCGCCCTTGATCATGGCGAGATGCCGGGTGATTTCGTCCGCGCCGTCGACGTAGACCGGCAGATCCCTGGCGCTGTTGAGATCAAACACCTCGATGCCGAGCTGTTTCAGCTGTTTTGCCGAGGCCTCCGAGCTGGCGACCGCGCCTTCAATCCTGTTCTTGATCGCGCCGAGCTCGCTGATGAAGTAATTGGCGGTGGATCCTGTGCCCACGCCGACAATGGCATCGGCGGGAATGTGGGCGATGGCCGCCTTGGCGGCGGCCTGTTTCATTTCATTCTGGGTCATGGGGGGATAGTAAACGCTCAGCGGCGGGCAGTAAATGGTGAGCGGTAAGCAGTAGGCGGTGGACGGTTGGACTTTACGCGGCCGCGCCGCTTTTCCCACTTCCCACTTCCCACTTCCCACTTCCCACTCACCGCTTACTGCTTGCCGCTCACGGCTTACCTTACCCCCCCATTCCTGCTACCCTTGACACCTGACTTTCGGCGCCTGTCGCATGAAAAAAATCGATTATCTGGAACGCATTCTCAACGCCCGGGTTTACGACGTTGCGATCGAGACGCCACTGGAAACAGCGGCCAATCTCTCGCGCCGCATGCGCAACCGGCTGCTGCTCAAGCGCGAAGACATGCAGCAGGTGTTCTCCTTCAAGTTGCGCGGCGCCTACAACAAAATGGCTGGCTTGCCGGCAGCGGCGCTCAAGCGCGGCGTGATCGCGGCCTCCGCCGGCAACCACGCACAGGGCGTGGCGCTGGCGGCGCAGAAGCTCCGCTGCGCGGCGGTCATTGTAATGCCGGTAACCACGCCGCAGATCAAGATTGACGCGGTCAAGGCGCGCGGCGCAAAAGTCGTGCTGCATGGCGATTCCTATGACGAAGCCCATGACCACGCCCGCGCGCTCGAGCGCAGGCGGCGGCTGACGTTCGTGCATCCTTACGATGACCCGGACGTGATTGCCGGCCAGGGTACGATAGGCATGGAAATCCTGCGCCAGCACGCCGGGCCCATACACGCCATTTTTGTTGCCATCGGCGGCGGCGGATTAATCGCAGGCATCGCCGCCTATGTCAAACGCCTGCGGCCGGAAATCAAGATCATCGGCGTCGAACCCGGGGACGCCGACGCAATGTACCGCTCGCTCAAGGCCGGCCGCCGCGTCAAGCTTGACCAGGTGGGCCTGTTCGCCGACGGCGTCGCGGTGAAGCAGGTGGGCGAGGAGACTTTCCGTTTATGCCGGGAGCTGGTGGATGACGTGATCCTCGTCGATACCGACGCCATTTGCGCCGCCATCAAGGACGTGTTCGAGGACACGCGCGCCATCCTCGAGCCGGCGGGCGCGCTGGCCATTGCCGGTGCCAAGGCCTATGTCCAGCGCACGGGAATCCGCGACAAGACGCTGGTGGCGGTGGCGTGCGGCGCCAACATGAATTTCGACCGCCTGCGTTTCATTGCCGAGGAAGCCGAGCTGGGCGAGCAGCGCGAGGCGGTGCTCGCCGTCACCATTCCCGAACGGCCGGGCAGCTTCAAAACCTTCTGCGCGCTGCTGGGGCCGCGCAACGTTACCGAGTTCAATTACCGCTATGCCGACGCCCGCGAGGCGCAGGTTTTCGTCGGTGTGCAGGTGCGCGACCGCGAGGAAACCCGGCGGCTGGTAGGTTCGCTGCGGCGCCACGGACTAAAGACCCATGATTTCAGCGACAACGAGCTCGCCAAGCTGCATGTGCGTCATCTGGTCGGCGGCCATGCGCCGGCGGTGGAAAATGAAATCATTTACCGCTTCGAGTTTCCCGAACGCCCCGGCGCGCTGCTGAAATTTCTGAACAGCATGAGCCGCGGCTGGAACATCAGTCTGTTTCACTACCGCAATCACGGCGCCGATTACGGCCGCGTGCTGGTCGGCATGCAGGTGCCGCCGCGGGACAAAAGGAAATTCAAGGCCTTTCTCGCCGAGGTGGGTTATCCCTATCGCGACGAAAGCCGCAATCCGGCTTATAAACTGTTCCTGGGCTGAAGCAGCCGGGAAAAGAGAAGGGCGACATGCGGGAGGCGCAGGGGGCGGTACGCTTTTCCCTTCATTTTTTATTCCCCTCGAGTTTCCTGAAATAGACTTTGTTGGCCACTTCGGGAATGCCGAGGTCTGCCGCAACGTCCCGGTTGCG
>CAKKQX010000028.1 GCA_919902235.1 Burkholderiales bacterium
CCCGCGGAAACCATAGTTTTCAGACGCGAGCCGAACTTTGCCGCCAACCGCTGCAAGGGTGGGGACGACCGATTGAGCACCGTGACCTCGCCGCCGACCCCTACTGCAATCAGGACCGCATTCGAACCGACGACTCCTGCCCCCAGTATCAAAATCCGTGCCGGCGGCATCCCGGCCCCACCGGAAATCAACATTCCCCTTGCACCATGCGGCCGCTCAAGATAATGCGCCGCAACCTGTATGGACATGCGGCCCGCCACCGCAGACATCGGCGCGAGCAACGGCAGCCCGCCCGCCGGCGCGGTTACAGTCTCATACGCGATTGCAACGATACCGCTCTTGACCAGATCGGCAGTCTGCTGCGGATCCGGCGCGAGATGAAGATACGTAAATAGCGCCTGCCCCGCGTGCAACCATGAACGCTCTGCAGCCAGAGGCTCCTTGACCTTGACAATCAATTCTGCCGCGCCGAATACGTCCTCCGGCTTGGCCGCCACATCCGCGCCGGCCTCGCGGTAATCCGCATCTGTCGCGCCGATGCCTGTGCCGGCGTCCTTTTCAACGACCACGCGATGCCCGTGGGCGACAAGCTCACGCACGCTTTCCGGCGTCAGGCCGACGCGATATTCATGCGCCTTTATTTCTTTCGGCACCCCGATCAGCATGACAAGTACCTGATTATAATAGATTTAACCAGCAGCGCGATTCACAGGCTCGGCGTGGCCTGATGCGAGTATCTTTTTTCGTGCCGCTCCTGGCAATATCGGCAGCGCTTCGCCGTGGGGTAGACTTCGAGCCGCTCGTAAGCGACGGCCTTACCGCAGTCCGTGCACCGCCCATAGCTGCCCTTGCTCATCCGCAACCGCGCGGCGTCGATGTCGCGCAATTCACCGACGTGACGGTCGACGATTGCGGCATCGATATCTATCAGCATGCTGGCCACTGATTCGTCTGCCGCATCGGATACCTGTCCGGCGAGATTCTTGTAATGCTGCAGATCCGACTGCGCCAGTTTGGACTGGATTTCTTCCTTAAGTTCTGGAACACGGCGTGCCAGACGAATGGATAAATCCGCTAACTGCTTATGGGTAAGGCGCTTCATTTGAATTCATTTTCCCTGATTACGACCAGACGCTTTCAATCAGCCCTGCGGTTTAGCAAGTCAAAATGACGACTCACCCAGAATAATCCAGTACCATGCTAGTCAATGGCGCCGCCCGCTACTTGATCCAGGTCAAGAAACCGGCGGCGCGGAATTGGTCTACTGCAAGTGCGCCGGGCTTTCCGCGCGCATTTCGTCGATGATCGATTCAGACCACATGAATGATTTATCCACAAAGAATCCGCGAACGACGCTGATTGAGGCACTGGGTCATGCGAGATGCTATGCGCACCCGGTATCACGGATAGAGATTTTGGAAACCCACATTTCCTGGGTCATCCTTACCGGACAATACGCATACAAGATCAAGAAACCCGTCAACCTGGGATTTCTCGACTTCAGTACTCTGGACAAGCGGCGTTTCTGCTGCCAGGAGGAACTGCGCCTCAATCGCCGTTTTGCGCCCCAGCTATACCTTGATGTCGTAAACATTACCGGCACCATTGAACGCCCGGCCGTCGACGGCGACGGATCCGCGATCGAATACGCGGTAAAAATGCGCCAGTTCTGCCAGAACGAGCTTGCGAGTCGGTTGCTTGCCGCCGGCAAACTCACCCCGCAGCAGCTCGGGCAATTCGCTGCCGCCCTTTCCGCATTTCATGCCGGCGCCTTGCCAGCCGGTCCAGCCGACGGGTTTGGAACACCAAAGAGTGTCCTGGAACTCGCACTGCAGAATTTCACACAGCTTTTTTCATTGCCGGGATTACGGGCTGATGCGTCAGCTCTCGAATCGCTGCACGGATGGACCGTGCAGGAGCACAACATGCAGCAAACCATGTTCGAGGAGCGTGTGAAAGCGGGCGCAGTGCGCGAGTGCCACGGCGACCTGCACCTGGGGAATATCGTATCGATCAGCGGCGCGCTGATTCCCTTCGACTGCATAGAGTTCAACCCGGCGCTTCGCTGGAACGATGTCATGAGCGAAGCCGCATTTCTTATCATGGATCTGCACGACCGCGGACATCCTGAGCTGGCGTGGCTATTCCTTAACACATACCTTGAGCATACCGGCGACTACGCAGGACTTTCGTTGCTGCGGTTCTATCTGGTTTATCGCGCGATGGTACGTGCCAAGGTGCATGGAATACGCGCGCATCAGCCGCAACTGAAGGGCGCCGATCGCTTGCGTCTGCTCGAAGCCTGTCGCAAGTACCTTGTTCTTGCGGCAGCGTTCAGCCGCCCCGCGCGACCGGTGCTGGTCATTGCCCACGGCCTTTCCGGGTCGGGCAAGAGCCGTATCACAGAAGAACTGACGCAGCGATTCGGCGCCGTGCGCATCCGCTCAGACGTTGAGCGAAAACGCCGCCACGGACTGGCTCCTGAGGCCAGAGGCAGCAGCAGTATTGCCGCGGGAATGTACAGCGACCGCGCGACGCGTGAGCTTTATGGCCGTCTTGCGGAAC
The DNA here is from genome assembly GCA_919902235.1 of Burkholderiales bacterium. Classification (GTDB taxonomy): domain Bacteria; phylum Pseudomonadota; class Gammaproteobacteria; order Burkholderiales; family SG8-41; genus CAKKQX01. Next base: position 2,566 of record CAKKQX010000028.1, read on the forward strand.
TGGCTCGGAACACGCTGGATGCAGGGCACACAACGATCATCGATGCCACATTTCTCAAAGGCTGGCAGCGCGACCTGCTGCGCGACCTTGCAAAAAGCGTTGCAGTTCCCTTCCTGATTGCGGACATCACGGCAGCCGAAAGCGTTCTGCGCATGCGGATTGAGCAGCGCGCATTAAATGGCAGGGATGCTTCGGACGCGGGCGTTACCGTGCTGGAACACCAGCTAGCGACCCGGGACCCGCTCACCGCGGAAGAACTCTCAGCATCAGTCACCATATCGAGCGATGCCGCCGGTCCCCATGCATGCTGCGAGCCGCTGCTTTATGCACTGCGCCGGCTCGCCGCATAAACACCATCATCACACGGGGACTTCCGGCCAATCAACCAACGGCAAGCTGTTAGCGCGGATCCTGCCTGGAGATGCCTTCGGTCCACGGACAATCATGGCACTGATCGAGTCCGGGGCACAGGCCCTGCCGCCGCGGCAGGCAGTCATGCCGGGCAACCTTGTGCCCAAGCTGTTGTGCAAGCACCGCATAATTCGTCCGTGACGCAACCGGCGTCGCCCAGCCGATAAGCCGGTCCATTAGTCCACTCATGACATCCTCCTGTCTCCATCTGAAGTTTCATTGTCAATTGCAATATCCGGCCATGCCTTGACCCAGATCAAACAATCCGCGTCATTCGATTGATAATGACGCCGCGTTGTCTTATGGTTAACGCATCATTCAGCCTATCCGTGGAAAGAACCTCTCATGGAGCCGCGCGCCGCAAGCATCACCGCGCGTATTGACCGCATCAAGCAGCTTACCGGCGACTACCGCAGCCCCACGCCGCCAGCACCAAAAAGCGTCAAGATCGAGCTAACGGCGCGCTGCGATTTTCAGTGCTCTTTCTGCGCCTCGCACACGCGACCGCGCGAGAAACGCGACATGCCCCGGGAGTTCTACGAGCGCATCGTCAAGGAAATGCGCGGACTTGGGGTTGAGCAGCTAGGCGTTTTTTACCTCGGCGAGTCCTTCCTGTGCGATTGGTTGCCGGAGGCGATCCACTACGCAAAAAAGGAGTGCGGTTACCCGTACGTGTTCCTCACCACCAACGGTCTGCTTGCTTCACCCGATCGGCTGCGGGGGTGCATGCTCGCCGGACTTGACAGCCTGAAATTCAGCCTTAACTTTTGCGGCCCGGCGCAGTTTCACAAAGTCACGTGCGGTAGCAGCGATGAATATCATACGGTGCTCAATAACCTCAAAGACGCGCGCTGGATCAGGGAATACGTTGAAGTGGCCACCGGCCATCGCTGTGGCCTTTACGCCTCCAGCATGCTTTACGACGAGAAGCAGCCGGAGCGCATGAAAGCGGTCCTTGCAGAAATCCTGCCCCATGTTGATGAGCACTACTGGCTGCCGCTTTACGGGCATTCACCCACGGCGGGCGACATCCGTGACGGTGAAATCGGCGCCGGTGTCGCCAGAAAACCGCTGCCTTGCTGGCCGCTCTTCACGGAAGGACACATCACTTGCGACGGCCGGTTATCTGCCTGCTGCCTTGATCACAGCGTCCGTTATAGCATGGGCAACCTGCATCGCATGTCGTTTCTGCAGGCATGGCACAGCCGGTCATTCCGCAGGCTGCGCGAGGCGCACCTGAAGGAAAACGTGTCCGGCACCACATGCGAGAACTGCATCGCCTACAAATAAGTAATCCCCCATAACACATTCGCAGCATCCCAAAGCTTCCGAGGGGAGTCGCAAAATGAAAAGCATTACCGAACGCATCGACAATGTCACCAGGATTGCGCCCGATTATTTAAAAGCGGCGCCACCCGCGCCGAAGAGCGTGAAGATAGAAATCTCACCTCGCTGCAACTACCGCTGCGGGTTCTGCGCACTCCGCACACGCGAAGTGCAGCCTAAATGGGACATGGACTTCGAACTGTTCAAGCGCGTGACCAAGGAGATGCGCGATGCGGGCGTCGAGGAAATCGGCGTGTTCTACCTCGGCGAATCGTTCATGAACCCGCGGCTGCTGGTGGACT
>CAKKQX010000029.1 GCA_919902235.1 Burkholderiales bacterium
TGGCTCCCCGACCTGGGCTCGAACCTGGGGCCTGCGGATTAAAAATTTTGCCTGCTGGCAAGTGAATCAGGCGCTTTTTTCATATTCCCTTGTCAAGGTAATCACGAACCGCCTTCAAGAGGGCTGTTTTTCCTTGCGGATTGCGTGTTCATTCGCTGTGACGAGTATGTTCAGAGCAGTGTCTGGCTTATCCACTCGGCGCACTCAAGTACGCGCTCGTCGGTGTCGTAGTCGCCAACAACCTGGACGCCGAGCGGCAAACCAGTGGGGCTGCGCCCGGCCGGAATCGTCACGCAGGGTAATCCAAGCAGCGTCCAATTGCGGTTAAACAGGGAGTTGCCGGTGTCGTCGATGCCGGCCGGTGCTTCACCTGGAGCGCTCGGCGTTAGCAGCACTTCGTAGTTTGTCATCATCTGTGAAAACCGCGCCCGGCATTCCCGTGCATGGCGCATTGCTTCTGCATAGGACTGGCGCGGCATTTCCCGGTATTTCTGCAGTGTTGCGCGCATATAATCACTTAGGAGGTCTGCATGATTCGAATACTCCCAAGCGAGGGCGCGAGCGGCTTCGTAGTTCATGATGAGTAACTGGTCTTCGTAGAGACGGTCGAAATTTTCCGGCAGTGCGACCTCGCTCACGGTGGCGCCGCTTGTGGCGAGCGCCGATGCAGTCTGCTCGAGAAGCGCTTGTGTTTCCGGTGTGGCGTCTTGCCAGCGTGATGTGCGGCAGAGACCGACGCGCGGGGCACGCGGGAGCGTTCTTGTGAGATCGGGGAAGCTGCGTGAAGAGGCCGCGTGCACGAGTAGGGCGCAATCAGCGACGCTGCGACCCAATACTCCGATAGTATCGAGCGATTCGGCAAGGTGCTTGAGACCGGCGCAGTTGATTGTGCCGAAACTCGGCTTGTAGCCGACGATGCCGCAATAGGCCGCGGGCCGTATGGTGGAGCCGCCGGTCTGCGTACCGAAGGCGAATGGCACCATGAAATCCGCTACTGCCGCGCCAGAGCCGCTGGAAGAACCGCCAGGGGTATGCGCGAGGTTGTGCGGGTTGCGCGTCGGCCCGGACATTCGCGAGGCGAATTCGGTGGTCACCGTTTTACCGAGGATGATCCCACCCGCGCGCCGAACCATGGCAACGCAGGCCGCATCCGCGCGGGAGCGAAAGTCACGGTAAATCGGCGAGTTGCACTGCGTGGGCATGTCAGCGGTTTCTATGACGTCTTTCACGCCGACCGGTACACCCGCGAGCGCGCCGTGATTACCTTGGCGATCCACGGCGCGGGCCTGCGATATTGCCAGGTCGGGATCGAGATGTACCCAGGCGCGCACGTCGGCGTCGCGTTCGCGTATACGATCGAGACAAGCGCGGACTAAATCTTCGGACTTGAGCTTGCCGGCGGAGATTTGTTGCGCGGCTTGCACAGCGGTGAGACGATTAAGATCAGTCATGGCATGTCTTCGGCAAAATGATCGACGGCATTAGCATCGTGCTGGAGTTGGAGTTGCTCCGTGCGTCAGAGTTACGGCTCGTATCCCGGACTTCCGGGAACGATCCCGTCGGTCAGGCTCTCAACATACGCGCAAATCTCTCCCGGTCGCGCAAGCCAGACCCGATCCCGCTGCGCGACGATGTGCTCGACGACGCTTCGGAACTGACGCATCCGGTACGGCTGGCCCAGGATGAAGCTGTGCAGCACCACCGGCATCACCAGCGGCCGACGCTTCGATTCCTCGATCATCTCGTCGAACTGGTCGATGAGGTTCTGGCAGTAAAGCTGAGAGGGCGTGCGGCGCGAGACGCACTCCATGGAATCGTTGAGGTCATGCGCGTACGGGATGGACAGGATCGGCCCGTGCCTGGTGCGGAACCACACCGGCTGGTCATCCAGCGGCCAGTCCATCATGTAGTGGTAGCCTGCCTCCTTGAGCAGATCGAGCGAGTGGAGCGTTTGCGAGATGTACGGCGCAAGCCAGCCCTGCGGTCTGCGGCCTTCGTGCCTCTCGATCATGGCGGTCGCCCCGACAATGCATTCGCGCTCCTGCGCTTCGGTCATGTCGGCCTGGCGCTCGGCGTTGGTGCGGCCGTGGCCGACGATTTCGTCGCCGCGCGCGGAGAACGCCTGCAGCATCTCGGGACAATAGTCGTAGAGTTCGCTGTTAGCGAGAACCGCGTACGGCAGGTCATAGGCGGCCGCCAGTTCAAGCAGCCGCCACGCGCCCACGCGGTTGCCGTAGTCGCGCCAGGCGTAACTGCGGGTGTTGGGCGCCGGGTGAGGCACGGCGTAGTCGTTGCCTAGCCCCTCGCCGAAAGCGAAGTGCTCGACATTGAGGCTGAAATGCACGGCAAGCCGCTTCCCCTCAGGCCAGCTGTAGTCGGGGCGCTTCGTGATGGCGGAATAATCGTACCGTCCGTGGGACTTTAGCATGGGGTTTGTTCTCGCATTATTCACGTCCCGTCCAATCAGGGCGCAGGAAAGGCTTACAAGTTGAACTGTTGCGCAAACGCGCGGAAATCACCGAGATTTTCCAGGTCCATCAGTCCGTCGAACAGCTTTTTCGTGGTCTCGTTCCCCCATACCGGCACGCCGAGGTCGAAGAACTTGCCGCGCAGATCTTGCGGCCGATGCGGATTCGAGGGCTCGCCTTTCATCACCGTGCACTGCCCCTGGTGGCGCGCGCCGCCCTTGAACTCGACTACGAGCTCGCATGGTGTCTCGTGCGGATAGCGCGCGGTATGGGACTTGTCCTCCTGCAAATCGACACGCTGCGCCAGCGCCTGCACCCTGGAGTTGGCTACCGCGGCGGCATCAAAACTTGCGAGCCCTGAGCGCCCGTGCACCAGAATGCTCGCCAGTGCGAACGGGATCGAGAAACGCGCGCCGAAGCTCGACACCACGTTCTTTTCCGACAACATCGCGGCCAGCATATAGGTCCGCACTTCGATGCGCGTGATGCGATCGATGTCCAGGCGTCCGCCGGGTACTTTTGCGAGTAGGTCCTCGAGCGCATCGATCGCCGAATGCACGTAGCGCCCAGTCGGGTGCAGCTTGAAATAGCTATGGGTGATCAGCCACTCTTCGCCCAGGCCGGCAACGACCTGGTCGCGGTCGAATGTATCGGAGAGTACCTTGCCGTAGACATTGCCGACGCCGTCAACTTCTCCGGTAAAGCCGCACTCGACGAGCCGCGTGGCCGTGAGGCCCATGTAGCCGGAGTGACCGGTGAAAATGTTGCGGACTGTGGCCCCGTCGAGCAGCGTCTGGCGGCTGGTGGCCATACCCATCGTCGCGGCGCAATTGATGAGTTCGAGCATCTGTTGTGCGTTGAATTTTTTCAGCCGTCCGGCGGCGATCGCAGTCCCGATCACGCCGTAGGTGCCGTGCGGGTGGATCGACAGCCGGGTATTGGCGGCGCGGCTTACGCGCGCCGATATTTCGTAGCCCAGTGCCACCGCGGCCAGCAGTTCCGCACCGGAGGCACCCAGTTCCTGCGCCACTGCCACCGCCGCAGGCACGACCTGGATGCCGGGATGCCCTTTGGCGAAGAGATTGCCCTCATCAAGCTCAAGCCAGGTGCCCGCTGTGCCGTTGAGCAGAGCGGCATCCATCATGCCGGTGCGGCGCTCCGCACCGATCACCCAGGCACCGCCAGCGGGCGCGCCCGCGAGCTGGCGTGCAACGAAGGATTTCATTTCCGGTTGCTGCATGCCCGCAGCGATCACCGGGATCGAATCGGCGATCACCCAGCGCGCGCGTTCGCGCGCTGCGGCGCTCAAATCGCCAAGCCGTGCCTCGCATACGAAACGGCTGATTGTGGTGAGATAGGCGGGGGGCGTTCGGGAATTCAATTCGCGGAATCTGTTGGCTGCAGCAAGTACGCAGTGATCGAGTTGAATGTTAACAAAAACCGTAAAATTGAGGAAGAGAATCGCGCTCTGTACAGCGCCAGGCCGAGGTTTTGCATTAATCGCCAACACGCGCAATCAAAGTGCATCATTTCAGTGCCCGGGACGCGTGTTTGGTGCAGCGTATGCGCTATCTCATCGACCGAACCTGTAATCACTACCACTTGATACAGAGGAGGAAAAGACGGTTGCGAGCATGGCACGTATCTTGCCGCTGTTCAAGCGTGTTCACTTCCCTTCAGGCACCTCCGATGCAGAGAGCCGAAGCGGCGGTGTCTGCGTAAGCTGCCAAGGCAATGTTAATATAACATTGAGACAGCGTAGGCCAATACCGACGAAGAGGTCTCGCGTTCTGCTCCACGGAACATGACCTTATAAGCCAGAAACAATACAGGAAGCCAGCCATGAATTTGCATTTACGTCACGCCATCATTCTTCTCGCGCTAGCTGCCGCCTTGCCTGCGGCACCGGCCCTTGCTCAAAAGGACTACCCCAACCGCCCGGTGCGCATGATCGTTCCGTTCTCGCCAGGCGGCTCGAACGACATTATGGGGCGCCTCGTCGCCGGCAAGCTCACAGAGAGCATGGGCGAGCAAGTGGTTGTCGACAACCGCCCCGGCGCGAGCGGCATCATCGGCACCGATATTGCTGCCAAGTCTGCGCCCGACGGCTACACCGTCCTGGTGATGAGTCTCACATTTGCGGTTAACCCGAGCCTTCGCTCGAAGTTGCCGTACGACACCGAAAAAGATCTTATCCCAGTGACCCTGATTGCATCCGCGCCGCTCATACTGGTGGTGCACCCGTCGTTGCCGACGAAAACGGTGAAGGAATTCATCGATTACGCCAGGGCGAATCCTGGAAAACTCAACTTCGGGTCAGGAGGCCCGGGATCGACGCCGCACCTCGCCGGGGAGATGTTGAAGAGTATGGCAGGCCTCCAGATGGCACACATCCCTTACAAGGGCGGCGGCCCGGCGCTGGCCGACTTAATCGGCGGCCAGATACAGCTCATGCTCGAGAACATCCCGAGCACGCTGCCGTTCGTAAAATCGGGCAAGCTGCGGGGACTTGCGGTGACGTCGAAACAGCGCTCGCCCACCGCACCCGACGTGCCGACGCTTGACGAGGCCGGACTCAAAGGTTTTGAGCTTACTGGCTGGAACGGGTTGTTTGTCCCCCGCGGCACGCCGCGTGCCATTGTCAACCGGCTGCATGCGGAAACAGTAAAGGCGCTCGCCGCACCCGACGTAAAGCAGCGGCTTGCAGCAATGAGCGCGGTCGGCGGCGGCGAGCCGCCCGCGCAGTTCGCCGCACTCGTCAAAGCCGAAATCGGCAAGTGGGCAAAGATAACGAAGGAAGCCGGACTCAAGGTCGACTGAGCCTTCTTCAACCGTCTCGCCGCCGAATTCCTGGCGCAGGTGGATTTCGGCCGCTGGCGCCCCGGGATCCGCGCGCACTCGTTAGATTGACGATGGCGCCGGGGCAGGTAAGCGCAACCCGCTAAACTTCACATTTTTTACAGGTCAAAGCACCATGCCCGTCACCCTGATCGAAAACTTTCGAGCCGCTTTCTATGCGCCTTTTTACGCTGCGTTTGCGCTGGGTGCATACAAGTCTGAAGATGTGGATGTCCGCCTCGAGATGTCGGCGGCGGCCGATAAGACCTTGACGGGACTGCTGACGGGAACGGGAAACGTTTCTTGGGGAGGGCCCATGCGGCTGATGCGCGCGCTCGATGAGAATCCGAAGAGCGACCTGGTCGGTTTCTGCGAGGTGGTCGGTCGCGACCCGTTCTATCTGCTCGGCTGCAAGCCGAACGTCGACTTTCGCATGAACGACCTCGCCGGAAAGACGCTGGCGGTGGTCAGTGAGGTGCCCACGCCCTGGTACTGCCTGCAGCACGATCTGCGGCTCGCCGGGATTGACCCGGCCGCTATCCGGCGTGCGCCTGCGCGCAGCATGGGCGAAAACCTGGAACTGCTGCGCGCCGGGAAGGTCGACGTCATTCAGGTCTTCGAGCCGTTGGCGCAAAAGGCTGTCGACCAGGGTATAGGCCACATTTGGCACGCCGCTGCCAGTCGCGGCCCCGCGTCGTACACCACACTCAACACCACGCGAAGCTTTCTCGAGCGCGATCCAGACACCGCGCTGCGCATGACACGGGCCATTTACCGGACGCAGAAATGGATCGCTGCTCACGACGGGCGCGAGTTAGCAGAAGCCATTGCGAGCTATTTACCGGACATCACGTTGAAAACCCTCGCGGCCTGCTGCAATGGTTACAAGGAGAGCGGCGTCTGGAACACCAACCCCATACAGCAACGCGCCGGCCTTGAGTGGCTGCGCGACGCGATGCTCGCCTGCAACGCGATCCGCACGAAATTTGCCTACGAAGACTTGGCCGACATGCGATTCGCGGAGCAAGTGATTCGCGAGTCCCCACCCTCGATCTGATACCCCGCGCACGAGCCTATGCTGGTTCGGACGCCGTCTGATCCCCGGAAGCGATGAAAGCACCATGCGTCTGTATCCAGGCAGAAAAGTCTTCGCATGCCTCTCGCGGACCGGATTGGGGCGCGAAGCCGACATCGTCCGTGACGCGGCCGATGTCCATGCCGGCACGATCACGGGCTGTCCGGTAGTTCACATTGGGCGGCTCGCCAGGGGTAGCGGGCCGCCACGAAAATCGCGGATATACAGTGCGCAGTGTGTCGCACCAACGAGGAAAAAATAAGATGACGTCCAATTTCGTGAATACCCAGCGGATACATGGAAAGCAGTAGAAAACGAAAAATCCTTTGGCCTGTTATGGGGCTCCCCGATCAGGGCCCGGACCAGGGAAACGATAGATGTTTCGCGAGGTTAGGTGCATAGGGCAATTTGAGCGGTTCATAGCGTTAAACAAAAAGGCCCGGGAAATTCCGGGCCTGTTGTGGTGTTGCGCCTGAGCAGCGCCGCATCACGCTTTCTTGCGGTTCTTCTCCAGCCAGCCATCGACCAGGGTGACGGTCTGGTCCACCACATCGTTGTGCATGCCCTTTTGTCTGGCGACAGTCTGCACCAGGCGGTCCACCCGCTCGATGTTGGGGGCGCCGGCGGCGAGGGCGCGCGCGGCGGATGAAGGGCTCCCCAGCGACAGCGCCGCATTGGCGTATTTCTCGAACGGCACCATGTCCCTGTCGGACGCGCCCAGCGAGATGCACAGCCTGACCACCCAATCGTATACCGCGCGCGAGGCGGCGAGGTCGCCGTGCACGGCTTCCTTGATGGAGCGCATTTCGTCTTTTTGCACGCAGCGGTAATTGCCGGCGAGCAGCATGCCCCACTTCGCGAGCGGCACGAACACCGAGTCGTGAACCTTGAGTTTGACCGGCAGTTCGATCTTTTCGCTGCCGGTGTCGAAGCGGGCGGCTTCGATGTTCGCTGCAAGCTGGCGCAGGATGGCGGTGTGCGCATCGGAGTCGAAGCGCGCCGACTTGAAATTGGTCGGCAGCCGCACCTGCAGCACGTTGACCTTGTCTTCCGGCGGGCGGAACGCCTGGGGATCGGGGCTGCACAGCGTCATCAATTTCGGGTCGAAGCCGTCCCACACCGCGGCGTCGGTAAAGCAGTCCCTGCAGGCATCGGTATCGAGGCCGGGGATGCGTTTCAGGTACGGCAGCGGCGGCATGTTCATGATCGACATGCAGGGCACTTTCGCTTTCACCACCGCATCGAGCAATTCGCGCACGCCGGGGGAGCGGTACTGCGGTTCCTGCATCGCCAGCGCGACAAGGTCGAAGTCGGCCGGGTTGAATGCCGTGGTGCCACCGGCGCCGAGCTTGCCCGGCAGTTTTTTCGAATTGATCTCGACCAGTCCTTCCCGACCCTTGAGCGGCATGCGCACGATGGCGCCTTCCGTGTTTATCAATTCGGCCTCGGCAGGGAGGCACACCAGCTTGACCGTATGCCCGGCGAGCGCCAGTTTGGTTCCCAGCAACGAGCCGTACGAGGCGCCCATGATCAGAATGTTATAAGTGGCGGGCATCAGTATTTTTCTCCTTTTATTTTTAATGACCCATAGGGACGGAACGGGAATTCCGGATTATGAAATCAGATTTCTTTCCGTCTCAAGTTTGCGATGCTATTCAATAAACTACCGTAAAGCAATCACGATGCATGTGTTTTTGATTCCGACATGACATGAAGATGATGTTTGCATCGCAACAAAATGCGCGTGTTGTTCTACATTCCCGCGCGCCGGTTATGACGGCAGCCTATTTATTGATCTTTCACTAATTCGCGACAGCGAATTAGTGCCGTTCTCACCCTCTCCCCAACCCTCTGCTTCGCTTCAAGTGTTCCCTTGTCCCCGCAGGCGGGGCGAGGGGGCGTGTAGTGGAGATGTGTAGATACCTATGCCTTGCGGGAGAGGGTCGGAGAGAGGGATTGAGCGTTCCGACTGTCATCCATTATGAAACGCTCAA
>CAKKQX010000030.1 GCA_919902235.1 Burkholderiales bacterium
TTCGCGCCGTGGTGCGCAGGGCGCACCCTACGGGAATTGTTCGGCGCTCGCATGCAACGGACTTAAGGTAGTGCCATGGAGCACCGCCCCAATAACGTGCTGAGCTTGTGCCGACGATCAGCGCTTGCGCCTGGCCGGCGTTTTTTGACTTTGCCAGTACCAGTTCATGATCTGCTCGCCGGTCCAGAACACCACGCCTTTCTGTTTTTTGAGATATTCGAACACGCGTTCGAAATACTTGATGCGATGGGGTACGCCGGAGATATAGGGGTGCACGGCGATCGCCATCACCTTCATGCGCTGTTTGGATTCCTCGTAGACCCGCTCGAAATAATCCATGCAGCGGGTCTCGAATTCCGCCGCGGCATGGTGCTGCACCGCCATCATCGCGATATCGTTGAGTTCGAGGGTGTAGGGCATGGCCAGCACCTTGCCATGGGCGGTTTTGACTTCGCACGGTTCATCGTCGATCACCCAGTCGGCGATATACTTGATGCCCGCTTCGGCCAGATAGTCGGGTGTGTACAGCGTTTCCGTCAGACCCGGACTCAGCCAGCCCACGGGCGCCTTGCCGGTGAAATCCCTGATGATCTTTACCGTCCTGCGAATCATGGCGCGCTGGTCGGGTTCGGTGTGCGTGGGCCGCTGGTCGTAGGAATGACCGACAAATTCCCATCCGGCTTCGAGCGCTGCCTGCGCCACGCGCCGGTAGTCGCTGCATACCCGCGCATTGGTGAACAGCGAAGCCTTGATGCCCAGCCCGTCCAGCACTTCTTTCATGCGCCAGAAACCGACGCGCATGCCGTATTCATGCCACGCCCAGTGCGCGAAGTCGGGCAGCCGCGTGACATGGGTGGGCGGCGGCAGCACCTGGCGCGGCATCGGTCGCGCAATGTCCCACACCTCGACATTGACGACCGGCCACACCACCATGCGCGCACCGCCGGGAAGTTTCAGCGGCGGGCGGTCGATGATGGGGGAATAATCGAGACGCTTCGACGGAATCATGATGTCCTTTGCTGTAAACGAAGTGGGGCGGAAATAAACGGCATGTTTTCGTCAATTATAAATCCATGCCGGCTGTTGCCGCAGACATTCCGCAAATAGCAATCCGGATTATGGAACGCGACCATGCGCCGCGTTTGTGCCGAAGTGAGGCATCGTCTAACATCCCGAGTGCATTCAAACGATAACAAGGAACCAGCGTGGACCTGCCCTGCCTGCCGCCCGTGGCCGCACCGAAAAAACCCGCCTTGCCCACCCCGGCCGGCGCATGCGACACGCATTTCCATCTGTTCGGCCCGGCGTCAAAATTTCCCTATGCGCCCGAGCGCGCCTACACTCCGCCCGACGCGCCGCTCGAGGCGCTGCTGCGCCTGCACGACGCGCTCGGCATACAACGCGGCGTGGTGGTCCAGGGCAATGCCCACGGCACCGATCCGGCCGCACTGCTCGACGCGCTGGCGCGCGAGCCGCGCCGCCTGCGCGGCGTCGCCATCGTCAAAGCCGGCATTGCCGACGCCGAACTGCGGCGCATGGCGGATGCCGGCGTGCGCGCCCTGCGCTTTCATCACATGCCGGGCGGCCATGGTTTCAGCCCTTTCGGTCTGGACGCTTTTGCAGCGCTCGCGCCGCGCATGGCAGCGCTCGGCCTGCATGTGCAGTTCATGATGAATGCCAACGCGCTGCAGGATGCCGTGCCGTATCTGGAAAACTGGCGGCTGCCGGCGGTGATCGACCATATGGGTAACGTCGATGCCGCCAAAGGCGTCAATCAGCCGGGCGTGCAACTCATGTGCAGGCTGCTGGGCGAAGGCAAGATCTGGGTGAAAGTGTCGGGCGCGTACCGGGTATCAAAGCAATATCCGGACTATCCCGATGCGCGCGCGCTGCACGAAGCGCTGGTCGCGGCCAACCCCGGGCAGGTGCTATGGGGTAGCGACTGGCCGCACCCGCGGCTGGACAAAGACATGCCCGACGACGGGCACCTGCTCGATCTGTTCAACGCCTGGACGCCGGATGCCGTATTGCGCAGGAAAATACTCGTCGACAATCCGGCGCGGCTGTACGGATTCAAGTAGTCTGCGGGTAAGCCGACTGCTGCGCCTGGCAAGCGAGCAGCCTCGGGCGCGCGGAACCTGGGGGGAGACATCTGCGCCATGCTCTGCCATGATTCCCTCTGTTGAAGGCAAAAATTGATTGGGAATCCTGAGTCGAGTAACGTATGGGCTGGAAGGGCTATGACAGGACGGGGACGGGGCGCGTCAACTAAATTGTCAACTAAGAAGTCAACTAAACTTTCAACCAATTCACGTTAGGCCCAAAGGGTGGCCATCTGAAAGGAGAATGTCATGAAGATACGTTCATTTCTCGCAGCAGCAAAAATCGGATTCGCGCTCCTGCTGGTCCAAGGTCTCGCGGCGGAGGCCGCTGAAGTCAAGGTCATAGCGGGCGTGGGGATACAGGAGGTGATGGGGGAACTGGGCCCCCGGTTCGAACGCGCGACGGGCCACAAGCTCGTGATCTGGTACGGGAACAGGGGCACGATACAACGGCGGATGGAGGCCGGTGAGGCGTTCGACCT
>CAKKQX010000031.1 GCA_919902235.1 Burkholderiales bacterium
CTTTATCCTTCATTTATTGAGCGTTTCATAATGGATGACAGCCGGAACGCTCAATCCCTCTGCCCGACCCTCTGCTTCGCTTCAAGTGTTCCCTTGTCCCGGAAGGAGAGGGCGAGAATGGCGCTAACTCGCTGTCGCGAATTAGTGAAAGATCAATAATGGCCATCTTGACCAGCGCTTAACGAACGTCGATAATGAATTTAAAAACGACGGTAATTAAATGATCTTAATCTGGTTGGGAGGAGACTCTGGATGAATCGATTAATTGGATTGTTTTTCGCTGCTGCCGTCTGTACAGTCTACTCGGCAAGTCAACAAGTCGTTCACGCACAACAATATCCTAACAAGCCAATAATGCTGGTTTCGCCTTATGGTGTGGGCGGAAACGCTGACTTGGCTGCGCGCGCGCTTGCGCTAATGGCGCAAAAGTACGTGGATAAGCCAATTGTTATAGTCAATAAACTGGGTGCCGGGGGCATTGTGGGGTCGCAGTATGTTCTTGACGCTGCCAAGGATGGGTACACGTTGCTTCTTGCTCGTGTCGGCTCTCAGGCCGTTGCGCCAGCGCTTGACCCGGCGACGCCTTACAAATGGGACAGTTTCACCATGATCGGAATGCTTGAGTTGGATCCGTATGTCTGCGTGGTGAGCGGAAAGTCTCCAATAAAGTCGTTTCGGGATCTGCTGGCGTTAGTAAAGTCACGAACGGGACGTATCAACTACGCATCAACGGGAAATGCGGACGCGAGCGTCGTATTTCCCGTAAAGATTTTTCTTAATATGGGGCTTGCCTCTGATGCGGCAGTAAAAGTTCCGTATAAGGGAGCGGGGGACACAGTAAGCGCCGTGCTCGGCGGTCACGTGGATTTTGCTTGCAACGGAATTTCCCCTTATACGGGCGGCATCAAGGCGGGTGATCTAAGAGCGCTGGTGGTTTCGACTCGTGCGCGAATCCCTGAAGCACCCGATACGCCGACCGCAAGCGAAGTTGGCATGCCTAATTTGGAGGCGGTGTCGGGTTGGAGTGCTCTGTATGGTCCGGCCGGGATGCCCAAAAGCGTCGTGGATAAATGGACATCTGTACTTGCGAAAATCAAGGACGATGCCGAGTGGAATGCGGCCGTGCGCAAACGTGGATCAATGCCGAATATCATGACGCCGGAAGAGACCCGGCGGTTCGTGGAAACCCAGTACGATGCTTACCGGGCATTGGCGCCACAGCTAAGTATAGGTAAGTAACTGTGCAGCCGCGCCATGATCTTGCCCTTTAGGTAAGCGTGGACTTCCCGCGGTTTCCTGAGTCCTGGAACAGGTGACGGACGAACTGGGTTCGCTCTGTGTTTACAATCCCGCCTGCGACACGAACTTGGGATTGAGATACGCTTCGATCGCTTCGCTGCCGCCTTCGGAACCGTAGCCTGAATCCTTGACGCCGCCGAAGGGCACTTCCGGCAGCGCGAGGCCCAGGTGGTTGATGGTCATCATGCCGGTCTCGACCGATGCCGCAATCGCGTTGGCGGTTTTTGCCGAACGCGTCCACGCGTAGGCGGCAAGCCCGTAGGGCAGGCGGTTGGCTTCGCTCACCGCGTCGTCGAAGTTCTTGAAGGGGTTGATGATGGCGAGCGGGCCGAAGGGCTCGTTGTTCATCGCCATCGCGTCCTCAGAGAGCTCGGTGACCACCGTCGGCTCGAAGAAATTGCCCTTCTCGCCTATTGGGTAGCCCCCGGTTTGCACCTTGCCGCCGTGCTTCTTCGCATCTGCGACATGGGTTTCCATTGCACGGCTCCGACGCGGGTTGGCAAGCGTTGCCATTTTGGTGTCCTTGTCGAAGCCGTCGCCGACCTTGATGGCCTTGGTATGGGCGACGAATTTTTCGACGAAGCTGGCGTAGATGCCTTCCTGCACCAGGAAGCGCGTCGGCGACACGCATACCTGCCCGGCATTGCGGTACTTCATGAAAGTCATGGTCTTGGCCGCGAGATCGACATCGGCGTCGTCGAAGATGATCACCGGCGCGTGCCCGCCGAGTTCCATGGTGGCGCGTTTCATGTGGCTGCCGGCAAGCGCCGCGAGCTGCTTGCCCACCGGGGTGGAGCCGGTGAATGTGATCTTGCGGATGACCGGGTGCGGGATCAGATAGCTCGAAATTTCCGCCGGATCGCCGTAAACGAGGTTGATCACACCGGCCGGCACACCGGCGTCGGCAAAAGCGCGTATCAGTTCGGCGGGCGAGGCCGGTGTTTCCTCCGGCGCCTTGACGATGATGGAACAGCCGGTGGCGAGCGCGGCCGAGAGCTTGCGCACCACCTGATTGATCGGGAAGTTCCACGGCGTGAAGGCGGCGACCGGGCCCACCGGCTCCTTGATCACCAGCTGGTAGATGCCTTCGGCGCGCGCCGGGATCACGCGCCCGTAGGCACGGCGGCCTTCTTCGGCGAACCAGTCGATGATGTCCGCGCCGGCGAGCACTTCGAGCCTGGCCTCGGGCAGCGGCTTGCCCTGTTCCATGGTCATCATGGCGGCAACGGCGTCGGCGCGTTCGCGGAGCAGGCTGGCGGCCGTGCGCATCACCTTCGCGCGCTCGAACGCCGAGACCTTGCGCCAGGTCTTGAAGCCCTGGTCCGCGGCTTCGAGCGCGCGGTCGAGGTCGGCGCGCCCGGCATAGGCGACGGTGCCGATCTGATTGCCGTTGGCGGGATTGACGACGGGCAGGGTGCGGCCGGCTGCTGCTGCGCACCAGTTGCCATTGATGTAAAGCTGGGTGTTGGGATACATGATGATTTGTCTTGTGTGATGATAAAAGTAGAGTTCGCAGGATAACCGAAAACGGCTCCCGGGTTCTTACTTCGCGGCCTGGACCCCGCGCGCTGCCAGCAGCGCCTTGATTTTGGGCTCCGGTTTCCAGTAATTCGGCCCCTTGAGAAATTTGCCGTTGGCGTCGTAGATCGGCTTGCCGTCGGTGTCGAGCTTGCTTTCGTTGCTGTCCATGATGATGTCCAGCACTTCTTCCAGCGGCAGACCGTACTTCAGCGCCTCGGAGCGGCAGTAGACCATGATGTCGCCCAGCAAATCCGCGATGGCTACGGCGATGTCTGCCGGCGCGGCGCTGTTTTTTGCGAGCGCGACGATGTCGTCGATTTCATGTAATTCATCGAGCAGGGTGGCCTTGAACTTGGTGAGTCGGTCCGCGACGTCCGCGGGCAGGGATGGGTGATCGTTGGCGGGAAGTTTGTACATCGCGTTCATCGCGGCGATGCGCTGGGCGAAGGATTTTTTCATCGGGGATGTCATTATTGATCTTTC
>CAKKQX010000032.1 GCA_919902235.1 Burkholderiales bacterium
CTCTTTCTTTACAAAGCGGTTCTTACCGCGCCGCTCCCGTGGCTTGATGAACTCGTTCATGCCAAACCATCCACAAGACGGCCGACAGTGCTTACTGCGGCGGAAGCTCTTGAACTGCTGGCGCGATTGCACGGGACGAAATGGCTGATGGCGAGTCTGCTGTACGGGGCAGGCCTGCGGCTGCGCGAGTGCCTGAAGCTGCGGGTCAAAGACGTGGATTTCGGCTATCGACAGATCGTGGTTCGTGATGGCAAGGGCGCCAAAGACCGTGTCACTATTCTGCCTGGCCCCGTCATTGAGCCATTGCAAGCGCATTTGCTGTGCGTGAAAAAACTTCACGACCAGGATCTCATTGACGGTTGCGGCGACGTCGAGTTGCCCGACGCGCTTGCGCGCAAGTATCCGGGCGCGCCGTACGAGTGGGGCTGGAAGTTCGTTTTTCCGTCCCACAAGCGCTCTGTCGATCCGCGCACCGGCGGCATCCGGCGGCATCATGTGTATGAGAACTACCTGATCCGGGGCGTCAAAGAAGCCGCGCGCGCAGCCGGCATCACCAAACACGTGAGCTGCCATACGCTGCGGCACTCGTTTGCGACGCACCTCCTGGAAAACGGTTACGACATCAGGACGGTGCAGGAACTGCTGGGCCACTCGGACGTGTCCACCACCATGATTTATACGCACGTGCTCAATAAGGGCGGGCGCGGCGTGAAAAGCCCTCTTGAAGATGCGGCAGGGCAGGCCACTGAGCAGCGCGCAGGATAGGTTATCAATTTTCGGTGTTCCGGCTTTCTCTGTGTTCTCCGTGCGATACAAAGTCCTGCGTTTCCTTGCGCCTCTGCGTTACACCTTCTGATTTCACAGCGGGGAAGCAGCCGTTGTCAACCCGCCCGCGCGCCGCCGCGTTGCTGATGACATGCGGGGAAACGCGTCCCGCTCCAACACCACATCGCGGAGGAAACAATCATGGAACGGGAACACACCCTCAGGATATTGAATGCGCTCGCCGGCGGCGTGCATCCGGGCACCGGCGAAAAATTTTCCGCCGACAGTCCGTACCAGCATCCCGACATCGTGCGGGCGTTGTTCGACGCGGTGCGCGCAGTTGAAGGCAACCGCGCGCCGGCGCCGGAGGGCGAGCGCAAGCAGGCCACACCACCGGGAACCGGCGCCGGATCGCGCTGGACAGCCGAGGAGGAACAACGTCTCGCCGCGGCGTTCGATTCCGGAAAGACCGTCGGCGAGCTTGCGCGTCGGCACAACCGCACGCACGCGGGAATCGAAGCGCGCCTGCTCAAGTTGGGCAAGATCGATGCGTCCGCGGTGACGAGCGCCCTGCGCTATCCGCCGAAGACACCCGCGCGCGACGAGCCCCAGCGCGCGAGGTAGCCCGCGTCGAGGGCGCTCAATCCGGGGCAACCGATCAGCGCCATGAGGCGGTCAATTTCGTCGCGGTAGATTTCGATCGCACGCGCGGCGCCGGCCTCGCCGGCCACCGCGGTGCCGTAGAGCGTGGCACGGCCGATCAGCACCGCTTTTGCGCCGAGCGCCAGCGCCTTGACCACGTCGGTGCCGCGGCGAAAGCCGCTGTCGACCAGCACCGTGATGCGGCTGCCGGCGGCGTCGACGATTTCCGGCAGGATTTCGATCGGCGCACGCGTGCTGTCCACCGCGCGCCCGCCGTGGTTGGAGACGATGACGCCGTCGACGCCGCAGTCGGCGGCAAGCCGCGCATCCTCGGCGCGCAGGATGCCCTTGACCATCAGCGCATGCGGCCACCGCCTGCGCAACTCGCGCAGATCATCCCAGGTCAGCGAGTCCGTCACCAGCATCGAACGCCCCATCGGCGCCGCAGTGATGCGCGCCTTCATCCGGGTCGGGTAGTTCTCATAGCGCGGCATGCCGGTGGTGAGCAGGTAGCGCAGCAGCACGCCCGCGAGCCAGCGCGGGTGCATGAGCACGTCGCTCACGTTGCGGCGCGTGAAGCGGAACGGCACGGTCATGCCGTTTCGCAGGTTGTATTCGCGTCCCGGCGTCACCGGCGTATCGACCGTGACAATCAGCGCCTCGTAGCCCGCCACCCGCGCGCGTTCGATCAGCGCGTGCGATGCCGCGCGGTCGGGCCACATGTAGACCTGGAACCACAGATTACCGCCCGCTTCCGCGGCAACACGCTCGAGTGAAGTCATCGAACCGGTCGCCAGCGTGAACGGAATGCCTGCGGCCTTCGCCGCGCGCGCCAGCGCAATTTCGCCTTCGTGCCACGCCAGCCCTGCCGAACCCGTCGGCCCGACCACAATCGGCATGTTTTGCCGCTTGCCGAAGAGTGTAGTCGCAAGGCTGCGCCGTGAGGTGTCCACCAGCATGCGCGGATCGAGCTTGATGCGCTCGAACGCCGCGCGATTGTTGGCGAGCGCCACCTCGTCGCCGTTGCCGCGGTCGAAGAATTCGAACACGCCTTTCGGCAGGCGCTTGCGCGCGAGCGTGCGCAGATCGGCGATATCGTAGGCCCCGAGCGTGTTGTCCCTCATGCTGCTTTTCTCCCATCGCCGGCCGTTGCAGCCGGCACTATTTTCTTGATTGTCGGATTGCTGGTTCGGTCCACGCCAGTCCTTGATTACTTCAACATTATCGATCCCAGGAACAGCGCTTTTCAGCCTTGGCACAACATTTTCGCGGATCAATCAGGTATTAACGCGAGCCGGACGCGCAAGCCATGCCCGCGAGCCTATCAACCGCTGTTTCGCAGTCCAGCAGCAATACCGTTGATCGTCAGCATGATGGCGCGCCGGATCACTGCGTCGTCCTCCCCCGCGCGCAGCCGCCGCAACAGCGTAACCTGCAGATGGTTGAGCGGATCGATATAGGGCGAGCGGTTGCGGAAACTGCGTGCCAGCGCCGGGTTGGTTTCGAGCAGTTCGCGCTGGCCGGTGATGGCCAGCAGATGTTTTACCGTGAGCCGCCATTCCGTGTGGATTCTGTCGAATATATGCGCACGCTGCTGCTCGTCGCTGACCAGTTCGGCATAACGCGACGCAATCCCGAAATCGCACTTGGACAGCACCATGTCCATGTTGGACAACAGCGCCTGCAGAAACGGCCAGTTGCGGTACATTTCGCGCAGCAGCTCGAGCGCCTTGTCACCCTCGCGTTCGATCAGCGTCTGCACCGCCGAGCCGAAGCCGTACCAGCCGGGCAGCATGATGCGCGACAGCGACCAGCCGAATACCCAGGGAATGGCGCGCAGATCCTCGATTTCCCACGAGGTTTTGCGCGAGGCCGGCCGGCTGCCGATGCGCAATTGCGCGATCTCGGCGATGGGCGTCGCCTGCCGGAAGAATTGCACGAATCCCGGCGTCTCGTACACCAGATGGCGATACGCGCTGAACGCATCGCGGCTCAACTGCTCCATGAGCTCGTGGTCGGCGGCGGTGTTGCGCCCGGCGCCGGCGGGTTCGAGCAAGGTGGCCTCCAGCGTGGCGGCAATCAGCGTTTCCAGATTGCGGCGGCCGATTTGCGGATCGGCAAACTTGCTGGCGATGACCTCCCCCTGTTCGGTGATGCGGATCTGGCCGTTCACGCTGCCCGGCGGCTGCGCCAGAATCGCCTCGTAGCTCGGTCCGCCCCCGCGTCCGACGGTGCCGCCGCGCCCGTGAAACAGGCGCAGTTCGATGCCATGGCGCGCGAAAACTTCGACCAGTTCGACTTCGGCCTTGTGCAACTCCCAGTTCGCGGTCAGAAAACCGCCGTCCTTGTTGCTGTCCGAATAACCCAGCATCACTTCCTGCACGTTGCCGCGGCTCGCCAGCAGCTGGCGGTAATACGGCAGCTGAAACAGCCGCTCCATGATCGCACTGCAGCCACGCAGATCCGCTATGGTCTCGAACAGCGGAATGATGTTAAGCGCAAGCCGCGGCTGCGGGCCCGGCGCGAGCAGGCCCGCTTCCTTGAGCAACAGCGCGACTTCGAGCAGGTCGCTCACGCCATCGGTCTTGGAAATAATGTAGTTCGGCATCGCCTGCGCGCCGTAGCGCCGGTGTATGGCGGCGGCGGTATCGATGATCCCGAGTTCCTTTGTCGTGTCTTCGCCGTACTCGAGATAAGGCGATTTCAGCGGCCGCGGCGTGGCGATCTCACGCAACAGCAATTCGATTTTTGCGGTTTCCGTGAGTGCCGCATAGTCGATGCCGCCCTCGCTGCGCGCAAACAGTTCGGTAATAACGCGCTCGTGAATGCCACTGTGCTGGCGCATGTCGAGCGTGCACAGATGAAAACCGAACACATCCGCGGCGCGCCGCAGCTGGCGCAGCCGCCCGCGCGCGATGCGGGCGCCGCCGTTCGCCTTGAGCGAGTCGGCGAGCACATCGAGATCAGCAATGAATTCGGCGCAGTCCGCATAGGGCGGTGCCGCCCCCGCCGCCCGGCGCTTCGCGGCAGGTTGATCGAACTGCTGTGCGGTGGCCGCAAGCCGGCTGTAGATACCGATCAGCGCGCGCCGGTAGGGTTCGTCGCGGCGGTGCTCGGAGCGGTCGGGTGATGCCTCGGCCAGGCGGTCGAGCGCCGCGCTCATGCCGACCAGCCGCCGCGCCATGCTGAGTTCGGCGCCCAGCTGGTGGACCTCGCCGAGATAGAAATTCAGTGCCAGCGTCGACTGCCTGTGCAGCGCGTGGCGCATGACCTCCTGCGTCACGAAGGGATTGCCGTCGCGGTCGCCGCCGATCCAGTTGCCGATGCGCAAGGGTGAAGACAGGCGGAAACCGGCATCGCCCAGAAATTCCGCAATCCGGTCTTCGAGATCGGCGTAAAGCAGCGGCAGTTCGCGCAGGAAGGTATAGCGGAAATAGGCGAGGCCGTTTTCGATTTCATCCTGCACCGTGAGGCGGGTGGTGCGCAAAATGCGCGTCTGCCACAAGCTGAGCACGACGCGGCGCAACGCCTCCTCGTTGGCGCGCTGCTCGTCCGGCGTAAGCGCCGGACGGTTGCGCTCGGCCAGCAGGCGCGCCACTTCCATCTGGCAGTCGAGTATGCTTTTGCGCTGCACTTCGGTGGGATGCGCGGTCAGCACCGGCGCAATCAGCGCGCGATCGAAAAAACCGATCAGCCGCGAGTGGGCCACGCCGGCCTGCCGCAGACGGAGCAGCGCCAGCGCAACCCTGCCCTTGCGCGGCGGAGAACCGGCGATCTCATGCGCGCGGCGGCGGCGGCTGTGGTGCTGGTCTTCGGCGATGTTGGCCAGCTGCGAGAAGAAGCTGAACGCCCGCACCACGGAAATCGCCGTGTCGTGGTCGATCCGGTTGAGGATCGCCTCAAGTTCCCGCTTGGCGTGCGGATCGTCGTCGCGGTGAAAACGCACCGCGGTCTGGCGGATGTTCTCGATCAGTTCGAAACACTCACTGCCCTCCTGCTCCTGCAGCGTGTCGCCCAGCAGGCGCCCCAGCAGACGGATGTCTTCGCGCAGGGGCAGGTCTTTGTCCAGACCAGTTTCAGGCTCAGGTTTCAATTTCAGATTTCCACAGAATTGCGCAAGTCAGCAGGCATTTGCCGGCACTTGAACTCAACGGTTGCATGATAACCCAGACAGGAATGATGCCGTTTGGTGTTAAGCCGCGGTCTATGCAGCCGCCGATTCAGGCACTGGGCTACGGGCCGCTTACGAATCAACCAAACCGGGGGAAGTCCACTCAGCACACATGCAAGTGTGCAGATTCTCGTGAGATTGACATTGCTACGTTTGCGCCATTGCAATATTGATTTCATCGGGCACGGCCACCCCATCACCATCGGCATAGGGTTGCAACGCCATCTTGACCTGTCTAACGATTGAAGATTGATCGCGACGACGCGATTCAGGACTTTTTATACAGCCTCAACGTGTCCCGATCACCCGCGTGCGCAAGAAAGCGCAGCGCTTGCTGGTGATCCTGTCCCCAGACTGATTCGTTACCTATCTCCCCGACCGGTCATAATTATTCGGTCCATAGGCTCCACAGTAGATAAGCGAACACTATAAATGAGTAAATCACGTAACTGACGATGAGAATCAAGTAGGGCCATGAATCGCGAATGAAAATGGCGTTCGCGAGTTGAAGTAAAGCCACAATACCGAGAATGCCGATGCCGGACGCCACTGCAGCTGGCATCGTGACTCCAGACTGTCGAAACTGCGTCACACGATATGAAACGATGCTGACAAAGTAAATTACAAATAAAATGCTTGATGTCATCCACGTTGAGCGCTCGCTGACGCCGGCGTTTAAGAAGATCATGGGCAGAAAGGCAAACGTAACGGTCGCGATCGATGCGAGAAGGAGTATGGAAACGGAAATCCTTTCCCGAGCCGAGATTTGTGCTCCTTTCGAGATCGCAATGATTATTCCGGTGAAGCCGGCGATTGCGATGGCCACCTGGATCGCGCTCGTAAGGACTATATCAGCGGTAAGAAGCGTGCCCATGTCGCTTAACGGGAGGTGTGCAGCGCGGCCGACACCACCGCCAGGTTAGCGCGAGGCATCCCGCGGCACGCTAGGCTGTGACGCCACATACTCGCGATCATGTAGAGCCGTTGCGATATGGCGGAAATCGACTGGAACGAAGTCGTAGCCGTCGTGAGGCGCATGAATAATGAGAAAAAAAGCTTCGTCAGTGGCGCTCGGGTTGAAGACCTCGTGCTTTACTCCCGGCGGCATTGCGCAAAAGCTGCCGGGCTTCAATTTGAACGTGCCGTGCTCCTGTTGACCCTCATAGCGGATTTCCAGAAGACCTTTAATGCCCACGAACAAGTCGTAAACCCGCGAATGAAGATGGCTGGGCACACCCGATCCGGGAGCGACGCGGAACACCGCCGTTTGCACAGGCCCTTCAACATGTATTACGCCTTTCTCGCACCCGGGGCGGCGGGACTCGAACTCAACATGAGTAATGTCCTCAACTGTCGCTACCGGTCTTTGCCCCATCAGCATCTCCATCTATTGCGGCGTTTACGAAACGGTGGCACAGACACCACGATTGCCAGCGGACCGGCGTACTAACGCCATCGATTGCCTCAGTCGCAGCCTGTCATTCCATGGGCATACTCATACGTTACGCCGGACAGGAATTCAATGCAAATCAGCACCAGCAGACCGGGGATGTGGATGGCGACGCATGACACACGATCACCGCAGGCGCAACCCGCGAGACCGCGCCTTCCGGACTTGGCGCGCGAGGCGATACGACGCTGTCACCATAGTTACTAAACCGGGGAGACTTATCTTCCGCAGACCAAAGGACACCATGAGTCGTGCATCCCGGAAAAATCCTCATCCATTTTCATGGAACGGGCCGGCTTGATAGCTGTGCTATCGTAGCGGCCAAAACCCGCCCCACTCTTATCCATCTCACTTGACTCAGGCTGAACAATGACGACAACCAAAAAGAAACTGCTGCTGCCGACCACCATGGCGCAACCCGGCTGGGATTTGGCGAAAAGCCGCAAAGACGTGGAGGCAATCGCGTTTTCTCCCACCATGCCGACACCCGAATTTCGGGCGTTGCTGCGCGATGCCGACGGCATTGCACTGACCACCACGCCGTTTCGCGCGGCCGATATCGAGGCGGCGCCGCGCCTGCTTGCAGTGGCGCGCATCGGTGTCGGCTACGACGCGGTGGACGTGCCGGCGTTGACCGGTCGCGGCATCCCGTTGATGACCTGCGACACCGACAATTCACCCAGCGTGGCCGAGAGCGTGATGTTCATGATGCTCACCCTGTGCAAGCGCGGCCCCGACAAGGATGCCCTGGTCCGGCGCGGCCGCTGGTCCACGCGCTATGAGGAGCTGCCCACTGAACTGCTAAACAAGACCGTGCTCATCATCGGCTTCGGCCGCATCGGCACGCGCGTCGCCAAACGCTGTCTGGCAATGGAAATGAAGGTGCAGGCCTACGATCCGTATGTGCCGGCGCAGGTGGTGCGCGCGGCAGGCTGTGAGCCGGTTGCCGATCTCGACGCCGCGCTGCCGGGCGCCGATTACGTCACCCTCCACTGCCCCAAGACACCCGAGACCGTGAACCTGTTCGATGGCGCGCGGCTGGCACGCATGAAACACCAGTCCCGGCTCATCAACACCGCGCGCGGCGGGCTGGTCGACGAGTCCGCGCTTTACGCCGCGCTCGCCGCAGGCAGGCTTGCCGGCGCGGGCATCGACGTGTTCAGTCCGGAGCCGCCGCTCACAGATAATCCGCTGTTCACGCTGCCCAACGTCGTCGTCTCGCCGCATATGGCGGGCAATACCCGCGAATCGCTCGATCGCAAGTCGCTGACGGTCACCCGCAACCTGCTGTGCGTGCTGGACGGAGACACGCCGAAAAGCGAATACGTGGTCAACCCGGAAGCGCTTGCCAAGTAGGCGTGATATCGGCACATGCTGACTCTGGAATTACTTGCCGAACGCTGCATCCGCAAAGCGCAGGACAGCGGCGAATTCGACAAGTCACCCGGAACCGGCGCGCCGCGCAGCCGGTAGTCGTCAGGACGATCTGCGCATAGAATCGGCTTATTTCGAAATATCGCCGTGGAGCTGGCACAGGGACGACAGCGGGACCGACACTGATCCGGCGTAACCTCGGAGCCGCTGAATAGCAGCGCATGAAGCGGGAACAACAAATGCAAAACCGCGCGGATGGCATACCGGCCGGCAGGCTTGCGCGAAATTGGCTGGCAGCCTGCATGCTCGCGCTCCTCTGCGGTTCCGCAGCTGCTGCGGCCCCCGTGGTCTATGTGACCGGCTTGAACTCGACCTACACCGTCAACTCGACCTGTGCGCCAACCGACTTCAGTTGCACCACTGCACAAGCCGTCGGCTATGCCGGCAGAAGCGCGTTCGTCAGCGAGCTGAGATTGAAAGGCCTGCAGGTCGTCACATCGGCGCCTGCGCAGGGCACTTTTTTCAGAATCTCGTCGACGCTGCGCAACCTCGAAGTGCAGGCGCGTCCCGACAGGGATGGCTACTTCGGCGGCATCTGCGAAGTCACGGGACTGGTAGTGGGAGGACGCATTCCGCCACGTCTGAGCGAACTGGATTTGCGCCACCGCTTCCGGCTGTCAGCGGTTAATTTCGGCCCCGAACACCGCTTGTCGGCGGCCGGCATGGAGAATGCGATCGCGATGTGCCTGCGGCGGCAGGCGCACTGGATCGCTGAAATCATCAGGAAATATCCCTGATTAGCCGCGCCCTGTCATGCCGCAATCTATAAGGGCTGGGCTTTCCCTTGCTCGTCCATGGATTGCAGCATTGCCTGCAGCAGGGATTCCGGTTCTTGCGCGCCCGAAACCGCGACTTTGCGGTTGAATATGAAAAACGGCACGCCCTGAACGCCGGAATTGCGCGCCTCGATATCCGCGTTTTTTACCAGCTCGCGATCGGCATCGCCCGCCAGATAGGCGGCAACGGCGTCGCGCGCCAGTCCACCCCTGGCGCCGATGTCGGCAAGTGTGTCCAGGTCGGTGAGGTTGGCGCCATTGATGAAATAGGCTGTGAACAGTTCCTCGGCCACCGCGTCTTCGTGGCCCTGGGTGGTGGCGTAATGCATCAGCCGGTGGGCATTGACGGTGTTGGGCTGCACCTGGATTTTGTCGAACGCGAAGTCGATGCCGACACCTTTGCCGACGCCGGCCACGCGCGAATATTTGGCATTGCCGCCGGGACCGAACTTGCCTTCGACGTATGCCTTGCGCGACATGCCCTGTTGCGGGATGTCGGGATTGAGTTGAAACGGCAGCCAGCGCACGGCCGGTTTTTCCGCATCGGGATGCTGCTCCTGGTAGAGACGCAAAGCGCTCTCCAGCCGGCGCTTCCCGATGAAGCACCAGGGTCAGACTACGTCGGATACGATATCGATCTTGAGGCTCATGCCCGGTCCTTTTTTGCAACATACACTGCGATGATACGATAATGCGCGCTGAAATGCTCGCGCTGCGCGGCTACGGAGAAAACATGGATCTGCAAATAAACAACAAGCTCGCGCTGATAACGGGTTCGACCCAGGGCATAGGACGCGCCATTGCCGAAGCGCTGGCCACCGAAGGTGCTCGTGTCATCGTCAACGGACGCAATGCACAGGCCGTCGCTAAAACGGTCGCCGCACTGTTACGTCACGGCGCGGCCCACGGCATCGTGGCGGATCTGTCCACCGCCGATGGCGCGCAGAAAATCATCGATGAAGCGGCGGCCATCGGGCCGGTGGACATTCTGGTCAACAACGTCGGCTACTTCGAGGTCAAGGCCTTCGCCGACATCAGCGACCGTGACTGGCTGGACATGTTCGAACTCAATGTGATGAGCGGCGTGCGGCTGACGCGCGCGCTGTTCCCCGGCATGCTGGCGCGCAACTGGGGGCGCGTGGTGTTCATCTCCAGCGAGCAAAGCGCCAAGCCCAATCCCGACATGCTGCACTACGCCATGACCAAGACCGCGCAGGTGTCCATCGCGCGTGGGCTGGCCGAGTTGACGCGCGGCAGCGCCGTCACCGTGAACAGCGTGCTGGCAGCGCCGACCTGGTCGGAAGGCGTCGAAACCTTTCTCGCTAAAATCGGCCCGCAGCAGGGCAAAACCGTGGCGCAAATGCGTCCGGCGTATTTCGAAACCACGGGCGCCGCATCCCTGCTGCAGCGCTGGGCCACGCCGCAGGAAATCGCGGCCCAGGTGGTTTTCCTGTGCTCGGTGCAGGCCGCCGCCATCAACGGCGCAGCGCAGCGCGTCGACGGCGGCATCGTGCGCTCACTGTTCTGAAGCGCGTGGCGCGCGGAACTGTTCGCGCAGTTTCGCTTTCAGTACCTTGCCGGTAGTGGTACGCGGAATTTCCGCCACGAACTCGAATGCGTCCGGCAGCCAGAATTTCGCGAACAGCGGCGCCAGATGCGCGCGCAGTTCTTCGGCACTCGCCACTCCACCGGGTTTCAGCACCACCACGGCCAGTGGACGCTCGCCCCATTTCGCATGCGCCACGCCAATTACCGCGGCCTCGGCTACTGCGGGATGCGCGGCAAGCGCATTTTCCAGATCGACCGAACTGATCCACTCCCCGCCGGACTTGATCAAATCCTTGATGCGATCGGTGATTTTGACGTAGCCATTGGCATCCAGGGTCGCGATGTCCCCGGTGCAAAACCAGCCGTCGGCGGTCCACTGACCGGATTCGGCAGCGAGCGCGTGATACGCCGCCGCCACCCACGGGCCGCGCACCTGCAGTTCCCCCATGGTCCTGCCGTCCCACGCCGCCTCGCCCTCGTCGGTCATCGCCCTCACCTCGAAAAACGGCAACGGCACGCCCTGCTTGGCGCGCACCGCGTATTGCGCTTCGGGCGGCAGATGCGCCAGTTCGCGCTTGACGTAATTGACCACGCCCACCGGCGAGGTCTCGGTCATGCCCCAGCCATGCACCACGCGCAGGCCGAACTTGTCGAAGCCGCGTACCATCGCTTCGGAGGCGGCCGCCCCGCCCACCACCATGCGCATGCCCGGCACCAGGCGCCAGCGCTGCGGCTGTTTTTCCAGCGCCTGCAGCATGCCGGACCAGATCGTCGGCACGCCGGCGCTCAGTGTCACCTGCTCCGATTGAAACAAATCGAGCAGATTCTGCGCATCGAGATGCGGCCCGGGCAACGCGAGCTTTGCGCCCATCATCACCGCAGTAAAAGGAATGCCCCAGGCGTTGACGTGGAACATCGGCACCACCGGGCACACGCTGTCGTTGTTGCCGATGCCCAGGTAATCGACCGTCGCCGTGGCCAGCGAATGCAGCACGATGGAGCGGTGGGTGTAGACCACGCCCTTGGGCCTGCCGGTCGTGCCCGAGGAGTAGCACATGCCCGCAGCGTCATGTTCTTCCAGTTGCGGTGGTTCCAGCGGCGCGGCATCGGCAATCAGTTTCTCGTAATCGACGTATGCTGGCGCCACCGCCTTGCCGAACAGCGGCACGACGATGACTTGCTCGAAACGAACCCGCTCGCGCAATGTTTCGTACAACGGCAGCAGAATGTCGTCAATGATCAGGAAACGGTCGCCGGCGTGATTCGCAATCCACGCGATATCGTCCGCATGCAGCCGC
>CAKKQX010000033.1 GCA_919902235.1 Burkholderiales bacterium
GGCGCCGCACAGGCCGTGCAAAGGCCACACGCCCAGCACGTCATCGATCTTGAAACGATTCTGGGTCAGCGTGAACATATAGACGAACAGCGCGCCCGCCACACCGCCGGTCACCAGCGCGCCGATGGGATGCATGATGTCGGAACCGGCGCACACGGCCACCAGTCCGGCGAGCGGACCGTTGTGCACGAAACCCGGGTCATTGCGCCCGACCGCCAGCGCCACGATAATGCCGCCCGACATCGCCATCAGCGAATTCACCGCCACCAGCCCGCTGATCTTGTCCACGGTTTGCGCCGACATCACATTGAATCCGAACCAGCCCACGGACAGCACCCATGCGCCCAGCGCAAGGAAAGGAATGCTCGACGGCGGCTGCGCCGTGACACCACCCTCTTTCGGATAACGGCCGTGGCGCGCGCCGAGGAATATCACTGCCATCAATGCAATCCAGCCGCCGACGGCATGCACCACCACCGAGCCCGCGAAGTCATGAAACTTGGCGCCGGCAGTCGCTTCCAGCCATGCCTGCACGCCGTATTTGTCGTTCCAGGCCATGCCCTCGAAAAACGGATAGACCAGGCCGACGATCAACGCTGTCGCCGCCAGCTGGGGGTAAAACCTGGCGCGCTCGGCGATGCCGCCCGAAACAATCGCCGGCACTGCGGCGGCAAAGGTGAGCAGGAAGAAAAATTTCACCAGGTCGTAACCGCTTTTTTCAGCCAGTTTTTCCGCTCCCGCGAAAAAGCTGACACCATAGGCCACCGCATAGCCGATGAAAAAATAAACGATGGTGGACACCGCAAAATCGCACAGGATCTTGACCAGCGCATTGACCTGGTTTTTCCTGCGCACCGTGCCCACTTCCAGGAATGCGAAGCCGGCATGCATGGCCAGCACCATGATCGCGCCCAGCAGGATAAACAGCGTATCGCTACTTATTTTGAGTGTTTCCATATCGTCCCCCTGAATTAGAATCGGCATAACGAAAGCAAGATATGTTCTCAAACGATAACATATTGATTTTAATATAATTTATATTTTTTACTGAGCAACAAAGCTGACAATTGCACCATAACTGGACATAGCGTCCATAAATAGCACCATATCAGTGCATTTATTTCTCAGATGGCTCCACCCCATTTTTGCGCAGAGTCGTGTTGAAGTAAGCGCTGTAAGCCATTGAGGGATTTACAGGTTACGGTTATAGTCAAAAGTAAAGGATGCGCTCAGACATGGTTACAGTGAACACAATGCAACCGCGCCAAGCGGACCGCCGGCTCGACCTGCAGCAGGTGCTGTCCGATCTCGTCGCCGACAAGCTGGTTTCTGCAGAAGCGGCCGCAGCGCTGGCCCGGGATCGCCGTTTCAGCAAATCCGATGTCCACCCGCTGCAGGTGGTTGCCGACCAGAAATGGAAGGATCCGCGGCAACCCAAGAAGACCCTGCATCTTGAAGCCCTGACGGAGTGGCTGGCCGAAAAGGCCAACCTGCCCTATCTGCATGTCGATCCCTTCAAGATCGACTTCGCCGCCGTGACCAAGGTGATGTCGAATGCCTACGCCGAGCGCTACAAAATCCTGCCGGTCGGCGTCACCACGCGCGAGGTGACGATAGCCACCTGTGAACCTTATGTGCGCGACTGGGAAGACCAGCTGAAACAGGTGCTGCGTCTGGACATCAAGCGCGTCATCGCCAATCCCCTCGAAATCCAGAGCTATCTGGTCGAGTTCTACAACCTGGCGCGCTCGGTCAAAAGCGCATCCGCCAAGGACAAGGGGGGCTACAGCGAGATCACCAACTTCGAGCAGCTGGTGCAATTGGGCAGGAGCGGCAAGCTCGACGCCAACGACCAGCACATCGTGCACATCTGCGACTGGCTGTTCAATTACGCATTCGACCAGCGCGCGAGCGATATCCACCTCGAGCCGCGGCGCGATGTTTCGAACGTGCGTTTCCGCATCGACGGCGTGCTGCATGCGGTCTATCAGATTCCGACGCCGGTGATGGCGGCGATGGTGAGCCGCATCAAGGTGCTGGGGCGCATGGACGTGGTGGAAAAGCGCCGGCCGCAGGACGGCCGGCTCAAAACCGTGACGCCCGATGGCGAGGAGGTCGAGCTCAGGCTGTCCACCATGCCGACCGCGTTCGGCGAAAAACTGGTGATGCGGATTTTCAGCCCGGAGAACCTGGTCAAGGACTACCAGGAACTCGGCTTCTCGGCAGAGGACGAGCGCAACTGGACGCAGATGGCGAACCAGCCGCACGGCATCATCCTGGTGACCGGTCCCACCGGCTCGGGCAAAACGACGACGCTTTATTCAACCCTCAAACAGCTTGCGTTGCCGGAAGTCAACGTCTGCTCGGTCGAAGACCCGATCGAAATGGTCGAGCCCGCGTTCAACCAGATGCAGGTGCAGCACGGCCTGGGCGTGGATTTCGCCAGCGGCATCCGCACCCTGATGCGCCAGGACCCGGACATCATCATGGTGGGCGAAATTCGCGACCGCGAAACCGCCGACATGGCGATCCAGGCGGCGCTGACCGGCCACCTCGTGCTTTCCACGCTGCACACCAACGACGCGCCGTCGGCGATCACCCGCCTGCTCGACATCGGCGTGCCGCCGTATCTGCTGCAATCGACGATACTGGGTATTATGGCGCAGCGCCTGGTGCGCACGCTGTGCCCGCACTGCAAGGAAAAACACCCCCTCGACGATTCGGCCTGGAATACGCTGGTCGCGCCGTGGAAGGCCGCGAAACCCGGTGACAGCACCTATATCGGCAAGGGCTGCCTGGAATGCCGCATGACCGGCTACATGGGACGCATGGGCATTTATGAAATGATGGTGATGAACTCCGAACTGCGCGCCATCGTCACCGACACCACCGATCTTGAGGCCTTGCGCGAGCGCGCCTACAAGGAAGGCATGAAGCCCCTGCGCATCAGCGGCGCGATGAAAGTCGCCGCCGGCCTCACCACAGTCGACGAGATCATGAAAGTCGCCCCGCCGCCAAGCGGCGACCGGCGGCAGCATCAGCGCTGAGTCCGCAAGAAGCGCGCATGCCGGGCCGGGAGGCAGCGCGCGCCGCCCTGATATACTGTGCCGCGGCACAACGACTGTTGGGCGCTCGCATGAAAAACACCCTCAAACGGGCATCCGCAGCACCAGTCAAACGCGGGACACTCAAGCCGTGACCCGCTCTGCTGCCCTGCTGCTGGCACTGCTTTGCGGATGCTCTTCTCAAACCGCCGAGCCTTCCCGTCCGGTCTACGCAGACAAGCCGGCACTGTCTCGCAACAGCACCGAATACATCCTCGCGATCCATCCCCTCCACAATCCCAGGCGGTTGTTCGAGGTATACCAGCCACTGGTCGAACTGATCAATGACATGTCTTCCGGATTCGCACTGAAGCTCGAGGCCTCGCGCGATTACGATGCGTTCGAGAAAAAACTCTATTCCCGCAAGTTCCATCTGGCACTTCCCAACCCCCACCAGACGATAGAGGCCGAACGTCATGGTTATCGGATAGTCGCAAAGATGGGCGACGACGAGCGGTTTCGCGGCATTATCATCGTGCGCAGGGACTCCGGGATAAAAAGCATAAGCGACCTCGACGGCCGGGCGCTCAGTTTCCCCGCGAGCACCGCTGTAGCGGCCACCATGATGCCAAAATTTTTTCTGTATCAGCATGGGCTCGATCTGCGCCGCGCTGATGTGCGCTACGTGGGCTCCCAGGAGTCGGCGATCATGAATGTGTTTCTGGGCAAGACCGTTGCGGCCGGCACGTGGCCACCACCCTGGGAGCTGTTCGTCCAGCGCAGACCCGAGGTGGCCTCGGTGCTTGCAGTCAGATGGCAAACATCGCCGCTCGTCAACAATGGCATCGTTGTGCGCGACGACGTTCCGGAACCGCACAGCCAGGCCATCGTCCAGGTGCTGCTGAATCTTCATCTGCACGAGCGCGGGCGGGCGATACTGCGCAAGATGGACCTTTCCAGATTCGAGGCTGCCGATTCCAGCACTTACGACCCGGTCAGGAAATTCCTGGCGCGTTATCGTCGCGCATTCGACACTGAACAGCCGTAGACTCATCGAATGAGTGAAAGCCCACGCTGGAGTTTGCGCGTAAAGCTCATCCTTGGGGTGGCGGTGGTGCATCTCGTGCTGATGACAGTATTCGTGTTCGATCTCGTCGAACGTCAAAAAGATTTTTTGCTGCAAGAGCTCACCCAGCGCGCCGTACATCACGCACAAATTATTGCCGCGACTTCGTCTTCCTGGGTCATAGCGGACGACCTCGTTGGAATGGAAGAGGTTCTGTATTCAAGCGTGGAACGCGGAGACGTACAATCCGCGCTGATCGCCGACCCCGCGGGTCGCGTGCTCGCGCATACGGAACGGGACAAGATCGGCAAGTATCTGGTCGATCCAGTCGCGGTCGCTTCCATACAAAGCGGGCGTACTGCACACGTATATGCATCCGACGAGAACACGATCCATGCCATTGCGCCGATCAAAGTCGACGGCAGGAGCATCGGATGGTCGCTGTTGTCGCTCGACAAGAAGCCCACCGTCCGCTACCTTGCGCACGTGACGCAAACCGGGCTGGTCTACACAGTCATCGCCATTCTCGTCGGCACTCTCTTTGCCGTGTTGCTGGCAAAGTCGATATTGCGGCAGCTCGGGCTGGTGATGATGGGTGTCGATCGCCTCGGGCGCAACAAGCTTGACCAGCCGATCGCCGTTGTCAGCAAAGACGAGGTCGGAACAGTTGCCGCAGCACTAAACGACGCGATGTCATCGCTGCGCGACGGCCGCGAGAAATTGCGGCGGGAAATCACGGAGCGCGAGCGTGCAGAGCACGGGATCCGGGAACTCGCCCGCAGGCAGACTACGCTCGTGGAAGAGGAACGCAAGCGCATCGCCCGGGACTTGCACGATGAACTGGGGCAGGCATTGACCAGCGTGCAGTTCGGCTTGCGTTCGCTCGAAAGCGCCTTCGCCCCCGGCCAAACAGAACCCCGTTCGAAATGCCGGGAACTTGCAAAGCTGGTCGAGCACATGGGCAGCTCGGTAGACATGATTGCCTCGGATTTGCGGCCGGCAACACTGGATCACCTGGGCCTGGTCTTCGCCGTGCAGTCGTACCTGAAGGAACTCACCGACCGCGGTTTTCCCTTGAAAACCCACTTTCAGGCGATCGGATTAAAAAGGCGGCTGCCGGCCGCAATCGAACTGGCGTGTTATCGTATTGTTCAGGAGGCGATCAATAACATTGCCAAGCACGCCAATGCCCGATCAGCCGAAATCCGCCTGACGATGAGTCATCCCGTGCTGATTCTCATGATTTCCGATGACGGCATCGGTTTCCAGGAGAGCGGAACCGCGGCCGACGAGCACTCTGCCGGCGGACTGGGATTGCTCGGGATGAAGGAGCGCGCCGCTGCCGTGGGAGGAATGCTCGAAATCCGCGCCCGCAAAGAGGGTGGCAGCTTCATCCGTATAGAAATTCCGATCACAGAGGAAATCCCCATTGGTCAAGACGAAGGTTTTGATCGCTGACGATCACGCGCTGGTTCGCGAAGGCGCCCGTCAGGCGCTCCACGGACTCCCCGACGCGGAGGTTATCGGGCTTGCCGAGGACGGTGAGAGCGCGCTTCGCCTTGCACAGCAGCACCACCCGGATGTGCTGCTTCTCGACATCTCCATGCCGGGGCTGAATGGCATCGATGTCATTCCTCTGCTGAAACGCTCCTGTCCGCAAACTCGTATTGTCGTGCTGTCGATCCACCAAAAAGAAGTGTTCGTCCAGCAGGCCCTCGCGGCCGGGGCGCTGGGTTACGTGCTCAAAACCGCCCCGATCAGCGATGTGATCGACGCCGTGCGGGCCGTCGCCAAGGGAAATTATTTCCTTTCCGCGAAAATCGAAGCCGCGGTGGTAAGCGGATATGTAAAAAAGCCGGATGCGATGCCCGCCCAGCATGGCTACGACACGCTTACCGAACGCGAACAGCAGGTATTCCGGCTGGTGGTGCAAGGCAGATCCAACAAACAGATCGGCGAGTTGCTGGCTCTCAGTCCCCGTACCGTCGAGAAACACCGTGCGGCGATTCTTCACAAACTCGATGTACGCGATACCGTGGATATGGTCCGCTATGCGGTAAAACTCGGCATCCTCGACCCCGACGACGCCTGAGCCTTCGCGCTCCCTCGAACGCCGCCCGCACCGCAACAGGAGCGTATTCACCCCCATGACAATTGGGTACATCTACCCATTTCTCCGCCGGACCGGATTCGTTACCCTTCGCTTGGATGTGGTCCGTCAGTTCGGTCGCGTGATGTTTAGTCGGCAGACGCGGACATAAAAGAACCATGTGTACCCAACCTGGGGGAGACGAATCATGCCTAAATTGTCAACTGTACGGCTCGCTGGCCTTTTTGTTGTCACTACCCTGCTATCGCAGCCGGCCATCGCCGCCGAGCCGCTGAAACTCACCGTCGGCTATCAACCGTACGACACCATTTCCTACTCCGCCGTGGTGATTCGCGGTCTGGAGTTATGGAAGAAGCATCTGCCCGCGGGAACCCAGGTTGAATTCGAAAGCGCCCTGCAGGGCGCGATCATCGTGAACGCGATGGTTGCGGACAAACAGCAGATCGGTTACCTCGGCGACATGCCCGCGGTGGTCGTGACCACCAAGCTGCAGCAGGCGAAGGTCAACCTTGTGGCCAACACCGGCTATTCGGCGGGGCAGCGGTGCAACGTCGTCATGGTCCGCGCTGATGCGCCGCAATTCAAGACTCCGCAGGAAGCAGTCAAGTGGCTGGACGGCAAAGTCGTGGCCACACCCAGGGGAAGTTGCGCCGACCGCTTCCTGCGCCAGGTGATCGAGAAATCCGGGATCAAGCCCAAGGAAGTGCTGAACCAGTCTCTCGAGGTGATCACCACGAACTTCCGCGCCAAACGCATCGATGCAGCGGTGCTGTGGGAGCCGACGGTATCGCGTATCGGCGACTTCGTCGGCGAGGCCGCGGCGCGCGAAGTGGCGACCGGACACAACTTCGACATACCTGACGCAGGCTTTATCGCCATGCGCGAGGATTTCACCAAGAAACACCCAGCCGTCGCCAAAGGCTGGCTGATGGCCGAACTGGAAGCGCAGCAGTTCCTGTTGAACCCCGCCAACTGGACCAAAGTAGCAGAACTGGTGAAAAGCCAGACGCAGGGCATCACGGTGCCGATGGCATGGTTCTCCATCTACGGCAGCGTGCCCACGGCCCGCGGCGGCAGCCCCATCCGCGATACCAAGCCCTTCATCATCACGGACGAGGTACGCAAACATGTTGACACGACCTACACCTTCCTGCATCAGGTCAAGGTAATCGACGTTGACAAAGCGCCTCCAGGCGCAATCGACGATTCCATCGCCCGCGAAATCGTCAAATCGAAGGGTTCCCCGACTCCGCTCGGCATCATCAAGCCGCTCGACGTCTCCAAGGCACCGAAGGGCTGAGGCTCCGTCAGCACGGCCTGCCGACTTGACGGCGGGCCCCTCGGTCATTTTGGCAGGTCACATTGACATCCTTCAGCACGCCCAAGCCCTTATCGCATCCCGCTTCGGACTCTTTCAGTCTGAGCGCAACGGATCGCTTTCGCCACGCCGCGCGGCGATTCCTGTCCAGCCCCGGCCCTTACCTGGGACTCACCGGAATCGTCTCTCTGCTGCTGTTCTGGTACCTGACGACCGAGTTATTCGCGCTTCCCCGATTCTCCAAGCTGCCGGGGCCGGTGGCCGTATGGACCGAGTTCACCTCCCGCAATCCCACATACGGAACCTCGCTCTTCAGCCCCGAATACTACAAGCACATTCTGTGGAGTTCCTGGCGGGTGGCACAGGCATTCTTCTGGGCCACCATTCTGGGCGTTCCCCTGGGCCTGCTGATGGGGTGGCAACGGAAGATAAGGGACTACGTTTTCCCCGTGGTCGAGCTGCTGCGCCCGATTCCGGTGCTGGCATGGGTGCCGCTCGCGATTCTGATGATCCCGGGAAGGGAGGCGCCGATCATTTTCCTCGCGTTCCTGGCGGCGTTCTTCGCAACCACGTTGAACACGTTTCTCGGCGTCGAATCCATAGACGAGAGCTATTTTCGGGCTGCCCGCTGCCTTGGGTCCAAGCCGCGCGATGTTTTCCTGCGGGTCGTTTTTCCGGGATCAATGCCCTACATATTCACGGGAATGCAGATTGGAGTCGGAGTAGCCTGGTTCTCGCTGGTCGCGGCTGAGATGGTTTCCGGAGAACATGGTTTGGGCTTCCTGATCTGGGACTCTTACGTGCTCAGTCAATACCCCGTCGTCGTCATTGCCATGGTGACCCTCGGCGTTGTCGGTTATCTGTACAGCGCCATCATCCGGCTGGTCGGACGCATGCTCATGCGCTGGACCGTCCGCACGGGGGGCTGAATGGCAGCGGAATCACAGCAATACAGTTCCGGCGGCGCGATCAGCATTCGCAACGTCACGAAAGTTTACGACCCCGACGGCGTCAATGTGCTGGCGGTTGACAATTGCTCCCTTGACATTGCGCCAGGGGAATTCTGCGTCGTGGTTGGCCCGTCCGGATGCGGAAAAACCACTTTGCTCAACGCAATCGCCGGCTTCCACGACATTTCTTCCGGGGAGATCCATCTCGACGGCAAGTTGCTGTGCCGGGCCGGCCTTACGCCTGAACCGGGCGCCGACCGGATCGTTGTTTTCCAGAACGGCGCCCTGTTCCCCTGGTATACGGTCCTGCAGAACGTCACCTACGGACCCGAGGTTCAAGGGCGGACGAAAAATGAGGCAAAAGGTGCCGCCATGAGCCTGCTGTCGGAGTTCGGGCTGGCTGACATCGCAGACCACTACCCCGGCGAACTCTCTTCCGGCATGCGGCGCCGCGTCGAGATCGCACGCGCGCTTATCAACGATCCCCGCGTGCTGCTGCTCGACGAGCCGTTTCGCGCCATGGACGCGCTGACGAAAGGCGTTGTGCATGAATTTCTGCTGCAAGCCTACGACAGGGTGAAAAAGACCGTGTTTTTCATCACCCATGATCTGGAGGAGGCGTTGTTCCTCGGCACGAAAGTGGTGATCATGACCACCCGCCCCGCCAAGGTAAAGACCGTCATCAACGTCGACTTCCCGAGACCGCGCAGCTTCAGGCTGCGCTCGTCGCAACGTTATCTGGAATTGAAGGAAATGGTGTTCGATGCCGTGCACGAGGAAGCAGCGAAAGCCTTTGCAGCGGGCGAACGGGAACTGGCCTGACGCTTTCGCGAAATAAAGACACCCTTGGCTACAATCAACTGGAAAAAATTACGCAAGGCCGTCTTCAGCAAGACGGTCTATCGCGGCACGGCATCCATCGCAGTGCTCCTGGCATTGTGGGAGCTTGGGCGCTGGTTGCGGATGCCCATCCTGGGCGCCGCCCCCGCGCCCAGCGAGGTGATCTTCCTGCTGCGTGAAATCGTCTTCGCGCCGGATTTCTGGGAGAACTGGAGTGCCAGCTTCAAGCGGGTATTGACGGGATTTGTGGCGGCCCAGATCATCGGCATTCCGCTGGGCCTCGCCATGGCGATCAACCGCGTCGCGAGGGATACCGCGTTTCCGGTGCTGGAAATCATGCGCCCCATCCCTCCCCTGGCGTGGGTGCCGGCCTCGATCATCTTTTGGCCGACGACCGAATCCAGCATCGCGTTCGTGATTTTCCTCGGCGCTTTCTTCACCGTGGTTCTGAACGTGCTGGGCGGGGCACGCGATATCGACGTGCGCTACCTGCGGGCTGCACGTTCGCTGGGTTCGCGGCCGCAGGATATCTTCTTCAAGATCGTACTCCCGGCGACACTACCGAGCATTTTCACGGGCATGGCCGTGGGTATGGGAATTACCTGGGAAGTCGTGGTGGCCGCCGAAATGATAGCCGGCAAATCGGGCCTCGGTTACCTGACGTGGTCATCCTACGTGGGGGGAAACTACCCGCTGATCGTGATCGGCATGATCAGCATCGGCATCGCCGGTTACGTTTCGAGCAGCCTGATCCGCCTCACCGGCAAACTGGCCGCGCCCTGGCAGCGGCTTTTCTAGCCGATGACCTCAAGGCCGGTTCGGAAATCACAATGACTCACCCTGTCGAAGCACAAATGGCTGTCGAAGCCGTATCGAAGAGCTACGAGGCCGGCTTGCGCCAGCGCGTGGTGCTCGACGGGTGCTCGTTCATGCTTGAAAAAGGAAAACTGACCGTCCTCATCGGGCCCTCGGGATGCGGCAAAAGCACGCTTATCAACATCATGGCAGGGTATGAGAAGGCCGATGCGGGCATGGCCACACTTGAGGGCCGGCCGGTTGGCGAACCTGCCGCCGATCGGCTCGTTGTCTTTCAGGAAACCGCCTTGTTTCCATGGATGACGGCGTTTCAGAACGTGGCCTACGGCCCGCGGGTCCAGCGCAAGCTCCCGGACAAGGAGGTCGAGGCGCGCACTATGGAGCTGCTCGAACGGGTGGGACTGCAGGACTTCCGTGACAAGTATCCGATGCAGCTCTCCGGGGGCATGCAAAGGCGCGCCGAACTGGCGCGCGCGCTGATAAATCAACCCAAAGTCATGTTTCTCGATGAACCGTTCCGCGGACTCGATGCGATGACCCGGGAACTGATGCAGGAGTATTACCTGAAACTGTATGAAGGCTCGCAGCAAACCACGCTGTTCGTCACATCGGAAATCGACGAAGCGCTCTTGATCGCGGATACGCTGCTGATCATGACCAACCGGCCCGGCCGCATCGCAAAGACCCTCAAAATCGCTTTGCCGAGGCCGCGGGAGCCGAAGGTCCTGACCTCCCAGGCTTACCTGCGTTACAAGGAAGAGGCCCTGGAGATATTGCACGAGGAGGCGGTCAAGGCGTTCTCAGGCGGCAGCAAGGCTGCAGTCGATTTTCTGGAGGCTTACGCCGATCGTGATCAGGCCCATAGCTGACCGGGTTGAACGCGGCAGGATGTAAACCCGCGTTTCCACTGCTCATGCATGATGACGTGGGCCGGATTTCCAAATTGCCGATGAGTCCGTTTACAGACTGAGCGCCAGGCACTCGCTGCCTATGCAGGAATTGTCGTAATAAGGCGCGCACGGAGTAAAGCCCAGCGAACGGTAAAGCGCTGCAGCCGCCTGCATTTGCGGCAGCGTATCGAGCGGCGCTGCGCACGAGCGATGGCATCCCCGACAAGCCTGATCTGCATTTATGCGCAGTGCCGGACGCGCGCTCAGTGCGACTTGCTCAGCAGCCGCATGCCGCGGTCCAGTCCATCGAGTGTCAGCGGGAACATGCGCTCGCCCATCAGTTCGCGCGTCATGCGGATGG
>CAKKQX010000034.1 GCA_919902235.1 Burkholderiales bacterium
ATCAGCAACACCGCGACGGTGGCGATGATGCTGCCGATCGGCTTGTCGCTGCTGTCGTGGGTCGCGATACTCACCGTGCGGGACAGGGTAAGATTGCCCAGCGACAGGGTGACAGGGCTCTCGCTTGCGATTGTCACGCCTTTACTCGCAAGTCCCGGCGCTCCTATCGTTTTGTCTTCCCGGACGTCTGCGCCGGAAATGACCAGGCGCATCGGTGCCGCGAAACCTTCCGGAAGTTTCCCGACTTGCAGCGTAACGCGCGCCAACCCGTTGCCATCCGCAACCAGCACCGAACTTGTCGCACGCACGGGATTGGGGGTCCCTTTAACCTCGGTCTTCGTTACCGCGCGCACTGCGTACTCGATGTCGAGGCTCTTTTTTTCCTGCTGGAGGATAAGCTTGAGTGGCTTGTCGCCATTCAGGCCAAGCTTAAGCGCAGCAA
The DNA here is from genome assembly GCA_919902235.1 of Burkholderiales bacterium. Taxonomy (GTDB): domain Bacteria; phylum Pseudomonadota; class Gammaproteobacteria; order Burkholderiales; family SG8-41; genus CAKKQX01. The sequence goes on from CAKKQX010000034.1 coordinate 443, forward strand.
GGGATGCAAATGAAACCTGCACTTCAGCACCACCGCCGATAATCTTCACGGCCGCGGGCAGCAACGTGTAAGGGGCGCCGGTCCCTGCCGCGCTTTGCCCCCCCGATTTCGGCTGCTGCGCGGCCTGTTGTGTTGCCGCTCTCCGGGCCGGCTTGAGTTGTTTCTGCCGGGGGTTTTTGGACGCATCCGACGCTTGCGGCGGAGGTGGCAAATCTTTCAAGCTGAGTTCTGCCTTCACGATGTCCGGGCGGAGACCTTTGCCGCCGCGCAAAACGAAGGTGCTGGCAGACTTGCCGTCGTCAGTGAGCAGAACAAGCTGTCCGCTTTCGGGCAGCGCCGGATGAGGATAGGCCTTGAGCGGGATGGAGATCGTTGAGTAACGGGAACTGGATTGAATTTCAATCAGCCGTGACAGCACCCTGCGCAACGTGATTTCCCGATGCACGTCAAGTTTCTCTCCCAGACCGAGGCATTTCTTCACGTGCGTGTAGTCGGCACGCTCAACCGCGCGAAGCAAATCAAGATATTTCGAGATTCGGATCTCTCCAGGCAATTCAGCTTCGGTCAGTTGCCCTTTATGCAGCACTTTTCCAGAGGCATCCATCAGGGCGCTGCAAGTATCCGGCACGGGACCAAAACCAAAACTTGCTATGGCCTTTTCCACCTGATCGGCGAGCGTTTGTCTGCTGCGCGTTCCTCCGGAGGTCAGAGGCTCACCACCATCGCTGGGCATCAGGCTGCTATGCGTAATCGCAGACAGCGACCGCACTCGTTCCTCTTCATTTGTCTCGTTCCACCGCGTCAGAACCACGAGCGACACGTTATGTGTCCGGGGCACCATTGCCAGGCCGCTCGACCCGGAGTTCTGGGCGCCAAGCCGGATTCGAACGGAGTGATCGCTGACCCGGCCAAGCGTCACCAGGCTGTTCTTGTCCGTACCGATTACGCTTTCCAGCCGGTCCGTGCCGCCGGAGATACCGGCATTGACGCCGACGGCGCCGATAACGCCCAGCAACTGGAGGGCCGCTTGCCGGATGACTTCAAGGCTGCGGCCCGTGCTGGTGGATTCGAGCGCATCGGTGATGATCAGCGGATAGACGACAATCGGCGGGAGCCCGGCCGCCTCGGTGTTTAGGTTCCTGGAAACGTCAAGGGCCTCTTTCCAGCTGCCGGGCAGCAGGCTGATGTTGACGTAAGTATCGTAAGCATAGCTACGCGACTTGGGCTGAAGGTTGACCTGAAAAGTGATCAGATGCGCCTGGTAGCCTTTGGGGAAATGTCCTTTTGAAATCTGATTGTCGAGGATCTGTCCGAGTTGATACACGGCGGTACCCGCAGTTAGCGCGGTGTTGGCATCGAGCCCCAACGAGAGCGGTCCTCGGGACAGGTCAGGCGCCAGTGCCGCATCGGCGATCGCCGTCGAAGCAATTCCGGATGAACCGGGCGGCGTTCCCGTACCGCGAGTGCGGCTTGCCGTGGTGGTCTGGGTGCCGTCTGCCGCGAGGCTGGTCGACGTGGATTCGCTCTTCGCAGGCAGACCGATCCCCAACCCGGCGGCGAAGGTCGATAGAAACTGGAAGACCTGGACCTGTGTTGTCTGCGCGGCCATGCCCCGTGCCTGCTCGGTGGTCAAGTTGTGCTTGGGCTCCAGCTTGTCGCCTATATCGGCCCATGGAACGGCCGGATAAGCCGAGACGTAAATGTTGGCGGCGTCTTCCGCGGTCTCGGGAGTTTTCCTGGTGAACAGATTCGGGATCGACTCGCAGCCGTTTAATAAAATCGCGGCAGCGAGAATGGCCACCCGATGCCATCTTTGCTCAGTCACAACGCACCTCCACGTTTGTAGCACCCGCACAAAAATGAAATAATCCGGGCAATCGTGCCCCCGGATACAGCCCTTCAGAGCTAGAAACGAGACTTGATCGTCTTGATCTGCCAGGACTGGTCGGACTCATTCATGGTGGCGCACAGTATTTTCTCCCCGTCGGTGCGCACGTTGACCAGCCCGTAGACGAGTCCCGATAAGACAAGGGCCTTATCGAGCGTTTTCCAGGCCGCCTTCTCCTGTCCCGTTTTCTTCGGGAACGTTACTTTCGCGCCGGCCAGCGCCTTGCCCTTCACCTCAAGCGTTGCGCTGTTTTTCTGCGCGACCTCCAGCAGTGCGGTCTTGCTGAACTTGTGGCTGCGCGCGAGCTCGGTCGAATAGATGAGCGGACTGACGATATGGTCGTCCTGAAGCGCCAGGTATCCGGTCGTTGCGCTTGCTGCGACGATGCCCGGGCGCGGATGGTCATGGCCTTCGTTGTCGCCCGATGAGATCACGGTCACTGCCGGACGCATGGCCTGCAGGAACTTGTACGACACGTCATCGCTGCCATGGTGGCAGGCCTTGGCGACATCGCACTCGAATTCCTGAACCTTCCCGGCGTAATCCTTCAGCAACGCGGCCTGGCTGGCGGTATTGAGGTCGCCGGTCAGCAGAATCCGGGCGCGCCCGTAGTCAACCCGCAGCAGGATGCTCTGGCCGTTCGTGTTTTTGCTATCGCCGCCCGAGTAGCGCCGCAAGACGGGCTTGCCCCCGGCCTTGAACTCGACCGGCGCCAGCACCTTGATCGCTACACCGCCGTTGCCCGGCTCGAAGCCGGGGAGGAATTCCTGCGCATGGCTGAGGCGGCGGATAGGCGTGCTGCCGCCATTCGAGGTCTTGGCCCTGGTCACGCACTCGAACAATTTTGCCCACTCGCCGGCGAGCTTCCGGCCGGAGCCGGGCCCGAGCGCGGCCTGCACGTCGGACCGGTCGCCCAGAATCTGGGTCCACATCTGGCCGTCGTTCGTGTCTGTAAATTCCCCCAGAGTTCGCGAGCTGCCTTTTTTCCACCACGAGAGCCCCGCATGGTAAAAGGCGTCCACGGTAACATTCGTGGCGTCGAGTTCGGCGCTTGCCTCGGGATCATCGCTGAGCAGGTCCCACAGCCCCCCGTAATGATCGGCATCGTTATGCGACGTGATAACGGCATCGAGCGAGATCGTTTTTGTTCCGTAGTCCTTGACAAACTTCCAGTCCACGAAGTCCGCCGCGTTCTTCGCGGTTTGCTGCATCTTGCGCGCGAAACCGCCGTCCACCAGCACGTGGCGGTGATCCGGCGTGCGGATCAGCACGCCGTCACCCTGTCCGACGTCAATGAAATAGAACTCGAGCAACGACTTGCCGCCGAGATCAGACTTTTTGACATAGCCTTCCTTGCCGCGAGCCTTCACTTTCACGTGGCTGCCACTGGTGCCGAGAACTTTGACCCGGTCTCCCCAAAGCAGCGCTATGCCCGTGCCCTTGCCGCCCGCTGATGCCAGCAAATCTGTTTTATCCGTTTTCACGTAATCGAAAGCCATATGCCCTCCTCAAGCAAAGTCAGGGGATCGGAAGAAACGGGGAATGGGGACTGCCCGTCCGCTCAGACTGCGGGGGCAAATGACGGAAGCACGTACGAACGAAAACTGGCGCGCCGCGCGCGAGGAAGTGTTGAGCACAGTTCGAACTTCCATCTGCCCCCCTGTGAGGCCCGGCGCTATCGCTTGAATTTCCGTGCGCCGTGTACTGCGGCAGATAAGTTAGGACGGAGACATACCGCTGTCAACGGATTTCAGGAAGTTTTTTTCTTCTGTTGTCCTGCCGCATTGCGAGCCGTGAAAACCGGTCAGACCAAACCTCACAAACTGTGAGGTTTGGTCTGTGATTCTTACAATGGATGAAAGAAGCGCAACGCGCCTGATCGGCGCGCGACTCGCCGTCAGTCGGCGCTGTTCGCCGGGCGTGGCGCGGCTTCCGCAGCCTGTTCCGGCGGCGGCCCGATCAACAGCGCAACCTGGGTTGGTCCGGTAGCGGGGGCATCGGTGGTCTCGATGGCGGCGATGACCGCGATGGATTTGAGGGGCGCGACCGGCTTGGAATCGGGTTTGGTACGGGGTTGGGCGCGGGCGTCCGCCACATCAATCTTGGTCGCCGAAAAAACGCCCCACGCCATTCCGGCAATCAGCAGAATCGGGTTGCTCAGACTGAGTCCGGCCAACACCGAAAGCGAGCGGCCGGTGAGCGTGCCGCTCACCACGGCGCTGCTCCGCTGCAGCACTACGCGTTCTTCCGGGTCCATCGGCACCGCGTCCAGGACCTTGCCGACGACTCCCTTGTAGACCACGTCGCTCAGCGCGGAGGGCGGCGGCGGGGCATCCTGCGCGCGTGCCGGAAGCACCGGCAGCAGGCAGGCAAGCAAAACAATGGTGCGATTAATCGGCATGGCAATTCGCAATGCAGCAAGCAGCGTGCCATTTCATATCATATTGATTTAATTAACATATTTTATGTCGGCCCAAATGGCCGGCACGGCCGCGGAGGCGTGACGGTGCGGCATACGGGAACTGCGCTCCAAGGTGGTGCGCTGCGCCTTGTGCGAATGAACGCATGAGAACAGGGTCAGCCTCTAAGTACGGAGGCCGCAAAGGGCGCGACGGATGACAAATAATTCCAGGCGTCGCGGTAACGCGAGTCATGCATCACCAGTCCGCCCAGTTTTGCGTGCTTGATGTCCATCGCCGCGCACGCTATCGTCGAACTTCTGGCGTGGACCATGATTGCAACCCGTTTACCGCGGTTCTTATTGACCAGCGCATTGCGCGGTGCGATCTGCGCGTCGGCCGTCATGCTGGGGGCGGGTCCGTGCCTGGCGCAGCAGGCGCCGGCGCACGCTGACTATCCGATCAAGCCGATCCGCATCATCGTCGCGGCCTCTCCGGGCACCGCCGACGATTTCTTTGCGCGCTCGCTGGGCGAAGAGCTGGAAGTCTTCTACAAGCAGAGAATCGTGATCGATAACCGCCCCGGCGCGGGCGGTCTGATCGGCAACACCCTGGTGTCGAAAGCAAATGCCGATGGCTACACGCTGGCCATGATCGGCGTCACGCGCATCATCACCGAGCTGATGCGCGAGCAGCCGCCGTACCGCGCGCTCGCCGACATCGTCGGTGTGGCGCACGTGGCGTCGATCACCAATGTGCTGGCGGTGACGCCCGCGATCCCGGTGCGCACGGCGCGCGAATTCGTCACCTACGCGCGCGTTCGCGGCGGCGAGCTCAACTATGCGTCGCTGGGCATCGGCTCGGCCTCGCATCTGGCGGGCGAAGTTTTCTCACGCGCGCTCGGCATCGACGCGGTGCACGTGCCGTTCCGTGTCGCGTCGGACACTTTTGTCGAGATGGGATTGGGGCGGGTGCATTACACCATTTTGACGCTGCCGGCGGTGCTCGGGCCGGTGCGCGAAGGCCGGCTGCGCGCGCTCGCGGTGATGACGCCGCAACGCAGCGCAGTACTGCCGGAGGTGCCGGCGATCGCCGAAGTCGGGCTGCCCGAAGCGCAGTTCGACAGCTGGTCAGGCATCGTCGCGCCCCGGGGCACGCCGCGGCGCATCGTCGAACAGTTGCACGGCGACATCGTGCGCGGGCTGCGCAACGCGGCGCTGCGCAAGCGCTTCGTGCGCCAGGGCGCGGAGTCAACGCCGGAGAGCACGCCGGATGGTTTCATGCGCCACATGCAGGAAGAGTATCTGCGCTACCAGGCGCTGATTCGCGACGGTGCAATCAGGCCGGAGTAATTCGGGGCTGCAGTTCAGGCGTTTCCTGGAACTGAACGCCGGCGACCCTGGGCAGCCGCATCAGCTCGATCGCCTGCTCGTGCGATCCCCGGTCGTCACCTCGTGATGGCTGATCAGCTTGTCATTTTCCCGGCGGTGGCAGCGGCAGCGGCGTACCCTCCGGCAGGGGCGTGCGGTCCACGTTCAGGCACATCGACACCAGCGCGTAAAACCCGTTGACCGAGATGAGGTCCACCACGCCGCGCTCGCCGAACCGCTCCAGCGCGGCCTGGTAGGTGGCGTCGCTGACGCCTTGTGTCCGGTGCAGCTCGCGCGAAAACGCGTAGACGATCGCCTCGTCTGCTGCCATCTGCGCCGGCCGCCGGCCCTGCGCAATATCCTCCGCGACCGCCGGGTCCAGCCCGCCTTCCAACGCGAGCTTGTGATGCGCGAACCATTCGTATTGCGAGGTCCAGTGGCGCGCCGTGATCAATATCGCCAGCTCGTTGAGCCTGGACGGCAGGGAGCTGCGGAAACGGATTTCCTCGCCGAGCTTTTGCACCATGTCGCCGATGCCCGGGCTGCGCAGCCAGACGTTGAACGGCCCGCCCAGCGGTCCCGGTTTGGAAGCCCCCGAACTTGCCAGCTTGGCGCGCGGACCGGATTTTATCGCGTTGGACAGCGCGAGTTGCCCGGGTGTGAGTTGATCCAGCGGGATCAGCTTGAAGCGGCGACTGTCTGTTGCGGCAGTGTCTTTTTCCGGAGTGCTCATTGTCATTCCTTGCTTGGTAAAACCGGGAACTTAACATGAACCGGCATCAACTCCGAGCGAGAACGAGCCCGGAAATCTGATAGCACCAGTCAGGGCGCCTGACGCAACGAGATTCCCTCTCCCCGCAAGCATGAGTATCTACATATCTCAAAGAAACCCCCTCTCCCCGCAAGCGGGGCGAGGGGGCCGTGTAGTGGAGATATGTAGATACTCATGCTCGCGGGGAGAGCAGGGAGAGGGGCGGCAAAGCCGTTCCATGCGTTTCTTCGCTCAGGCCTTCAGCGGGAAACCCGGCGTAGTCGAATCGTTCAGGCGCCGAGCATGCGGCGCATTTTGGCAACCGCCGCGCCTGGCGAATTAAACACCGGAATGCTGCTGACCGCCGCGACCGCGGGCACCGCGCGTGACAGCGTAAACTGCGCCAGCACGATGACGTCGCAGCCCTCAATCGCGCGCGCGCGGGCGGCGACCAGCGCATCGTGTGTGGCGGCATCGCCGCCGGCCAGCGCATCGAACGCACCCTCGACCACGTAGGGCACCAGCTCAACCGTCTGGCCGCGGGCCGCCGCCATCTCTTTGATCTCGGCGGAAATCGACGGAATGGTCGGCCCCACCGTCGCCACCACCGCGATACGCGAACCGGCATCCAGCGCCTGCTCGATCATGGCGTCGTTGGGCTTGAGCAGCGGCAGATCGAATTCGGCGATACAGGCGTCGATACATTCGCGAAACGCCGAACAGGTGAAAAGTATGCCGTCGGCGCCGCGCTCAACCATATACCGGGTCAGCGTGCGGAAGACGTCGTGCATCTCAGGCACCACGCCGCCGGCTTCGCGCACCCAGGCAAACAGGCCGTCGTCCAGCAAATTGCTGATGCGCGCCGTCGGCCAGTCGGCCGCGAAGGCGCGCACCGCCGCTTCCATCGCATCCTTGTGTACGCTGAACAGCGCAATGTTTGGCGCTTGCGCCATAAAAAATTTCTTTCTTGAAAGCGGCCTCCATTGCCGCCGCATTTGCATACGAACAATCACAGGGAACGGAGTCGGTTTTCTCTTGTATTGTTGTCCAGGCGAGACGGGAAATTTGACTCCAGTACTTTTGTTCTTCGGACTGTGGCAATATCAGTCGTTGCGGACCCCCGCGGCCGTTACGATGCGGCCCCATTTGGCAATATCCGTTTTAAAAGCTGCCGCGAAATGCTCGGACGTATCACCGACGATCTCCGCGCCGTTTGCCGTAAGGCGATCACGCACTGACGATTTGAGCAACGTCGCGACAATCGCGTCATGCAGCCTGGCTACAATCTTGGCCGGCGTTCCTGTGGGAACAAAAATGCCGTACCACGTGCTCGCTTCGTACCCCGGGATGAACTCGGCAACAGTGGGCAGATCCGGGGCAACTTTCGAACGCGTGGCCCCCGTCACGGCGATGGCCTTTACTTTGCCGGCCTTCGCCAGCGGCATGGAGAACGATACGGATTGAAATGACAATGCAACGCGTCCGGCGAGAAGATCAGTCATCGCCTGCGGGCCGCCCCTGTAGGGAACATGAGTAATATCGATCCCTGCCATCACCCTGAACAACTCGCCGGCAAGATGCGGGGAGCTGCCGCTCCCCGGCGACGCATAAGTCAGGTGCCCCGGCTTCGATTTGGCAAGCTCCACCAGCGCTTTGACCGAGTC
>CAKKQX010000035.1 GCA_919902235.1 Burkholderiales bacterium
CCCGTCTCGTTTCGAGGGGCTGCCGCGCTCCCTCATGGAGGCGATGGGCCTGGGCCGTCCGGTGGTGGGGACCGCCGTGGACGGGATCGCGGAGATCGTGGAGGACGGGGTGAGCGGACTCCTGGTGCCCCCGAGGGATCCGGGGGCCTTGGCTGCCGCCGTCCTGAAGCTGGCGGGGGATCCCGGTTTGCGTGAGCGTCTCGGAAAGGCTGCGGCCCTCCGGGTCCGGGAGCGCTACGGCGCCGCCCGCATGGCCCGGGAGCACGAGGCCGCCTACCTCCGGCTGGGCGCCCCCGCTATAATCCCTGCGTGATGAACCCCGCCTTCCCTCCCCTCTCCCCCGACACGGGGGAGAGGGGAATTCTTTTTGTTAGGCAATCTCAATGGAGAAATACGATGAATCACACCATCGCATCTGATACCGGCACACCTGCCCAAGGGCTGCGCGGCGCCTGGAACCGCATCGCCAATGTGCTGACATCGCTGGTCGGCCACGGCCTGCTCGCGCTCGCCGCGCGCATCGCCGTAGGCGCGATTTTCTTTCTCTCCGGCCGCACCAAGGTGGATGGATTCCTCACTGTCAACGACAGCGCTTACACGCTGTTTCGCGAGGATTACAAAGTACCACTGTTACCGCCGGAGTTCGCCGCGCACATGGCAACCTATTCCGAGCATTTGTTCCCGATTCTGCTGGTGCTGGGTTTATTCACGCGATTTTCGGCGCTCTCGCTGCTCGGCATGACCGCGGTAATCCAGATTTTCGTCTACCCAGACGCCTGGCCCACCCATCTGTCATGGGCCGCGCTCATGCTCTATCTGATCGGCCGCGGCGCAGGTCCGGCGTCGCTCGACCATGCGCTAGGCGTGAAGTAGCCGCGGGGGATCAGGCGCCGCCGGTTGGAGGATCCGCGCTAGTAATTGAACAGCCTGGCCCGCGAATGCGGCGACAGGGCAAGCACAGCGGGTGCTTCGTACGGCTGGTGTCCCTCAACCTGCGCCGCATACAGCACGCGCCTGCTCTGCGGATCGAAGGCATCGCGCCGATGCAAAGTGGCGCGGTTGTCCCATACCACCACGTCGCCCATGGCCCAGCGGTGCTCGTAGCAAAACCGCGCTTGCGTGCAATGCGTCCATAAATCATAATCAGCAGAGAAATAGTTAAAATAGCGAACGTCCCTGATATCAAGGCAACTCTCATAGCCGATGGCTTCGAGCCCGCAGGCTACAGCCCGGCGGAATCCGCAGAATTTCTCCAGAATGAGCTCAAGAAATGGTCTGAAGCGATACGCATGGCGGGTCTCAAGCCGGAGTAAACTAGGCGTGATTTTTCGCCTCCGCTAATGCAGCCGCGTATATCGCGGATTCCGCTTACATGCGCCAATTTTTCTGGAAACGTTAAGGAGTATCCGTGTCTACAATTGGTTTTCGTATTCTGCCTTCGCCCCAGCATCCGCCACACGATCTGCTGGATGAATTACGCGGCATTGCCACTGCTCATCTGAGCGACAACATGAGCCGGCTGCATGCGGTTGCCGCGGAAATACGCCCCTATCACAACAAGAGCAAGCTGGTGGGTCCGGCGCTGACGGTCAAAGTGCCTCCCGGCGACAACCTGATGGTGCACAAGGCGATTGACATTGCGAAACCGGGTGACGTCATCGTGGTGGATGCCGGCGGCGTGGTCGCGCACGCCATCATCGGCGAAATCATGTCTTCGCTTGCCGAGAGCCGCGGCGTAGCCGGCATGATCATTGATGGCGCGATTCGCGATGCCGACGCAATCGCAAAGTCAGGCTTCCCCGTTTATGCGCGCGGGGTGACTCATCGCGGCCCTTACAAGAATGGGCCGGGGGAGATCAATGTGCCCGTGGTGGTGGGCGGCACCGTGGTCAATCCGGGCGATATCGTGGTGGGCGATGAAGACGGCCTGGTATTGCTGGCGCCCGCTTCCATTGCCTCCCTCATCAAGCTGGCCAAGGCCTATGCCGAGAAGGAAGATGTCATGCTCAAGGCGATCCGCAGTGGCGCCGGCATCGACAGGGCCTGGGTTGACAAGACACTGGCTGAAAAGGGTTGCGTGATTTAACGATCACATTTCACTCCCCTGCCGCCAGGCCGCCTGGCCTTCCAGCAACAGTCGCACCACCTCGGGAGTGATCGCCGCCGCACGCTGGTCGAGTTCGGCGGGCGTGAGATTGGCAATCGGGTGCGGCATCATCAGAAAGCGGAAATCGGGGACACCCCAGCTGCGCGCCATCGCCTTGCCGGTCATCCTGAACACGTCGGTGACGATGGACGCCGACGGAACGCCGTGCTGTTCGAAAACTATGCTGTCGAGCACACTGCCCGAGCTGCATGACCCTCAGTCGCCGATGCCGGCGACGATGACATCGCAATTGGCCTTGAATTCCTCGACGATCTCCGCATGCGGCGCGGCGCCCGCGCTTTTCTTCTTGCGTATGACATGGGCCTTGGCGCCGTGCTCGCTTTCGAGCAGGCCGGCGATGCGCAGCAGCAGCTGGTCGGAATTGTGCTTGGTGTTGTCGATCAGCCCCACCCGCAAGCCGGCAAGCGATTGCGGCCGCGGCACGTAAGCAATGTGCCGTCCCTGGACTTCGGTCGTTGGGTCATAAATCTGCATGGTCATGGTGCGCTCCTTTTGCAAAATCCGCTCAAAACAATCAAAAAAACATTGCGCCACAGAGGTTTGCCGTTGCCATTACGGCCGGCGTATCTCCTTGGTGACGCTTTGCGAGCCGCGCTTGCTGCCCCAGCCCGGAATGAACGCCGACTGCACGCCGGCGAACCCGCCGGCAGCGAACACCAGCAGGTCCTGCGGCGCCTCCACCAGCGGAAACAGCGTGCGCTCGTCCGCGGGCGTCACCTCGCCGGGCAGCATGTTGATGCGCTTGAGTTCAGCCACGGTCGACTGCGAATTCTCGTGGACGTATTGCTGCACCTGCCCGCGGCTCCAGCCGGCTTTTTTCATGATGGCCTGATGCTCGCCCGCGAACACCATCGCGTATTGCGGATGGCGCGCGGTGCCCGCCGAGACTTTCATGTGCGCGCAGGCGGTCGCAAGCACGCCTTCGGGCGTCGCGCTCAGGCGGTTGGAATACTGGTGCGGCGCATACGCGGCGAAAATGGTGACGGCGTTCTGCCCGGGACGGAAACCGCGCGTGGTATGAAACGCCGGCCACGGGCTGTCGGCCTCGTTTTCGGCGATGCAAAACGAGTACTTGCCGGCATGGCCCAGGCTGCTGCGGTCGAGTTCGCCGGGCAACGTGCCGATCACATTGCGCATGATCAGCCGTATCGCGCGGCCTATGGTGGCGTTGGCGCGCCAGCCCGGCCCGAACAGGTTGTCGCCGCAGTTGATGTCGAGCTCGCGCGCGATGGGTCCGTTGACCACCATGAACACCGCGGAGCCGCCGGTGCTGGTGGCCGGCCCGTGATAGCCGTACAGCGGATCGGCAAGTGCTTCGACGGTGGCGATGATCACCGGCATGTACTCGGCTTTACAGCCCGCCATCACGGCGTTGATCGCCACTTTCTCCGCCGTAACCGAGACCTGGCGGTTCTCGATGAAGGCGATCTGCTGCTGCGCGGCGATGCCGCCCGCCTCCAGCATGGCGCGTATGCGCTCGGCGGTCGGCGGCACCACCGGCAGGCCATCGGTCCAGCCGTTGGTGTAGCACAGCTCCATGGCGCCGCCCGTATCGGAAACCGTGTGGCGTCGCGACTTGAGTTCTATTGCCACTGCTTCTCCTTTGCGCGGTGTTTGATCAGGGAGTATGCGAGTTTACACAACAATCAGACCTCGCCGAACTGCTCCGGCGGATACTCCTCGGAAGGCGAACGCACCAGCGGGAACGCGCCGCCGGTGACGAATAACTCCTGCGCCGTGGTGTAACTCGCGAGCTCGCTGGCGAGAAACACGCAGGCATCGGCGACTTCGCGCGGCGTGCCCAGGCGCGCCATGGGCGTGCGCTGCTTGCGCTCGTCGTACATCTTGTCCAGTCCGGGATACCACTGCGGCGTGTGGCGATAGGTGTCGGTGGTCCCGGGCACGACGATGTTGACGGTGACACCGTGGCGCGCGACTTCGTTGGCCAGCGTGCGCGTGAGGCCCACCAGCCCGAGCTTGGCGGCTACGTTGTGCGCGCGCCGCGTCTTTCCCCAGTAGGCATCGACGCCGCCGATGTTGATGATGCGGCCCCATTTTCTGTGCACCATGCCGGGCATTACCGCCTGGCTCAGGAAGAACGGGCCGCGCAGATTGGTGTCGAGCACGCGGTCCCATTCTTCGACGGTAATCGCGGTAATTTTCGAATTGGGGCGCACCGCGGCGTTGTTGACGAGGATGTCGATGCCGCCGAAATCGCGCTCGATGCGGCGCACCGCGTTTCTCAGGGCGGCGACATCGGCCATGTCGGCCTGCACCATCCCCGCGCGGCCGCCGTTTTTTTCGATCTCGTCGCACACCTTGCGCGCGGTTTCTTCATCCTCGCGGAACAGGATTATGGGCACGGCGCCGGCTTCCGCCAGCACCGACACGATGTGGCGGCCGATGTTTTTGCTGCCGCCAGTGACCACCGCGACCCTGCCCGTCAAACCGTACGCCGCGTAGCGGCCTTCGTTTTTCATGACGCGAATCCGATCATTATTTTAATTACCAGGTTTTTGCCGGGCCCTATTCCGGCAACGGCCAGCCCAGCCACTCGCACACGCCGCGGCCGAGTATCCATTCTTTGTCATCTGCAGACAGCCATGGAATCTCTTCGCTCATGTAAGTAAGGCCCTGCTTGTAGCTGCATGGCAGGCGCGAAAAATCGGTGCCCCAGAACATGCGCCGCGGACCGAAAGCATCGTAAACCCGGCGTAGGTACGGGTGTAGCCAGCGAAAAGGATAGCTGTCGCTGGTGTAGAGCGGCAGGCAGCTTACTTTCACCGCGACATTCGGGCGCCGCGCAATCGCCAGCAGCTTGTCGAATTCGCGGAAGGCTTCCTCGTCCTTGCCCGTGGTCAGCGCGCAGTGATCCATCACCAGCCTGAGGCCGGGATAGCGCGCGGCGACCTTGTCGATCAGCGGCACGTCGGCCTGCTGCACCAGCACCATCACCGGAATGCCGTGTTTTTCCGCCTCCGGCCACACCCAGTCGAGATGGCCTTCGGTAAGCAGCGGCTTGAGCGCCGGCGCGTGCAGGCTGAAACGGAAGCCCAGCATGCCCGGCTGCTGGCGCCAGCCGGCGATCATGCCGCGCGATTGCGGCGCATCGGGATCGAAGCGCCCCATCACGGCGAAACGCCCGGGGTACGCCTGCGCCGCGGCCAGCCCGAGGTCATTGCGATCGCCTTCCCACGCCGGCGGCACGATCACCACGCGGTCGACGCCGGCGGCGTCCATTTCGCGCAGCATTTCGTCCCTGCCCAGCGGCACTTCGCGCTGCGGGCGCGAGCGCAGCACCTTGGGCCACGGCCGCTCAGGCGTGCTGGCGGCCCAAAGGTGAACTTGAGAATCAACAATTAGCACCGGCTTCCCCTTGTAATTGAATTATATTAATTAAATCAATATGTTACTTGTAAATATCGAGTATGGGCTTGCCCACCATGCGCCGCGCTTCGAGCGCGGCGTGCGCTTCCATTACATTGTCCAGCGTGTAGCGTCCGGCGATGCTGATCCTGAGCGAGCCGTCGAGCAGGGCATTGAAAATATCATCCGCGCGCCGCTGTGCGGTCGCCGCATCAGGCAAATGATCGGCCAGTCGCGGCCGCGTCAGGAACAACGAACCTGCCTCGCCGAGCTCGATTGGATCGAGGTCGCGCAGTGCGCCTGAAACCGCGCCGTAATTGACGACAAGGCCGCGCTTGCGCGTCGCGCGCAGGCTGTCGCGCAAGGTGTCCTTGCCGATGGCATCAAACACCACGTCGACGCCGCGTCCGTCGGTGGCATCGCGCACTACATCGGCAAAGCGCCCGTCGTCATAGAGCAGCGCCATGTCGGCGCCACGCTCGCGCGCGACCTGCGCTTTTTCCGCAGTGCTGGTGGTGGCGAACACGCGCGCGCCGCAGCGCCTGGCAAGTTGGATCAGGATTTGCCCGATGCCGCCCGAGGCTGCGTGTACCAGACAGCTCATGCCAGACGCAAGCCGGCCCACGTCGTGCGCCAGGTAATGCGCGGTGAAACCGTGAAACAGCACGGCAGCCGCCATTTCCAGCGGCAGCGCGGCGGGCACTTTCACCGCGCGCCACGCCGGCACCACTGCATACCCGGCATAGCTGCCCCATACAATGCACCATGCCACGCGGTCGCCGGGCTGCAGGGTTTGCACGCCCTCGCCCACTGCCGCCACCTGTCCCGCGCCTTCCATCCCCAGCGTGCACGGCAGCGTCACCGGATAGGTGCGCGAGTTTGCATACTTGCCCTCGCGCGTATGGATGTCCATGAAGTTGATGCCGGAGTGATGGATGCGGACCAGTACTTCTCCGCGGCCGGCAACAGGAACGGGAATGTCGCGACGGATGAGGACTCCAGGGCCACCGTAGCGGTCGATTTGTATGCTGTCCAAGACAGGCTCTGCTAGCGGGCCGCGCGCATTGCGCTTGCGTACAACTCCGGCTTGAATCCCACCAGCAGGCGCCCGCCAAGATCCAGCACCGGCCGCTTGATGAGCGAGGGTTGCGCCAGCATCAAAGCAATCGCCTTAGGCGCATCCAGCGCCTGCCTGTCCGCGTCCGCCAGCTTGCGAAACGTGGTGCCGGCGCGATTCAACAGGACCTCCCAGCCGACCGCCTTGCACCAGCGCTGCAGGCGATCACTGTCGATGCCCGCTGTCTTGTAATCGTGAAAAAGATACTCCACCCCGCGCGCATCCAGCCAGCAACGCGCTTGCTTCATGATGTCGCAGTTCCTGATGCCGTAGATCGTGATGGCCAAAACACTATCCCTCTGCATCCGCGCTCATATCCTGCACTCGTCGGCGCTGCAACCCAGATCGCGGTCGGCCGCGGCCAGCAAGCGGTCGAAAGTTTCCGGCGTGCGCACCACGCGCCCGAACACGCGCGGCCCCATGCCCTGCAGCCAGTGGCTGTTGGTGGGATGCGAGCCGCCGGCGACGATGAGCACGATGTTGTCGGGTTTCAACGTGATCGGCCACGGGTCAAGCTTCATGCTCGCGCGTGTCACCGGATTGGCGTCGATTTCCATCCATGAGGTCGACCCGTTGCGGCGCATCTGCTCGAGCGGAATCCTGGTGTGCTGCCACAGGAATTCGCGCATCGATTTTTTAGTCCAGCCCAGGGCGGCCATCATGTGCGCCACCACGCGCGGGATCATCAGGATGCCCGGCGTGCCCTTTTCATAACCCTGCAGCACGCCCAGCGCCGGCACGCGCATGCAGTCGGCCATGCGATGCATGCCCTGCAGCGCTTCTTCTTCCGGCGTTTCTTTTTTCGCGCCGCGGCGCCGGATGTTGGAAATGCCGTTGGCGAAAACAAGCGAAATCGAATTGGTGCCCGGCGCGTAGCCATGGCGCTCGGCGGCGTGCGACTGCCAGCCCTCGGGCAGGCCTTCCTCATCCTCGGCAAACACCAAATTCACATTGCGCATGGAGCCGTAATTGGCCATGGTGCCCACGCCGGGCAGCGCGCCGCCGACGTTTTGCTGCAGCAGGCGCAGCGCGCGGCCTATGCCGGGTCCCGCCGGCTGTTGCGGGTCCGGTCCCAGGCAGCCGAAGCCCGAGGACAGGCGGATTTCTTTGGCGATCGGCCCGCTGACGATGATCACCGGGAACGGCCCGGCCGAGGTCGCCTGCATGAACTCGAAATTGGCGTCGGGATCGAGGCAGGCATCGACCGCCGCCAGCAGCACCGGCAGATACTCGGGCCGCCCGCCCGCCATGGCAAGCGCGATGGCGCAGGTTTCTACCGTGGTTACCCCGCCGCGCGGCGGGAACTTGCCGAGCACGTGCGTGCGCGGCAGCACAGAGCCTTTGAGTATCCACTCCACGCGCTCGCGGGTCGCCGGCCACAGCGGCAGGCCATCGCCCCATAGATTAGTGAGCAGGTAGTTGTTGGCTTTGATCAGCGCATCTTCGTAACCCACGCCCTCGACGGCGAGCATGGCGCTCGCGCCCGGCGCCGCCTGCGCGAAATCGGATTTCCAGCGCGTGAGGCCGTTATAAACTTCGCGCTTGCGCCGTTCCAGCGGCGCGATGTCGCTGTCGGGCAGGAACATGTCGATCGGAAAGGTGACCATCGCGGCATCGGGCGCGAGCCCGAGTCCGGATATGGCGTTCTTCATGACGCCGACGAAATCCGACCGCGTAATGGTGACGGTGGGGATGCCCAGTATTTCTATTCTGGCGGCTGCACGGCCGCACGCAGTGGCGCAGGCTCCTCAGGCAGCATTGGCGACGATGACGCCGTCCACCCCGCTTTTTTTCACCAGCGCCGCGGTCTCCTCGGTGCCGATAAGCGCATTGCCCTGCGGAAATGCATCGACCGGCAGCACTTCGATGCCGGGAAAATCCGCTTCCAGTGACTCTTTGAGCATCGGCAGCATGCGGTAGGCCTGCCACTGCTCGTTGCTGACAAAACCGATGCGCTTGCCTTCAAGCGATGCCAGCCGCGGCGCATGCTGCTGCGTCACCTCGAGCGCGCCCGAGGGATCGTGAAATTCGAGTTTAACCAAGTGACACCTCCGTGAATAACAACCAATCCAAGCCCGAGCCCGGGTCGGGCTGCGCCCCGGTCTTCGCGCTCGCATCGGGTTATTATACTTGCCCTGCGCATCACGAATGCAGGCCGCGCCCCTTATTCCGGCGCGGCACACAACGATCACATCATTCAGAGGTCACCCATGATGGCTACGGACAAGGCCGGCACCGGCAGGGAACTCGCGGGCCAGGTGGCGCTGGTCACCGGCGCGGCAAAAAATATCGGGCGCGCGATCGCCCTTGAACTCGCAGCGGGCGGCGCCGCAATCGCGGTCAACACGCGCGCCTCGCGTGCAGAGGCGGAAAACGTCGTGCAGGAAATTCGCGCCGCGGGCGGCCAGGCCGAAGTTCATATGGCGGATATCGCCGATGCGGACCAGGTGCAGGCGATGTTCGACGGCGTTATCGCGCGCTGCGGCCGTCTCGACATCCTGGTGCTCAACGCTTCGCTGCGCCAGGAGGTGCGCTTTACCGAAATGAGCTTCGAGCAATGGCGGCAGATCATGGCGATTACGCTCGACGGCGCATTCCACTGCATCAAGGCGGCGCTGCCGGTGATGATCAAGGCCGGCGGCGGCAACATCATCGCGCTGACCGGCGACACGGCGTTGACCGGCGCCGTGGGCAAGGTGCAGAGTTCCGCCGCGAAATCCGGCCTCGCCGGCATGGTGCGGGCGCTCGCGCGCGAACTCGGCGGGCACGGCATCCGCGTCAATTGCGTGTCGCCTGGTCATATCAATACCACGCGTCCGGCGCACCGCTCGGCGCGGCCCGATGCCCAGGGCCTGATCCCGCTCGGGCGCTGGGGCGAAGCGCAGGAAATCGGCGCCGCGGTGCGCTTCCTGTGCGGTCCCGGCGGCGGGTACATCACCGGACAGACCCTGCATCTGAACGGCGGGCAGATCATGTTCTAAAGGCTGTCCCCGCCGCGCTTCCGCTGCCCGGAGTTTGCGCCAGTCGCGCAACACCGGCCCGGAGTATGATGAATGAATAACGCCGGATTTCCGCACCGCCATGACATCCCCCACGGAGAAAAGCATGAAAATTCGCAAGGTCAGCTGCTGGGTATTGCGCATCCCCTTCACCTTTCCGCTGGTGAAAGAAACGCAGCACGCGTTGGCCAATTTCGTCGAGATCGAAACCGACGACGGACTCAAGGGACATTCGCTCTCAACTTATCCGCTGAAGTACGGCATCCGCGAGTTCATCAACCGCGAAGTAGCACCGGTGATCGAGGGCATGGACGCGCTGCGTCTCGAGGGGATACGCACCAAGCTGTGGTGGGCCACCGCCCGCAAACACTTCATGGGCGCGTGGAACTGCGCGGTCAGCCTGATTGACATCGCGCTGTGGGACATCAGGGGCAAAGCGCTCGGGCAGCCGGTGTGGAAACTGCTGGGCGGCGCGCATGCCAAATTGCCGGCGTATATCACCTTCGGACTGCCGCGCTATTCGACCGAAGAACTGATCGAGGTCGCGCGCATGCTGGTCAAGGACGGGCAAACCAGTCTCAAGATGGTGGTCGCCGCAGGCAAACACGAGTACGACGAAATCCTCGGCCAGACTTCCGACGAAAGCATACTCGAGGATGCCAGACGCGTGCATGCGCTGCGCGACGCGGTCGGACCCGGGATCGAACTCATGATGGACGCCAACAAGGGGGCGAACTTTGCGCAGGCGCTGAAACTCGCCAAGCTGTGCGAACCCTGCAATCTCACCTGGTTCGAGGACCCGGTGCTGCAGGGCGATCCGCGCCTGATGGCGCGCCTGCGGGCGCGGACCACGATACCCATCGCCGCCGGCAGCACGGCGACCTCGGACCTCCTGTTCTTGCGCGAGTACCTGATGCACGAAGCGGTGGATTACCTGCAGCCCAATGTGCGCGACATCGGCGGCTACACACAGGCGCTGAAGGCGGCCGCGATCGCCCAGGCATTCAACGTGCCGCTCGCAATGGGCGGCAACTATCCCCACATGAACATGCACCTGCACGGCGGCGTGCCAAACGGCGGGCGCGTCGAGTTCCACTGGCAGGGATGGAAATGCGTCGAGTCGCTGTTCGACGGCGCGCCGCCGCCGGTGAACGGGACTGTCACGCTGCCGACGGCGCCCGGGCTCGGATTCACGCCCAAGGCGGGCATACTCGATCTCGCGGTGGATTGAACGCCCGTCAACCAACTCCCGGAATTCAGCGGAAAACAGCGGCGCTCATCCGCCGGCACCGTAGCGCTTGATCATGTCGCGATTGAATTTGAGACCAAGGCCGGGTTTGTCCGGTACCGCCAGCTCGCCCTTCACCGGCTGCGGCACTTCTTCGAACAGCCGCGCCGACCACGGCATGTACTCGACCGTGATGCCGTTGGGGATGGCGGCGACAAGATGTACCGAGATTTCCGGGCACAGATGGTTCACCACCGGCAGATTGAACGCTTCCGCCATGCCGGCGATTTTCATCCATTGTGAAATACCGCCCGCGCGCAGCACGTCTATCATGACGATGTCCACCGAGCGCGCTTCCAGCATATGCCGGAACGGCGCAAGGCCGTAGACGTATTCGCCGGCGGCGACCGGCGTCGCCAGCGCCGCGGCCACCGCCGCGAGCCCGGCATAATCGTCGGCCGCGACCACGTCTTCCAGCCAGAACAGGTGGTACTCCTCGATGCGGCTGCCGATTGAAATCGCCTGGCGCACGTCCCAGCGCTGGTTGATGTCGCACATCAGGTCGATTTCCGGACCAACGGCCTCGCGGATGACGCGGATGCGCTCGACTTCGCGCTCGGGGTTGGTGTCGCCAGGCAGCGCGAGTTGGGTTTTCATCTGCCTGAAGCCCTTCTCGACCAGACGGGCGCCGGCTTTTTCCACATGCGCGAGCGGGAAACCGCGCATCAGCGCGCCGCTGGCGTAGGTCGGCACGCGATCGCGATAGCCGCCGAGCAGGCGCGACACCGGCAGATCGAAGGCCTTGCCGCGGATGTCCCACAACGCGATGTCGATCGCCGACAGCGCGAGCGTGAAAATGCCGCCCGGTCCCGACATGCCGGCGGCGGCGCGCAGCTTGGCCACGATCGCCTCGATGCGCAGCGGATCTTCGCCTATGGTGAGCGCGCCCAGCGCGTCGACCGCAGCCTTGAGCGCGCCGATCAGCTTGCCGCCGAAGAAAGTCAGTCCCAGTCCCTCGATGCCGGCATCGGTTTCCAGCGTGAGGATGACAAAGGTGCGTTTGGTGTCCGGATCCGGCGGCCCGCCGGCCAGCGGCTCCTCGTCCGGCAACTGCACGATCTGCGAGTGTATGCGCGTAATTTTCATTATTCCCGCACTCCATTCGATGCGCTGTTCATGGCATTCATAATCTCCGATTGATGAACGCTTATCTTATCCGACATTGGTTGCAAGCGGCAGGCAGCGCGTTGACACCATGGCATCAATCCCGTTTAATGCCCGGAGCAATAATTGCTGCCGCGCTGGCGAAAATCCGGAGGAGAAATCCAGCATGCGATCCCCGCGACTGGCCTGTTTCATGCTGCTGCTGTTTTGCGGCGCTGCCGCTGCCCAGAGCTATCCCGAAAAAACCGTGGTCATGGTGGCGCCGTTTCCCGCCGGTGGATCTCGTGGCGCGGGCGGTCGCGCAGCAAATGGGCGATATCTGGAGGCAGCAGGTCATCATCTCCAACCGGCCCGGCGCCAGCGGCAACATCGGTGCCGAAGCAGTGGCGCGCGCCGCACCCGATGGTTATACGCTGCTGATGGGCACCACCGCGCTCTCCAGCAGTCCCGCGGTCTATCCCAAACTGGGCTACGATCTGATGCGCGATCTCGCGCCGGTGAGTCTGGTGGTAAAAATGACCAACGTGCTGGTGGTGCATCCTTCGCTGCCGGCGCGCTCGGTGAAAGAACTCCTCGCACTAGCCAGAGCGCGGCCCGGCGCGCTGGACTCGGCTTCTGCCGGCGTCGGCAGCTCTAACCATCTGGCGCTGGTGCTGTTCAACATGATGTCGGGCGCCAATATCGCCCACATCCCCTACAAGGGAGCGGCGCCCGCGGTAACCGACGTCACCGGCGGCCATGTCGCGATGACGTTTGCGCCGATCGCCGCGGTGGTGTCCTCGATCAAGGCGGGAAAACTGCGCGCGCTGGCGGTGACTGCCGGCGCACGCTCGCCCATTTTTCCCGAACTGCCGACGATCGGAGAAGCAGGCGTGCCGGGTTATGACGCATCCGGGTGGAATGCCCTGCTCGCGCCAAAAGCGACGCCGCGCGGCATCGTGCTCAAGGTCAACGGCGCGCTGCTCGAAAGCCTGACCGCCCCCAGGGTAAAGGATATTCTCGCCGGCTCAGGCGCGGAAGCGGCCGGTAATTCCCCGGAAGAACTCGCCCGCTTCCTGCAAAGCGAAGTGGCGAAATGGGGCAAGGTGGTGAAGGCAGCCGGTATCAACAGCCAATAAGCTGCCGGCCGCTGCGCGCTCACTCCTCCTTGAATCCTATGGTCTTGATCAGCTTGTTGTAACGGGCAAGTTCGGTCTTGATATGGTCTGCCAGCTGGGCAGGAGTGCTGCCCTCAGGCTCATAGCCCACGCGCGCCATGCGCTCCCGCACTTCCTGCGACTTGATCGAAGCGATGACCTCGGCATTGAGACGGTCGATCACCGCTTTCGGCGTTCCTCTCGGCGCCACCATGCCATACCACGGCGTCATCTCGTAGCCGGGCATGCCGCTCTCGGCGATGGTCGGCACCTGCGGCGCGAGCGGCGAACGCTTGGCGCTGGTAACCCCAAGGATGCGCAGCTTGCGCGCGTTGACGAAAGGCCACAGCGCGGACAAGCTGCCGAAAGTCATGGTCGTCTCGCCGCTCAGCACCGCGTTAAGCGCCGTGTTGCCGCCCTTGTACGGGATATGCAGGATGTCCAGTCCCGCCAGCGCTTTGAACTGCTCGCCGGAAAAATGGGTGCCGGTGCCGGTGCCCGCCGAGGAGAACGTGAGCTGGCCGGGCCGGGCTTTGGCCAGTGCGATTACCTGCCTGACCGTGGTTACCGGCAACGAGGGATGCACCGCCAGCGAAAACGCCTGCGAAGCGAGCAGCGATACCGGCTCGAAATCGCGCTGAGGATTGTACGGCAGCTTGCTTCTCAGATTGGGAATCAGCGCATACGTGGTGTGGCTGCTCACCAGCAGCGTGTAGCCGTCGGGCGCTGCCCTGGCGACGATTTCGGCGCCGATGACCGTGCTGCCGCCGGGGCGGTTGTCGACCAGCGCCTGCTGGCCCAGCCGCTTGCCCAGGTCATCGGCGATAATGCGACCAATGATGTCGTTGCCGCCGCCGGGCGGATACGGCACTACCACGCGCAGCGCCTTGTTCGGGTAACCTTGCTGGGCCAGGACGGGGAATGTGACGGCCAGCACCAGCAGGGCCGCACCGCACCGGATAGCCGCTCTGGACCGCATCAACTTTTCTCCCCCGGTTGTTTTGATTGCGCGCCTGACAATTCGTCAATCCACCTTGGCGCCGGATGTTTTCACGACCTTGCCCCAGCGTTCAAATTCCACCCGGATCAGCTTGGCAAACTCTTCGGGCGTGCTGGGTGCAACAGTCTGGCCGATGGTATGCACCCGCTTGAGCACGTCGGGCGAATTCAGCGCCTGGACGATACCCGCATTGAGCTTGGCAATCGTCGCGCGCGGCGTCGCGGCAGGCACCACCACGCCGTACCATTCGAGAACATCGCCCAGCTCCGGATAGCCGGACTCCACCGCCGTGGGCACATCCGGCAGCGTTTCGCTGCGTTTGGTGCCCAGCACGCCCAGCGCGCGCAATCTGCCGGATTTGACATGCGGCACCGTGGAAGTCGGATTGGCGAACATGATGCCCACATTGCCTGCGAGCAGGTCGACCACTGCGGGCCCCCCGCCCTTGTATGGAACATGCACCATGTCCGTGCCGGTGATGATCTTGAAAAGCTCGCCCAGCAGTTGCGGTCCCGCGGAAGTGGAGGCAAAGGTCAGTTTCCCGGGATTCTGTTTTGCCAGCTGCGCGAGTTCTTTCATGGTCCTGGCGGGAACGGAAGGATGCGCGACGAGTATGAAAGCCGTCACCGTGCTGCGCGAGACCGCGGCAAAGTCGCGCAGCGTGTCGAATCCGGGCGTGCCGTAAAGGTGCGGATTGATAACCAGCGCACCCTGATGGGCGAACATGAGCGTGTGGCCATCGGGCGATGCCCGCGCGCCCAATGCCGTGCCAATGTTGCCCTGGGCCCCGCCGCGGTTGTCGATGATGACCTGCTGCCCCCATATCTCCGTCAGTTTCGCGCCGAGTATGCGCGCCAATGCGTCCGTGCCGCCTCCGGGCGGGAAAGGCACGATGAAACGCACGGGCCGCTCGGGAAAAGCTGCCGCCGTGACAGCGGACGGCGCGGCAAAAGCAACCGCAAGGGCAAGCGCGTTGAGCAGGCGTTTCATGATCTCTCCCCGAATCAGTGATACGACATCGTTACCTGCTGTTGTTCCGTCCCCGACGCAGAAATGCCGGGGTTTCGATCTGTGGATGCGGATCCCTTCCGTCAGACAGGGCGCCGCCTCGGAGACATTGTCCGCCTGATCCAGCTTGCCGTCCGCTCGCGCCCTGATCGCGGGAAGTCGGCTTTTGTTTCTGCGCTACAGTGCCGCGCGCATTCGCATTCTCGTGTCTTTCTCCAGGCTCGCGCGATTGGCGACTTCAAGCCTGCACCGGCGGCAAGCCGCGCCGGATGCAACTCTATTCTGCTTCGAGCTTGGCGTCCTTCACCACCTTGGTCCACTTGGCAATTTCCGACTTCACGTGCGCGGCGAACTCATCCGGCGTGGACGGCGCAACGTCTATGCCCTGATCTTCGAGGCGCTTGCGGAGCATGCTGCCGCTGGCGAGCAATTTACCCATGTCGGTGTTGATTTTGGTAATGATGGCTTGGGATACTTTGGCCTGCGTACAGAGGCCGTACCACCCTGTGACGTCGTAGCCCTCAACACCCTGCTCCTGGAAGGTTGGCACGTCGGGCAATTGCGCATTGCGCTTGGCGGAGGTAACGCCCAGCGCACGCAGCCTGCCCGCCTTGATCGCACCCAAGGGACCGCCCGCCAGATTGCCGACAGAAGATTCGATGTGGCCGCTAATGACGTCGGTGAGCGCCGGTGCTGCGCCCTTATATGGCACATGCACGATATTGATGCCGGTGATGGTCTTGAGCAACTCGATCGACATGTGCGGTGATGCGCCGACGCCGGAAGAACCGAAATTGAGCTTGCCCGGATTGGCCTTGGCGTAGGCGATGTACTGCTTGAGTGAATTAAACGGCAACGAGGGATGTACCATGAAAACGTTTGGTACGCCGCCGATTTTTACCGGAAAAGCGAAATCGCCAACCGGATCATAGGTAAGCCGCTTGCTGAAGCGCGCAGGCGTCACGGCATGCGAACCGATATTGCATAGCACCAGGGTGGACCCGTCGGGCGCAGCCTTGGCTGTGAACTCGGTGGCGAAATTGCCCGCCGCGCCGGGCCGGTTCTCGACCAGCACCTGGGTGCCCCATAACTCGGTCAGTGCCGCGGCTATGATGCGCGCGGTGGTATCCACGCCGCCGCCGGGCGAGTAGCCCACCATGATACGCACCGGCTTGCTCGGATAGCTTTGGGCGTGGACCACCACGGCCGGAACCAGCGCAAATACGACTGCAAACGCACTCAGAAAAGCTTTCATGCCGCATCCTCCTGGTAGATATGGAATTCAGATTGGTCTGAGGCCAATTTCACGCTTTCAAAACGATGGCTTATTGAGCGTTTCATAACAGATTACAGTCGGAACGCTCTCCCCCGCCCTCCCCCAAGGCGGGCGAAGGGGTTTCTTTGAGATGTGTAGATACCTATGCCCGGAAGGAGAGGGTGAAATAAGCCTGCGCGCAAACCGCGCCGGCGGCCAGTGACAGCACGACGGCAAGCGCGGATGCGACAACGTGGAATTGCAACCTCATGAATCTCCTCCTGGTTATGACCGGCGCGCGCCGCTTTGTTTCAGTGTTGTGCGGCGTGCAACCTTGGCCCGATTCTACCTGTGCAGGAGGAAATCGCCACCCGCAACGCATGGATATGCCCGATTACGTATGATCAGGCGCAGGTCAGCACCTGCGATGCGTCATAAACTATCAATCAAATCAATTACTCATAAATCACCAGCGCAGACAATGGGCAGCACATCGCCGATGGCCTCATCGAACACGGCATCAGCAAGATCATCAAACGGCGTCGGCTGCGCATTGATGATCACGATGCGCGCGCCGGCGGCTTTGGCGAGCGGAACGGCGCCCGCGATCGGATAAACCTGCAGGCTGCTGCCCAGCGCGAGCAGCAGATCGGCTTCCCTGGCCGCGTCCATCGCGCGCGCGATGACTGCGGGCACGAGCTGCTGGCCGAAAGAAATGGTGTCGCTCTTGAGTATGCCGCCGCAATTTTCGCACGCCGGATCTTCCTCGCCCGCGCGCACGCGGGCCAGCACCTGCTGCATCGGCCCCCGCCACGCGCACGACAGGCACACGGCCTGGTGCAGGTTGCCATGCACTTCAATCACGATCCCGGCGGAGTTGCCCGCGCGCTGGTGCAGGCCGTCGATGTTCTGGGTGATGAGCGCGCGCAGCTTGCCGCGTTGTTCGAGCGCGGCGAGCGCAAGATGCCCGGCGTTGGGCTGCGCGGTCCACGCGGGATGCGCCAGACGCGATTGCCAGGACAGCCGCCGCACTTCGGGGTCGGCCATGTAATGGCGGATGTCCGACATCTTTTCCGCTTTGGGGTTGAGCGTCCATATGCCCTGCGGTCCGC
>CAKKQX010000036.1 GCA_919902235.1 Burkholderiales bacterium
GGGCCGCTCACCAACCCCGCCGGGGCGAAGCAGCAGGTGATGGGCGTGTTCCATCCCGATCTGGTCGGCATACAGGCACGCGTGCTGCAGCGGCTGGGCAGTCGCCGCGTCATGATCGTGCACGGCGAGGAAGGCCTCGACGAAATCTCGATTGCGGGGCCGACCATGGTGAGTGAACTCAAAAATGGCGAAGTGCGCGAGTACACCATCAAACCCGGCGATTTCGGCTTGAAGACGCATGATCTGGAGGCGATCCGCGTCGATGGGGTCGGGCAGTCCAAAGCCATGATCACGGCGGTGTTCGATAACCGGGACGGTGCCGCACGCGACATTGTTGCCCTGAATGCCGGGGCCGGCATCTATGTCGCCGGTCTGGCCGACACGCATGCGGACGGAGTCAGCAAAGCGCTGGCGGTGATCGCCGATGGATCGGCGCGTAAAAAGCTCCGGCAGTTTGTCGAATTCAGCCAAGGCCATGGCTGATATTCTGCAGCGCATTATTGCGGTCAAGGTGGAGGAAGTGGCTGCCGCCCGGGCAGCGCGGCCGTTGCCGGCGGTGCGGGCCGCCGCCGGGGCGATGCCGCCGCCGCGCGATTTCATCGGCGCGTTGCGGGCGAAGGTGCGCGCGGGCAAGCCGGCCGTGATTGCCGAAATCAAAAAGGCCAGTCCGAGCAAAGGCGTGCTGCGCGAGCATTTTGATCCGGCGGCGATCGCCGCCAGTTATGAAAAACACGGCGCCGCCTGTTTGTCGGTGCTGACCGACGCCAAATTCTTCCAGGGCAATATCGACCATCTCAGGCAGGCGCGCGCGGCATGCCGTTTGCCGGTGCTGCGCAAGGACTTCATGATCGACCCGTACCAGATTTATGAAGCGCGTGCCGCCGGCGCCGATTGCATACTGCTGATCGTGGCGGCGCTCGATATGTCGCGCATGCGCGAATTGGAAGCGGTTGCGCAGGAAGTCGGCATGGCGGTGCTGGTTGAGGCCCATGACGGTGCCGAACTTGACCAGGCGCTGAAGCTGGAAACCCCCCTGATCGGCATCAACAACCGCAATTTGCGCACCTTCGAAACCCGTCTCGATACGACGCTGAACCTGCTCGGCCGCATACCCGCGGACCGCAGCGTGATCACCGAGAGCGGCATCCTGACACCCGGGGATGTGAAAATCATGCGCGACAGCAAAGTGGATTGCTTCCTCGTCGGAGAAGCCTTCATGCGCGCGCCCGAGCCCGGCATCGAGCTCGAGCGCCTGTTCGGGCGTGCCGCCTAGCTGGCGTTATACTTGAATCATGCTCGATATTGACCGCTTGATCATCAATTTTGACAAGGGCCTGCGCACCCTGTTTGCGCCGGCCCCGGCTTCCGCCCGCGCGCCGGGCGCGGATATGCCCGAAGCGGAAATGGCGCAAACCTCAAGAACGCTGTCAGCCGCGATGATGCGCGTCAATCACAGCGGCGAGATCTGCGCCCAGGCGCTGTATCAGGGGCAGGCCATGACCGCGCGCGACTCGGCGGCCAGGCAGGCCCTGGAACAGGCGGCTTTGGAGGAAACCGAGCACTTGGCGTGGACCGAACGCCGCATCGGGGAACTGGGCGGCAGGAAAAGCGTGTTCAATCCGCTGTGGTATGCCGGCTCATTTGCCCTGGGTGCGGCCGCGGGACTGCTCGGCGACAAGTGGAACCTGGGTTTTCTCGCCGAAACCGAGCGCCAGGTGGTCAAGCATCTGGAAGGCCACCTGCGGCGGCTACCGGAAGAAGATCGGAAAAGCCGGGCAATACTGGAGCAGATGAAGGACGATGAGGCGCGGCATGCCACCAGCGCCGTCAAGTACGGCGCGGCCGAGCTGCCGCTTCCGGCCAGGCTCGCGATGCGCTTGTCGTCGAAAGTCATGACCAAAACCGCATTCTGGATTTAGAGAGCAACCGCAGAGGCACAGGCGGCGCGAAGAACCCGCAAGGCAGCCGGGGGATTACTTTGCGTACCCTCTTTGCGTAATCCTCAAGTGGATATTGCAAAGAACCCTGGCGCTTTTGCGGCAGGGATTTAATTCTCTTTGATTTCGAAGTCGTGCGTGATGGCGGCGGTCTTGCCCAGCATGATGGACGCCGAACAATATTTCTCGGCTGACAAGTGCACGGCGCGCTCGACCTGCTGCGCCTTCAGCCCCTTGCCCGTCACGATGAAGTGAAAGTGGATCCGGGTGAATACCTTGGGATCTTCCGGCGCGCGTTCGGCGTCAATTTCCAGCACGCAATCCGTGACCGGCGCGCGCGCCTTGCGCAGAATGTGCACGACATCGTAAGCGGTGCAGCCGCCGGCGCCCATCAGCATCGTCTCCATGGGCCGCGGGCCCAGGTTGCGGCCGCCGCCCTCAGGCGCGCCATCCATGACAATGGCGTGGCCGCTTTCCGATTCGCCGACAAAGCTTACGTTTTCAATCCACTTGATGCGGGCTTTCATGATCGTCCTCTAAGTGACTGCTAATGCATCGATGCGTCAAAACCAGCGCGCAACCAGGAATTTTAGCCGATACCCGCCGCCGCCGATGACTTCATGCATAAACCGGCTGCTGTTATGGAGCGCGTAGGCGCTCGGCATGAAGTCGAGCACGGTCAGCCGGTAGCCGGTGGTAAAGCCGGTGGGGGCGGGGATCACCTCGAAACCCGCGTGCTCGAACGCCAGTTTTGCGCGCGGCATGTGCCAGCCATGGGTAACGAGATAAATGGTGCGCACGCCGGCCGCGTTCAGAATGCGGTGGCTGAGGCGCGCATTTTCGAGTGTGTTGTTGGCGTTATTTTCGGTCCAGCCGACCGGAGCCTTGAATTCGTTTTCCAGCACGATTTTCATCGCTGCTGCCTCGGCCGTCGCGCTGCCCTCCGGGCTGCCGCCGGTGACGAGGATCGGTTTCCCGGTGGCGTGATGCAACCGGGCCGCATACCTTAGCCGCACCAAGGTCTGGGCTTTGACCGTATCGGTGCCGCCATATTCCGGTGCCGAGAAGTATTTGCCGCCGCCCAGCACGACGATTGCCTGGCCACGCCGGTCGGCAAGCAAATCGCGCGGTTCGGGTTCAAGGGTTTGCAGCAAACGGTCGGCCGCGTAATTGGTGGAAAGAACGTATAGCGCCAGCATGGCAACGCCGATCAGGAATTTCCCTGCGCGTGGCCGGCGCCTGGCAATGATCAGCCCGTAGCCTGCGATCAGCAGCAGGGATCCCGGGGGGATCAGAAGTAACGCCAG